>NZ_CP011924.1:1935833-2239166 GCF_000238315.3 Pseudoalteromonas piscicida
ATTCTCAAGTGCAGCTCGGGTTTCTGTCCATGCTCGGGTTTTTAGCCCACAATCTGGATTCACCCATAATCTTTCTACCGGGATTTTCTTCGCTGCTTTGTGAATTAAGTCTTTTATCCATGCCACCTCAGGGACGTTTGGTGTGTGAATATCATAAACGCCAGGCCCGATGTCATTGGGGTAGTCAAAATCTTCAAAGGCGTCGAGTAAGGTCATATTTGAACGTGACGTTTCAATTGTGATCACGTCCGCATCCATATCCGCTATGGCGGCGATAATATCGTTAAACTCCGAGTAACACATATGCGTATGGATCTGTGTTTCGTCATTCACACCACTTGCAGATACCCTAAACGCATACGCCGCCCACGCTAAGTAGGCTTGCCACTGACTGGCTTTGAGTGGCATCCCCTCTCTAAATGCAGGTTCATCGATTTGGATCACCTTAATCCCTGCGTTTTGCAAATCCACCACTTCATCTCTCAGTGCTAATGCGATTTGATTCGCGATGCTCGGCTTGTCTAAGTCATCTCTGACAAACGACCAAAATAAAATAGTCACAGGCCCTGTTAGCATGCCCTTCATCGGTTTTTTGGTTAAGCTCTGTGCATAACTCGTCCAATTAACAGTCATTGGTGCCGCACGCGAGACATCTCCCCAGATCACTGGGGGCTTAACACAGCGCGAACCATAACTTTGCACCCAACCAAACTGAGTAAAGGCAAAACCTTCGAGTAATTCACCAAAGTACTCAACCATATCATTGCGCTCTGCTTCGCCATGAACCAGCACATCTAAGTTAAGCGCTTCTTGTTCTTCAACGGCATAACGGATCTCTGCTTCCATCTGGCTTTGATAAGCATCAGCACTCAACGTACCCGCTTTATAATCACGTCGCGCCTTACGAATAGCTTGGGTTTGTGGGAAAGAGCCTATCGTTGTGGTTGGCAATAAGGGTAAATTTAGCGACTGTGCTTGTTTTTTAATTCTGGTTGCGAATTCACTATTGCGTTGGCCATCTTTTGCTGTAAGCGCTGAAACACGCTGCTGCACCTCATTATTATTCACGCGAGTAGAAGTCAAACGCGCTTTTACAGGCTTAGAATATTCGACCAACTGGGTAATATCACGCTGCTCCAATGCATTTTTCAATAATGCCAGCTCTTGTCCTTTTTGTTTGGCAAATGCGAGCCAAGACTTTAACTCACTATCAAGTTTTTGCTCTTGATCTAAGTCGACTGGCGTATGTAATAATGAGCATGAAGGAGCAAGCCAGAGATTATCACCTCGACGTTCATGAACCAGAGCAAGTTGCTGATATACACCTTCAAGATCCGAGCGCCAAATGTTACGACCGTTCACAACCCCTAGAGACAGCACGCTATCTTGCCCAACTACTTCCTCTAACGCAGCCAAGTCGTAGTTTGCCGTTACGCAGTCAAAATGTACGCCTTCTACGGGATAAGACTGGATATCTTCAACATGCGCTTGTACGGAGTCAAAATAACTGGCCAACAACACTTTTACTCCTTGCCCGCTCAACGCATCAAAACTCCGGCGCAGCGCGTTACGATAAGCATCGTCGATTTCCAGAGCTAAAATAGGTTCATCAATTTGTACCCACTCAACACCTTGCTCAGCAAGCTTGGTAAGTACCTGCTGATATACAATCAATAACTTATCTAATAAAGCCAATTTGTCAAACTCTTGACCAACGCATTTAGCTAAGTAGAGGTAGGTTACCGGGCCGACCAATACGGGTTTTGCTTGGTAGCCAAGTAATTGTGCTTCCTCTACTTGAGTAAATAACTCCGTCCAAGTTAGGGAAAATTCCTGCGTTTGAGTTAACTCAGGGACGATGTAATGATAATTGGTGTTGAACCATTTCGTCATTTCACTTGCAGCACACGCACAGCCGCTAGGTGCTCGTCCCCTGCCAATCCGAAACAAAGTATCAAGATTTACCGACTCATCATTTTTGTGACGACTAGGAATAGCGCCGACAAGTAATGAAGTATTCAACACGTGATCATACCAAGCAAAATCGCCTACAGGTAGAAGGTCAACACCAGCCTCAGCTTGCAATGCCCAATTTTCTGCACGAATGCGCCTTCCTTCCGCGATTAAGTCGTCTTGCGTTAAGTCGCCCGACCAATAGCGTTCTACTGCAAATTTAAGTTCACGTTTTTTGCCTACGCGTGGAAAACCCAAGTTATGTGTTAATGCCATGATTTTAATTCCGTCTAGATGTATGGATGTCTAAAAATATAATTCTCATAATCAAAAACAACAATTGATGCTTTCTCAGATTTCATATGAATAAAATTAAATTGTAATTTTTTAAAAAATTTTTACACAAGCAGTGACAACGCTGTCATTTTTAGTGTTATAGTGGATTTGTGAATTTTTGAACAACTCACCGCAGGTATTTAGACGTCTAGACATTGATAATAACTAAATAGAATCGTAATATTGAGTAATGCTGAGATTTGCTCACTTAAAATATGAGAATTGTTGATAATGATTGATATAAAGCACCTAAAGACTATCTCCACCTTGAAAGAAACTGGTTCTCTCGTGAATACAGCACGAGAGCTATTCCTGACTCAATCTGCTTTATCACATCAGATCAAAGATCTTGAGAGCAAACTCGACTGCCAGCTTTTTGAGCGCAAAACGCAACCAGTACGCTTTACCCCTCAAGGGATGTTATTATTGGAACTTGCCAACGATGTTTTACCTAAAGTTGAAGCAACCAAGTGTCGTTTGAAGGAAAGCCTTAATCAACCTATCTCGCAACTCAGGTTAAGCGTGGAATGTCATGCTTGTTTTCACTGGTTGCTGCCAACAATTAAAGAATTCAATACCTTTTGGCCTGACATTAAAGTCGATTACGAACGTGGTTTTAGCTACGACGCTATTCCTGACCTTATTGAAGATGAGCTGGACTTAGTGCTTACCTCAGACATTCGAGAACCAGAACAATTGGAATACGCGCACCTTTTCGACTTTAAATTAAAGTTAATCGTTGCACCAGATCACGAATTGGCCAAGAAGGCCTATGTCACAGCACTCGACCTAAAAGATGAAACCATCATTTCTTACCCTATTCCTCGCGAGCGCCAGGATATATTTAAGCACTTTATTCAAAATGCACGCTTTGATGGTACGCTAAAAACCGTCGATCAAGGTTTATTAATCTTCCAACTGGTAAGTGCAGGCATGGGGGTTGCAGCACTACCGGACTGGTTAGTGACACCTTATGAGAGTCAAGGGCTAATTAAATCGATTCCTCTAGGCGCACTTGGGCTAAATCGTCCAATGTATTTAGCAATGAAGAAAAGCATGAAAGATAACCCTGTTTATCGTCATTTCCTCAATACTTGCCGTAAAACCACTGCAAGATAGATGACAGGGCTCTTTTTGAGCCCTAACTGTTATACATTTCTACTACTCCCATCTCATGCTAGCATTGCGTCAGGCTTATCTAAATCTAAGGCATGTTTAAATGTTTGAAGTCAAAAAGGTTATCGGTCAACTTATGATGCCGTTACCATTATCTTTAGTGGTGCTTGTGGGGCTTATGCTTTTTATCGCCAAAACGCGTAAAGGGCCTTACATCGCAAGCTGGTTTGTCTTACTCACGACATGGGCGTTATCGACTCCTTATGTCGCACAACATATTATTGAGTGGGATACAGGCGCTCTCGCCGCATTCAATCCAAGCAAGCACAACAATATAGATAAAATCGTGGTACTTGGCTGTGATTTATACCCAGATAAATCTCCCCCCAGCAACGCCCAACTTGGCAGCTGCGGTCTAGCCAGATTAGTTGAAGGCGTAAGACTTGCTAATATTTACCCAAAGGCCCAGCTGTATGTCTCTGGTTACGGCTATGGCCATGCAACAAGCGCGGGACTCATGGCAAGAACCGCACAGAGCCTGGGTATTTCCGCTACACGTATTAAGCAAAACCCCAATGCCAAAGACACCGCGGACGAAGCAAAAATGCTAGCACCTTTACTAGTCGATTATGACGTCGCATTGGTCACATCGGCTTCGCACATACAGCGAGCAAAAAACCTATTTGAAGCACAAGGCATAGAAGTGTTCGCTGCACCGACGGAGTTTTATAACTTCAAGCAATACCCACCGAGCAGACAATTTATTCCAAACCATAAGGCCTTAGAAGTAGTCACTCGGATTTGGCATGAACAGGTTGGAAGTATGTGGATCACGATCCGTCGTGTGATTGACCCTGAGGCACTTTAAGCGTCGAAAAAGACACCAAAATCAGGCTAAAGTTCGATAAATTAGCGCTGAAAAACGTAAAAAATTGAAAATTTGCGCAAATATGGGTATAAATAGAGTTTAATCTTAACCCGCGTATCCGCGTACAACACGACTAGGATCTACGATGAGTAAACTAGATAAAACTGAAGTACTAAGCGCTTTCGAAGCTGCGTACGAAGCTGCACATGGCAAAAAGCCTGAGATCACTGCAAAGCCAGGTTGGTATAGCATCGATGGTGGCAAAAACATGCGTCTTGCTGAGGTAGCTGAATTAACAGAAGAGCTAACTTCAGGGTCAGCTGTAGCAAGTGAGAAAACGCAGGCGCCTGCCAAAAAAGCGAAAACGACTAAGAAAGCGCCTAAGGCTGCAGCTGTAAAATCAGCGAGCTTTACTATCGTTACAGAAAACGAAGAAGGCTTCAAAGCGGAAGAACAGTGGATTGCTGAACTAGCAGCAAAAGATCACGACTGCCGCTTACCTCGTGGTGTTGTGTAATATCAGTTGGTGTAACAACAACTCCATAAATAAAAAAACCTCGCAATGACGAGGTTTCAGACTGTTGAAAAAGGGCTGGACACAGATCTAGCCCTTTGATCTAATAAGCGTAGTGAGTTTAGGGAGTTCACCATGCTTAAAGACAAAACCCCTCAGCAATATGAACTAGAAATGGTCGCTATCGACCAATTGGTTCCAAAAGACCATTTAGTTCGCCTGATTGACCTTGCGATTGATTTCGAATTCATCCGCGATGAAGTCGCCCATCTCTACTGTAAAAACAATGGTCGCCCAGCGGTTGACCCAGTGCGAATGTTCAAGATTTTATTTCTTGGATACCTGTTTGGCATTCAAAGCGAGCGTCGCTTGATTAAGGAAATCCAAGTCAATGTCGCATATCGTTGGTTTTTAGGTATGGGACTAACTGAAGATGTCATCCACCACTCGACGCTAAGCCAAAACCGCATAAAGCGCTTTAAAGACAGCAATATTTATCAATCCATCTTCGATAACATTGTCCGCCAAGCGATGAAACAAAAACTCATAGGTGGCTATAGCTTATTTGCTGACAGTACACACCTCAAAGCCAATGCCAATAAAAAGCGCTATGACATAGAAGACTTAAAAGTCAGTCCTTCAGTGTATGTAGAGCAATTGAACGAAGCAGTACTGCAAGACCGGGAGGATGAAGGAAAAAAGCCCCTGAAGTGTAAGGAAGAAACAACTTGCACAAAACCAACCAAAGTCAGCCGCACCGACCCAGATAGCGGGTTTATGGTACGGGATGAAAAGCCAAAAGGGTTCTTCTATCTAGACCATCGAATTGTGGATGGTAAACACGGCATTATTGTTGATACACACGCCACCGCAGGCAATGTCCATGACTCACAACCTATTATCAGTCGACTCGACAGAGCGCTCGATACCTTTGCACTCAACCCTAT
Organism: Pseudoalteromonas piscicida; assembly: GCF_000238315.3. NCBI lineage: Bacteria > Pseudomonadati > Pseudomonadota > Gammaproteobacteria > Alteromonadales > Pseudoalteromonadaceae > Pseudoalteromonas > Pseudoalteromonas piscicida. Next base: position 1,941,568 of record NZ_CP011924.1, read on the forward strand.
CGCGGTTGGGCTAGATGCAGGCTATTTTACCGCCGCGGTATGCCACAATCTGGAAGAAAGGCAATTAGTTGGCGTGCTGGGGTATCGAAGACCAAATAAAAAGAAAGGCTACTTCGCCAAACGTGAGTATCAATATCAAGCCGATACAGATACTTACCTGTGCCCGCAAGGTGAAACTCTAATCTACAAAACAACAAGCCGAACAGGCTATCGTCACTATCATTCCGACCCGAGCAAATGTGGACGCTGTCCAGTCAGAAATCAATGTACAGCCAGTAAAAATCAAACCAAAGTTATAACGCGGCATGTTTGGCAATCGAGCGTAGAAAACGCCAATGCGATTAGGCTGAGCGACTGGGGTAAAAAGCTCTATCGACGACGAGCCGAAACGGTGGAAAGAAGCTTCGCTGATGCGAAACAACATCATGGACATCGCTACTGCAGATATAGAGGTCTGTCAAAAGTGACCGCGCAGTGCTTGTTAGCAGCGGCATGTCAAAATATGAAGAAAATGGCGCTCATGGCTGCACACTAGCAAAAAACCTCGAAAACTCCCCCTAAAAGCCCTCAAAACGATCTTGGACACACCAAATCACAATAATTAGCCTAGCCAACACAAAAAACCAACGCTGAAACTTACGGCAGAGAAAACTACTCCAACAACTGGGAAAAATAAACCCCGCTTAAAAAAGCGGGGTTTATCATCAATCTGAAACCTCGCAATGACGAGGTTTTTTTATTTCTTTAATTCTAGGGCCTGTTGATCTTTACTGTTTGATTTAAACAGGCTCGGCCCTAATATTACTAAACTTTAAATACTAGTACTTGGCTGTTTAGCTGCTCGGCTAACGCTTCTAAGTCATTACTTACATCGGCATTACTCTGTGCATTTCGGGTAATTTCAGAAATACTGCTACTGAAATCATTAATATTTTCGCTGATTTCCGCAACCACCGTTGTTTGTTCTTCTGTCGCCGTTGAAACCTGAATATTCATACCAACGATTTCATCCACCGCCTTATCAATATCGGTCATTATTTGAGCTGATTCATTAGCCCTATCTACCCCCGCAGCTGCGCTTGATTGCGCATTCTCCATTGATGATACTGCGTTTTGTGCCATGCCCTGTAACTTGCTGATCATATCTCGGATAGATTCTGTGGCTTTTTGCGTATTATGTGCCAATTGCCTGACTTCGTCGGCAACAACCGCAAAACCTCGGCCAGACTCCCCTGCTCTCGCCGCTTCTATTGCAGCGTTTAATGCCAGAAGATTTGTTTGTTCAGCCACACCTTGGATCATTAAAACAACCTGGTTGATTTCATTAGACTGATCGTTCAACGCTTTAATTAACTGCGCATTATCTCCTACTTCACTAGCAAGGCGCTCAATGGCCTGAATATTTTGCGAAATAACATCCATCCCTTGTTTCGCAAGCTTGCCGGACATCTCAGCTTTGTTCGCGGTATTCATCGCATTATGTGCCACTTCTTGTATCGCACTATTCATTTCTGTTGCTGCGGTTGCAATCATCACAGTTTGCTGCTCTTGCTCTTGCGAAGTGCCCGCAATCGACTGACTGATACCATTCAACTCGTTCGAGGTCGTAGAAAGGCTATTCACGATTGTGACTAGATTGGTAACTAGCTCATGTAAGCTAGACACCATGGTATTGAAGTCATTCCCTATCTGACTTAACTCATCTTGCCCCTCAACTACCACTCTTTGTGTTAAATCTGCATCTCTTGCAATATTACCAATACGCATACGTAAGCGGCTAAGCGGTTCATTAATTGACCTAAATATCAACATGCCAATTAGCACCATTACTACCACAATAACAACGGAAGAGATAATCATCGCCGCTTTTGTCGCACTGGCTTCTGAGCGACCGACGTTCCGAAGCGCACTCGCTTCAGTAAGCTGCAATTCAATTAGGGCACTGTAGCTTTCGCTAAGCGGATCGAAGGCCGCATAGAGGTCATGTACAAATTTATCGTAAGGAATTTCTTCAAAGGTATTTGCGTTAACTCGGTTAATATAATTAGACAGCAGTTGTTTGACGCTTAATTCTGCTTTTTCAACTTGCTTTACTAAGCTTCGCTCTTCGCTCGTAAGGTCCGTGGACAAATAGCTATTCCACTCTTTTTCAGCGATATTCTTAGCTTCTTCGATTTGCTTTAACGCAGCACCATTGGATAGTTGATGGCCTCGTAACTTGTGAAACGTATCCACAATAACCACCGCGTAGTTATCTGACACCACTTTTATTTGTCTAAGCGGTACAACTCTGTCGTCATAAATACGGTCAATGTAATTGATAAGGTTTGATAATGTTCCGATTGTGAAGATGGTTGCAAGAATAAAAAACACAGCAGGTATGCCTGAAAGCGACAACAATCTGCTTTTAACTGAAACCCTATTTAGCATAATCTGATTTTTATTGAGTAAACATAGAAATAAAGTATTACTCAAAGTTCGTAGATTACAATATTAATTGCAGATTAAGCAGCGTGATTTTGATGTGCATCATATTTATTTACTGTGTCCCCCCTTTTTAGGGTATTGATTTTTAAACTTATTACAAAAAAGAGGAGAAGCTTTATCGGCTTCTCCTCTTACATTCCACGTCGAAATTGTTTTTGCTTAACACTCTTCGTTTTCTGCGTTCAGGTTCTCTTTTACATCTTCACAGGCATCTTCTACACTGTTTTCCACTTCCTGCACCGTTTCATCGAAACGCTCACCCGCATCTTCCGCTGGGCCTTCACTACAACCAAAAAGTGCTAAAATTGAAACAAAACCAAATGCTTTAGCTAATGTAATTGCTGATTTCATAATCTATCTCCTAAAACCGTTTTAGAACGTTAAATCCCTTTTACCTGGGAGCGCGTGCTTTACCAAAAATAAACGAAATAATCATAAAGGCGATAAACACAAAGAATAGAATTTTCGCCATACCTGCTGCAGCGCCCGCGATTCCGGTGAAACCTAACACGGCTGCGACAAGTGCTAGGAATAAAAACATTACAGCCCAACTCAACATAACATTCTCCTTAGGCAGTTAGCTCTTGCAACTGCTTCATTTGATCGTGACAAGCTTGCATTCTGGTTTGAATTTGCAGTAATACACTCTTGCATTTAGGTGGAAGATCTTTACTTAGCGCTTTATCAAGCTTGCTCAACACTTTATCTTCCACTTCTTCTAGCTGAGAAATATAGGTGTGCTCTTTGTCGGTGCTCACCATACCAACCAACTTGGTGTACGATTCACGAATGTCGATGCTAAGCGCTGAATCAGTCTCGATTTCACCCTCGTCAATAAGAACAAATGGTTGTAGATCCGAGATTGCTTGCGCTTTATCTACAATCATTTGGTCAAATACGCGGTTTAATTCGATATTATCTAGCTTCTTTTTAGCTTCGGTGTAAAAATCAACACCACCATTTAATACTTTAATGAGCTCTTTTACCGGCTCCATGTCGTAATTTGAATCTGCCATAAATAACTCCTTTCGTTGCAATATTTAATAAGTGCATTTTGCAAATATTATTTTCTGTCCCTTTCGTCAATGCAGATTAAATGCCAAATTATAAACCTTTATTTTACAAGGGTTTTTAATATAAGCACTTTCAGACCGGTGAAAATATTACAAACTAGATGTAAATTATTCCTGTGATAATTGCACACTTAAGGTCGTGCTGCCTTTGGCATTGAAGTCCATCGTCCTAATAGGGAAAGGAATTAAGATATCGTTATCGGCTAAAACACGGTTAATTGTACAAATTGCTTGGTGCCTGACCACCATAAAGCCGGGATCAGCTGGGTAGTCTATCCAAAACCACACGAGTAGATTGATAGAACTATCACCAAAAGACTCAGCATAGACATCCGTTTCTTTTTGGTTTACTACGAAATCAAGCTTGTTAATTGCCTCAACAATCACCTCTCGGGCTTGTTCTGGGTCATCCGCATAAGAGATACCAACTGGTACTTCTATTCTTCGCTTACCAAGCTTAGTGTAGTTTTGTAACTCATTCTTAAAGAGAATTTTGTTGGGAATATAAGACAGCTGGCCGTAAAAGTTTTCTACTAAGGTATTTCTCAAATTGATTTTACTTACCGTGCCAAAGCAATCCTTGGTTCTGATAATGTCACCGACCATAAAGGGCTTTCTGACTCCCATCACAAATCCAGCGATGAGGTTCTCGGTCATATCTTGGAATGCAAAGCCAATAGCAAGGCCAATGATCCCCGCCCCAGCCAACAGTGACATTACGGCACCTGATAGTTTTACTATATCTAAAGCGAAGAAAATCCCAATGGTAATAATAGAGACTTTAAATATGGAACTAATAAGAGAAGCAACTTGTTCTGTCTTTATTGCTTTTTTAATCGCTTTAGAAAACCAGATTGTTGATATTTTAGCCAGCACTGTAAAGAATATTAGTATCATTAAGGCTAGGATCATATTCGGTAGTAACTACACACCGGATTCAAGCCAAGAGATTAACTTATCATTAATTAACGTCCAAAATTTTTCTAAATTCATAATTACTCATTCCTATATAAGTACGCGACAAAGATAGAATGCAGTAATCATTCCTACTGATATTAATTAGCCGTTCATGAAAAAGGTAATTATTACAAAGTAATGTACACATTTTCTCGGTAAATTCTTCCTTAAAACTTACCAACAAAATAAAAACACATAAAATTCAATAATTTACAACATGGCACAACAGCTGCAATAGGTAATTCGACTACGAAATTAAAGGAGTTTAATTATGAAAAAGACATTAATTGCAACTGTACTTGTATCTTCACTTACTACTGCTTCAGCGTTCGCTGCTGATAATTCTTGGGAAAAAGAAGCAAGCGATGCTTGGATAGACGGTAAAGCAGAAGCGACGCTACTTTTCAACGGTGAGCTGAACAACTTTGACATTAACACAGATGTAAAAAATGGCGTTGTAGTGCTAACTGGTAAAGTTGAACACTCAGTAGACAAAAAGCTAGCTGAAGAACTGGTACTAGGTATCGACGGCGTAAAAGAAGTGAAAAACGACCTGACTATCGTGGATATGTCCGATGAACGCAAAAAAGAGCGTAACTACGAAAGCGATAGCGGCTTTACTGACGCAAAAATCGCAACAGTAATTAAGTCTCGCTACCTGTTTGACACAGATGTAGATGGTACTGACATCGATGTTGATGTGGAAGGTTTAGTCGTAACACTAAACGGTCATGTTGGCAGCGAAGCGGAGCGTAAACTTGCTGTGCAAATCGCAAAAAACGCCAATGACGTTAAAGATGTAAAAGATAACCTTCGCGTTACTAAAAAATCATAAGCAATTTTGATTTGAGGGGGTACTCCCCCCTCCCATATTTATATTGATTTAAGGAGTAAAGATGAAACAATTAACTATTGCCGCTGCGCTACTAGCTTCTCTAGGTCTTGCATCTACCGCTGCTCACGCGGAGTGTGATTTTGGACTAGAAGATTATAAAATTTATACAGGTATCGGTTATGGCCAATACTCTTTTCAGTGGGAAGATCGTGAGAACGACACCTCGTTCGATGATGACTCGTCTATGTTAAAAGCGTATGTGGGTACAAAAATCAATCCATATTGGAGCTTTGAACTTGCCTATGAAAACTTCGACGAAGCAAGTGACATTGACAACTCTGCTGAAATCGACGGTATTTCTTTATCTACACGTCTCTCAGCCCCATTAAACGAATACTTTTCAGTTTACGCAAAAGGTGGTTGGCTTGAATGGGATGCAGATATCTATGCTGATATTCCAGCTGTGGGTCGTGTTTCATCTAACCTTGAAGGTGGCGACTGGCTTTATGGTGCCGGTGTAGAGTTCCACCTAAACGAAAACATTAACATGCGTTTAGAATATACGCGCTACGAACTTGAAGACGATATTGATCCAGATATGGACGTAGCAGCAGTCTCTATTGAGTATCAATTTTAAGCAGTACTGATGGCTAATTTATAGCCTCCCAATTATTTCCCCTTTGACTCAGTCCTGGCTCTTCCACAAGAGTCTGGTTTTGGCGCTACCTCTTGGTAGCGCCTTTTTTGTTTTCAATGTACGGCTTCTATATTGAATAATATGATTGCTTTCTCGCTATTCCTTTATTTGTAGAAAATAGAGTTTAAAGATAAACAATCTCTAGATGTAATATTTACCAGTCACAGCTAGAAATGAAATCTGTCGCATTTTTAAACTCTACACCCTGTAGGTTCTGCTATGTAACATTTACACCCTTCGTATCGCATCTACCGACACAAAATATAAAAAATAGATAACAAGCTGATATTTATAAAGTTTTAAGTTGGCAAAGGGTTTGCAACAAATACAGTGAACTAAACGAATAAGGAGTAGTTTATGAGTAATCAAGCAAACCAAACACAGACAAGTAACACAGCAAAACCACAGTCAAATGGCCATGATTCTAGTCACCCAGTTACGGATCAAATTGCAGATACATTACATGCGTCAGTAGATTCACTGCACGCTTCAGCGTCTCGCACTGAAACCTCGCTGCGCGAAAAAGGCCATAACTCAGGCGAAGCCATTGGTGCCAAGCGTAAAGAGTGGGAACGTGCGTGGAATACATCTGGTGTGAAAAAGTATGCAACGGAAAACCCAGTAAAAACGGCTGGTATCGCATTTTCACTCGGTATGTTGGCAACTATGCTGTTAAGGAATAAGTAATCATGCAAGACCAAGCTCAACTAAGAGACCGTCAAGCAGCAGCTCACGAGCGCACGCCAGCGCTCGCTGAACTTAAAGATTCTGTGTCTCTATTATTCGACAGTTATCAGCAAATCGCGGAAGCACAAATTAACCTATTAGGTGCCAAGTTCAGAGCTAATTTAAAAACTTTATGTATCGCGCTCGGGTTAATTCTGTTTTCTTTAATTTTAACGGCGATGGTATGGGGCAGCTTGCACGTGTTATTTGCTTACGCCTTAACCTATGCAGGCCTAAGCTGGTTTATTTCGGCGGGTATTGTACTTACTATCAATATCGCAATGATTTATTACTTGATCATCACAGGGCTAAAACTCTTTAATAACAGCATAAACGACCTGACGTCTGGGTTTTATACTCCAGTTGCGAAGCAGGAGGCAAGTAATGACGAAGCTCGCTGAATTCATCACTGATAAGTTGCACCAAGAAGTGGTGATAGAGAAGAAAAAGCTCATTACCGCTAGACATTTTAATCACCTTACCCAAGTGAAAGCCAAAAAAGTATTTACCGGCGCGATTAGCTCACCTCAAGGGTTAGGCTTCATGTTTATGTTTGGCGCACTCAGCGCTAAATATGGCAAGTTTGGTGCACTAAGAAAAATCGTACTACTACAAAGAATAGCGCAAGGTATCATTTAATTCCTTGCGCTATTCTTTGGTTCTTATCTAAACCAGCTTTTCTTTAATTTCTTTCAAATCCACCAGTGTGATTGGCTTTAATAACACTTCATCCACTTGTGACTCAGCCAACTTTTCCGGCTCTGGATCAAAACCACTTGCAATCACGATATGCTGATTAGGATCTTGTGCTTTAATCTCTCGCGCAAGCGTAAGCCCGGACTTATCGGGCAGACCTATATCCAGTAAAATCGTGTCAAAGCGCTCAGAACCAACAAAGTGCTGCCAACAAGTTTGCGCGCACTCAGCCGTAACCACATTCACTTGCAGTGAATTAAGTAACAGCTTAAGCAGGTTGCGTGTATCTGCGTCGTCTTCTACCACTAAAAACCGCAAAGTACCGGTAGTTTGCGCCATATCATCGCTAGATGTTGCCAATTCATCACTCAAGTAGTGTGCTAAATATTCACCTAACTCAGAGACATTAACAGGCTTACTCATCATATCGCTAAAGCCAAGCGCCACTAACTCTTCTTTTGTGCCTTTTTGAGCGGCCGCCGTTAGTGCGACAACAGGTAAGTCAATACCACGCTCTCTGAGTGCAACAATCGTATCTCGGCCATCCATTCTTGGCATGTGCAAGTCCATAAAGACTAAGTCATACTTATCAGGATTATCCTTAAGCATCGCAAGCGCTTCGATGCCATCGCCCGCAATTTCAGCGGTTGCACCGGTTTGACCTATCAGGGTGCGCAACAACATCTGGATCTCACTAATGTCTTCAACGATAAGGATATGCCCTTGCAAATCAGATGGAAGCGAGTTATCGGTCGCATTTTGGGTTTTATCTAGCATCAATGGCGCCAGAGTCATTCCATCGATAGTATCAAGATCAATACTAAAACCAAACTCACTCCCCTCTCCCAAAGTCGACTCAACCGCAAGCTCGCCTCCCATCAATTTAATGAGTGCAGAGCTAATAGCTAAACCAAGACCAGCGCCTTCATCCGTGCGCGTTGTGACGTTTTGTACTTGTTCAAAAGGTTTAAATATACGTTTAAGCTTCTCGCAAGGAATACCAATACCAGTATCAATCACCTTGAACTCAAGTTTTGCATCAGCCTGTAACGTGATCTCAACCTTCACGAAACCGGAACTTGTGAACTTAATCGCATTATAAATAATGTTGATAAGTACCTGCTTCAGTCGTGTTTTATCAATCTTTACATCTTGAGGAAGTGGCGTTTTAGCTTCAATACTAAAACTCAAGCCTTTCTTGGCCGCGGCCATTTTAAACAGGCTATATAAATCACTTAGAAAGCCATTCAAACACGTGCTTTGCTTATTTAGCTGTAACCGATTTTCATTTAACTTGGATAGGTCGAGTACATCATTTAATAAGTTAAGTAAGTGCTCGCTATTGTTATTGATTATAGAAAGCTCAGGCTTAACATTCTGCAACTCTTCCCGAGATAAGAGGAGATTGGTGTAACCTAAAATAGACGTTAACGGTGTTCTCAACTCATGGCTTAAATGTGCCAAAAAGCGGTCTTTTGCTCGACTGTCGGACTCCACTCGCAATCGCTCCAGGCGTTCACGTTCAAGTTCTTTGCGTGCCAAAGCATAGCGAATGGAACGAATAAATCGAGCGCTGCTTATTTCGGACTTAAGCACGAAGTCTTCAGCACCCGCTTTTAGGGCTTCGTTATCTAACACTTCATCTGATTGCCCCGTCAGCATGATTATCGGCGTATGAACCTGTCTCGCTCTGGCTTCTTTTAACACGCTCAAACCGGTTTGTGGGCCTAATTGATAATCCAATAAGCAGAGATCGAAGCCATTACTCTCCAGTGCTTCTAGCGCTTGATGGTATTGGCTTTGCCAAACGAGATTAAATTTAAAGTTAGGAATAGACTGTAAATAATCTAAGGTTAAAATATAATCGTCTTCGTCATCTTCAATGAGCAGCACATTGACTTCACTGACCGACTCCTTTGTCATACTAGCCTCCACAAATGAAGTGATATTAATTCGTTTGGGTCGTCACGTTATGTTGAAACAAGTATAGGACGACTTGCGGTGAGGTAGCGCTTGTTTGCACAAGCGCTATGGGATTAATTTGGCAGCTCTACTATTTCAATCCAGTACTTGCCTAAATGTTTCATCAAATCAACTAAACCATCAAAATCCACGGGCTTAGTAATGTAAGATGCAGCGCCTGAGTCATACCCTCTCAGTTTGTCTTCTTCCTCTTTGGAAGTAGTTAAGATAACCACGGGTATAGAGCGTAGTATTGGGTCTTTTTTGATTTCTTGTAACGCTTCTCTACCATCCATTCTTGGCATATTCAGGTCAAGTAAAATGAGGTTTGGTCTTGGGTATCGTTGTTTATCAGTAAACTCCCCCTCATTTCTCAAATATTCCAAAAGCTCAACCCCGTCCTTAACAAACTGAAATGCATTGAGTACTCGGCTTTCTTCTAAAGCGTCTTGAGCCAACAAGCGATCATCTTCGTCGTCATCCGCCATCAAAATATGGATCGGCTGAGTTTTTTTATAGTTCATTCTTCAGTTCCTGAATAATTGGTGCTGGTTCAGCGAGTAGTGTGATCGTGAATTTAGCACCCTTACCGTCTTCACTGGTCGCTGAAATCGTTCCGCCGTGTCGCTCAACAATGCGTCTACACACGGTTAAACCAATGCCAGTACCAGCATATTTTTTTCTGTCATGTAGTCGTTGAAAAGGCGAGAATATTTTCTCAGCATATTCAGCATCAAAGCCAACGCCATTATCTTCTACCACAAAAGTGTAAGCATCTTGACTCATCAATTGAGTGTTTTCAACCGCGATTGTAATAATCGGATCGCGCCCTTCTACTCTGAATTTAATAGCATTGGAAAGTAGATTTAAAAACAGCTGGTGTATTTGACTAGCATCACATTTTATTGTTGGTAACACGTCCGAGTTTACGCTCGCACTGCTGTCATTTACTGCAATTTCTAAATCGTCCAACACAAACTGTAAAACTTGGTTGAGATCCTGTTCTTCAAAAGGCTTTGCTCTGGTGGTAACTCGGGATAACTCAAGCAAGTCAGTGATAAGCGTTGACATCCGCTGTGCGGCACTCGTCATTCGAGCCAAATAATCCTTGCCCTTGTCATCAAGGTGCTCACCATAATTTTTTTCGATGCGATCGCCAAAAGCGCGGATCTTTCTTAGTGGTTCTTGCAGGTCGTGAGAGGCAACAAACGCAAAGTCTTCGAGCTCCCGGTTACTACGGTTTAGCTCTTCAGCATAATGTTCTAACGCTTCGGTACGCGCTTGCACCTTTTCTTCTAAATGATCGTTCGCTTTTTCTAACTCGCTCTTTGCTTTCTTTGCGCTGCGTAGATTGACGACCAAAAGTAGCAAAATAGCAAAAATCATCACGGCGCTCAGCAAAGTAAATACAACGATATTAACTTGCGCTTCTTTGCGGACACGTTTTAACTGATTCAGCTGAATGGTCCGGATGTCCACTTCTGCGGCCATGATTTGAGTGAACTCATCTCGTAGATCCCCACCTGATTCTGCAGCTCGGTCGAGTAGTTGAGCTTCGTTACCCATATCTGTATTACGTGCAACAATCACCGTACTTTGCAAAGTTTTAAATCGCGCTTTTACCCCTTCGATATAACGATTAATTTTTTGCTGCTGTACATCGCTTTCAGAGTGATTCTGACCAACTTTAGCTATGCTCTCATCAAGATTTTGCAATGCTTTTATAAAAGGTGCTAAATCGCCTTCTTTATTTGAGATTAAAAATGCCCGTTGTCCTGCCTCCGCATTTAACATCGCAATATGCAGCTGATCCAGAGATATCATTACTTCGCTGGTGTTTCGGATACTCTCTTGAACTTGGTTTAATTCTTTAACATTGTTAAAACCGATTAGGGCATTGGACGCTACAAGGCCAACACTCACAACAACCGCAAACCAGATAAAGTTAAGTTTATTACTTAAGTTCATAAAATAACTAAACTTGGACTCATTGTTCACTCATCATTTCCTTGCTCCACCAGCGTCTGTAACAGCTCGCTACACTCTTTGGTTGCTTTAATAATCGTATTTGCTATCTCGATTATCTGTTGTTGAGAATCAGGTTGTTCAGCGATAAGTTTGATCAACTCTGAATTCATTGAAATTTGATTCAAAGGCTTGCGTGCGTCATGCACTAACTTCGCGAGCGTACCTTGATCATGTTGTGTCATTGTTCCTCCCCGAAATTATGACTGTGTTTCTCCCTCATAGGCGTTTAAACGGTTGTAGAGCGTTTTTGTACTGATCCCAAGCATTCGCGCGGCCAGCGTCTTATTTCCTTCTACTGATTCTAACGTTTGATAGATCAATTCTCTTTCTACTTCTTCAATCGTTTTACCGGGCTTCATTTCAGGCGTTGGTACTTGAATCGCATTTGCTCTGCTTGAAGTGCCCACCTGTGGTGGAATTGAAGCGCGATTTAACTGCGCATGCTCCACCATGCGTTTCGCCTGCGCGAATGGTGAAGCGAAGTTCGCATCAAATACTAAGCTATGGTCATCGTGATCTGCCATAATATAGGCACGATGAATTGTGTGCTTGAGTTCACGCACATTCCCGGGCCAGTCATAGTCAACCAAGCGGCTCATATCTGCCGCCTTAATCACATACTGACTATTACCTGTTTTATTCAAACCCTGGAGAAAATGCTCGGCAAGTAATGGAATGTCTTCTTTTCTCTCTCTGAGCGGTGGAATGTGGATTGGAAATACCGCTAAACGGAAATAAATGTCTTCTCGCAGTACGTCATTGGTAGCGATATCCTCGACACTACGGTTAGTCGCCGATATTACCCGGCAATTTACTTTTATCGGCTTTGTGCCACCGACTCGTGTCACCGTGTGTGTTTCAAGTACACGTAGTAAGTTTGGCTGTTGCTCGATTGGCATTTCGGTTAATTCATCCAAAAACAAAGTGCCATTCTCTGCTTGTTCAAATACTCCAACTTTTTGAGCATTTGCTCCCGTAAACGCGCCTTTTTCATGACCAAATAGTTCGCTACCGATCAAGTCTTTCGGGATTGCACCACAGTTTACGTTAACCAAATCCCCTGTCACTGTGCTAGCATTGTGAATTGCGCGGGCAAACATTTCTTTACCTACACCGCTTTCCCCCATCAACATCACATTAGCGTCGGTACCTGCCACGCGCTCTATCATCTTATATAGATGTTTCATTTTGGCAGACTCGCCCAGCAACACACCAAAATGCGCTTGACTTTCGGTTCGCTTGGGTTTGTTCTTGGAAGGGCTTAACGCATTTCTAAAATCATCTGCGTCAACGGGCTTAGTGAGATAATTCAATCCATCATGACAAAGCTGCGACAATGCTGACTTTACTGATGGATGTCCCGTAACCATAGTTATTGGTGTACGGATCCCTGCGGCTCTAATTTCATCAACTAGATGTAAACCACTGCCATCTGGCAGCATAAAATCAAGAAAGATATGATCAAAACTTTGCGTTTCTAGCCATTGTCTGGCCGATGCCAAGTCATTCGCTAAGCACGCGTCATGGCCCAGATATTCAACTATACGGCAAGCCAGCTCTGCAAAATCATGATCATCATCTACTAATAAAACGGTTTTCAATTGAGTCCCTCTCTCAATGCTCCAATAGTGTTTCCACTTTTGATTTTTATCTCGCACACTAATGAATGGCCGCAAAATGCCTAATTCGGAACCATTACGTTCAGCGCGTGTTTCTGGATCACTATTTCAATACTTTTTGCACTAAGCACTTCACCATCTAGTGCAAAGTGTTGTTCTTGTTCAAATTCTATGTTTATCTTTTCGCACTGCTCGGTGCGAATATTAGAAGGTTTGCCGTCCAATTTAGGTAAAATAAGTTCAGCTACCGTAAGATTCTGCGCACCATCCGGTTCAACCGGTAAAATCGTAATATCTAGTTTGCCATCGTCATAGATTGGCCCTCCATGACCTTGAGCAAGAATTGTGGTTTTTGGTGCTGCATTCGCTACAACCAGACTAACACATTCTAACTGAGATTGCTCAGCGCCATCAAAGCTCACTCTAAAATTTAGGGGCTTATTCTCACTTACCGCCTGCCAAAGGCCTCGAATATAGGCTAATTGCCCCGAGTTATTTTTTTCTTCACGCCCAGCCTTTTCTATCATTTCCTGACCAAAGCCAACGGCCGCCGCTAAAAGCGCGGTGCGGCCATTACAGTTCATTAGATCAATAGGCTTAGGTTTACCCGCTAAAATTGCTTCACAAGCGCGGTTGATAGGATCTATCTTGGACAGTGAACCGAGTAACACGGTCGCTAAGGAATTTGCAGTACCTAAAGGCAATATACCAAACAGTACATCGTTTTCATGAACACCATGGGCGACGCTTGCTAATGTGCCATCACCGCCCCCTGCTATGATGATATTTGGCTGTTTATCAGACATGATTTGTTTAGCTAAAGCCGCGACATCTGTCTCTTTCTCTGTAAAGTGAATCGATAAGTTATATTTTTCCGTCAGCATACCCACAATGTCATTTTCATAGGTAAACCATTTACCCGATCCTGGTACAGGGTTTATGACTAACGCCGCCTGCTCACTATGGGTAAAGTTTTGACTGTGATGTAGCTTTGTCATTCCCTTAAGTTGTTGCTTGTTTAACCTCGCCGTTTCACGGCGGTTTTGTATTTTTTCGAGTGCTTCACGGACGGTATAATCAGGGTTGGTTGCCAGTAAATAAGCAGTACAAAAGAACACTGAGCGTCCTCGACCTAACGCACAATGCACTACAACCTTCCGTTTTAGTTCGTGCTGCGCTGCTATCCATGCCATGCCATGCGCTAACTGTTCAGAGGTAGGCGCTTGATGATCTAACACTGGAATATTGAGGTAGTGTAAGCCTTGCTGTTCTGCTGACCAGTTTAACCCATCGAACTCAGCAGTTACGTCTAAAATGGCTTCAATCCCTTCCGCCTTAAGCATATCCACATCGCTTGGAAATAACCGACAAGCAACAAATAAATTATCTGTAAGCGGCTGAAATGCATCAACAACATCTCTACCTCTTTCAATTGCATTGTATAAATGTACACAGCCTAAGTAAGGCCAAAATAGCCAGGTTATATACCAAGGAATTTTGCCTGTACCGTGCTTTCTAAATATGTGCGGATAGTTGGTTGCATAAGCAAAAGTAACTAAAGAAAAAGAGACGGTAAACCACGCAAGCGGCAACATTAGCCAAGATCCAATACTGTGGATCGTGAGTGAGGCTAAACAGAGACTTGCAAACAGGTAGTACTTAAGCATTTTCATTGCCTTTCCTTAATTATTTTTGTCGCCTACGGCTTTTTATTATCGCCTTATGCGGAACTCTCTTAGGTTTGTACATATGTAACTAAGTATAGATATGCATTTATTAATCTGCGCTGATTCATCAACTTGTTTATGATAATCATGAAGATACTTAACTATAGCTGAGACTATTCACAAAGAAATAAAAAGTGCGTCTGGGTATTTGTAACGACTTATGCAAGCGCTGCTACATAAGTATTCAGCCACCATTAATTCATTAAAATTTCTAATGTGAAAATCATAAAATTTATCAGTTGAATGAAGCATAAATGATCACCATAATGGCGATCCTTTAAACGCATTTGGAGAACCAAACAGACAATGGCAAACGAGCTCGACTGGCTACTTAACTTAATTTTACTTACTTTAGGTTTTGGTGCCTTTTTTATTAACCATAAAACGCTACTAAGAGTAGCTGCTGTGTGCGCATGTGGCGTACTTTTTATCTCGTTTAGCCTTGATCTGATGAACACCAGTGTAATTTCTAACCTTAGCTTGATTTTGATAAATACTTTTTATCTATTCAAAGTCTATACCTTTGGTCAGCTGGAAGTTCACTAGTTCTTTGCAGTAACTAGTTCCTAGCGACTAGTTCCTAGCGACTAGTTCCCTATTTCACTTCGGTGCGCTAAAATCATGGCCATCATTGCTTGTTAATGGAGAAGCAGTATGGCCATGACTGATGAAGAACTATTTTTAGCTTCAATGGGCGACGTCACTCCTCTCGCTCACGACAAAAAAGCAGAATTACGCCGTCACAAAAACGAACCAACTATTTCGCAACTCGCAAAACGCGAGGCTGCCGAACAAGAACTTGAGTTTGATCCTAATTACTTATCCACAGAATACGTTGATCTATTAGATCCGCACGATCTACTCGCCTATAAAAAAAGCGGCGTCCAAGATGGTGTATACAAAAATCTCAGATTAGGTAAATACCAAGTTGATGCTACCTTAGACTTACATGGCAAACCATTTCATGATGCCCGCAAAGCCTTGTTTGACTTTGTTACAGATTGCCATGCAAAAAGCATCCGAGTATTGTTATTAAGGCATGGTATCGGTTTAAACAGTAAACCCTTTCCCGCTGTACTGAAAAGCTATACAAATAAATGGCTGCAAGAAATGCCACAAGTGTTGGCATTTCACTCTGCATTAAAATGCCATGGTGGTAGCGGCTCTACTTACGTACTACTAAGAAAGAGTGATGAGAAAAAACAAGAAAATAGAGAGCGTCACGCTAAACGCTAAAAAACAAAAAGCCGAGTAAAACTCGGCTTATTTGCTATTTGCGGTGGGTGTCGTCCCCTGAAGTTCACTTGCACTCGCTTGATTAAACCAAGCTGATACACCTAACAAAATAACCGAAACCACAACAAGTGATAATTTCGCGCCACCTTGACTTTGCTTCATGGGTTAGACCTTTTTATTATTGTTTTTTTGTTAAATTAATGCATCATTCATAAACACTCAAGATGTTTTTTTATACAGTAGTTTACACTATTCTCTTTACACCCTACTCTGTGGCTAATTACAACTATTTAATCAATTAGTAACCCTGCTTTTTATGAACTAAATGAACAAGTGCTTTGCCCTCCTGCATCGCTAAATAGTTGTTAGCAATTTGCTGAGCTGCCGTATTCAAACTGGTTAATGCGGCAACATGTGGAGTAATACTAATGTTTGGCTGCTGCCAAAAGGCATGTGATGCAGGGAGTGGCTCTGTATCAAATACGTCTAAAATAGCCCCGCCAAACGTCTCAGCCGCTAACGCATTGAGTAAATCCGCCTCGTTCAGATGGCCACCTCTTGCGACATTAATGAGAACGCAATGATCTGGCGCGAGTGCAAACAGCTGGGCGTTCAATATCCCTTTGGTATGTTCAGTCAATGGTAGAAGGCACACAAGATAATCAATGTCTGAAAGAAAAGCTGCTAGCTCATCTTGCCCACTGAAGTGCTCAATATTGTCCAGTTGTTTTGCAGAGCCGGACCACCCTTTGATGTTAAATCCATTTACGTGTAGCTTATGCGCGACCGCAAGGCCAAGTTGCCCCATCCCCATAATACCAACCAAGCGACCAGCTCTTGCGCGCCTAGGCTTCCATATTTGCTGAGATTGATTGTGGCCGTACTCTCTTACTCTAAGCTTATGACTTAATAGTTGGCCTAATACATATTCAGCCATATCATCCGCTAAATTTGGGTCAACGATACGCGCAACTTCTACATCTGGTGGTAACAGCTGCATCGGAATGCTATCAACACCGGCACCGTAGGAATGCACTACTTTTAAATTAGGAAGCTTTGACCATAGCGTCTCTGGCGCATTCCATGCCAGCACAAACTCGACCTCCTTTAATAAGCTAACATCATCAACGGGCCATTCAAGCAAGCTTTGCTGCGGCAACAGAGCTGCTAGCTTAGCAACTAGCTTGTCATTATTACGACCAGTAACACAAATAAGTAAAGCCATATTGTTCCTTTATTCTCTCGACACGCTATCACTGCAAAATAAATGACATACCAATGCAACATGCTTGTCATTAATAGTTTTTACTCTTGCAAAAAAGCGCCAACAGATGATGAAAAATGATCAGTGTAGATAAAGTCATTGAAGCAAATCTTCCACAACTTGAAAACTCCCCAAAGGTAAAAGGTTTAGTAAAAAAAGGGCTTGGTTATCTCTTGCATGAGCAAGAGTTTGTCGCGTTTGCTGACACCTACCCTCATTTGCAAGGACTCGAGTTTCTTGAACAAGTGCTCGATGAGTTAGATTTTGACGCTCGCTTTAAACCAAAGCAAATAGAGCATATCCCAAGCGAAGGTCCAGTGGTGATCGTCGCAAACCACCCTATTGGCTCTTTAGATGCACTGGCACTAATCAAAGTGCTGGCGCAAGTACGGCCTGACTTAAAGGTTGTTGCTAACCGGATGTTGATGTCGGTTACACCAATGCATCCCCTATTACTGCCTGTTGATAACCTCTCAGGAACCAGTAAAAAACAAGAGCTGGCAAACATTCACAAGCATTTAAAGTCTGAGGGAGCGCTACTTATCTTCCCAGCTGGTGAAGTTTCTCGCTTAAGCCCAACCGGTATTAAAGACTGCAAATGGAACTCTGGCTTTTTAAGAATGGCTAAAAAAGCCAATTGCCCCATTCTACCCATTTTTATCAAAGCGAAAAACAGTCCGCTCTTTTACGGCACCAGTATGATTTATAAGCCTTTAGCCAGTTTATTATTGGTCAAAGAGATGTTTAAACAAAGGCAAAAGTCGCTAGAATTTGAAATAGGCGCCAGTATTCCTCCAGAGTCTTATCTTATTGATAACCTTAAAGACAAAGAGATAGTCGCGCTTATTCGCAAACAACTTTATCGCCTTGCCAGTAAAAAGCCACTGCCACTCAAAACACAAACCCCTATTGCAGTTCCAGAAAATCGCAAAGAACTTAAAAAGGCAGTGGAAGCGTGCGAATGTATCGGTGAAACACCCGATGGCATGCAAATATACGTTTACCAATACACCGGCAGCTCGGTGATATTTAGAGAGCTTGGACGCCTTAGAGAAATTGCCTTTAGGGCCGTGGGAGAAGGAAGTGGTAATCGTCGTGATATCGATAAGTACGATATGCACTACCACCATTTGTTGTTATGGGACACGAAACAACTTGAGCTAGTGGGTGCCTATCGCCTTGCAAGTGCCAAGCAAGTGATAGAAGAACACGGGCAAGCCGGGCTTTATACCGACAGCTTGTTTTCGTACAGTGAAGCCATGACCCCATACTTTGAAAAAGGCCTCGAACTTGGTCGCAGCTTTGTGCAGCCCAAGTACTGGGGTCGCAAGAGCCTAGATTACCTGTGGTATGGGATCGGTGCATTCGTAAAGCGCTACCCAGAACACCGTTATATGTTTGGTGCAGTCAGCCTTTCAAACGCGTTACCGGATGAAGCAAAAGCCATGTTGGTGTATCACTACCAACATTACTTTTCAAACCTTGCAGGTATCGCCACGCCGAACAACGAAATGAAGCTAAGTAATGATCAGCTTAACCGTTATCAACACATGTTTAGTGGCGATGACATCAAAGAAGATTTCGCAGAGCTCAAACATATTCTTGCTAATATGGGTGCTCAAGTCCCTACATTATTTAAGCAATATACGGAGCTTTGCGAAGAGCAAGGCGTGAATTTTCTGAGCTTTAGTATAGATCCTGATTTTAATAACTGCATCGATGGTCTGGTACTCGTTGACTTAGCGAAATTAAAAGAGCAAAAAGCGAAACGCTACCTAGGCGACAACCCGTACGGTTAAGCTCAAATACATTGATCCGCTGTAATAAAGATCGCTACACTGCGGTCTTTATTGTTGCTTACTGTTATCACGGGATCATTTGTATGCTCAAACTACTTGGCCAAGCCTTCATCATTGTGCTGGTGTTCTTCGCCGTCTCAGCCTATCAAGAAAGAAACATGCTTGCCGACTCGGGAGAACAAACGGCGCCGCCATTTCACCTACCCATTTTACAATCCAAGCAAACTTATTCCTCTATTCAGCTTAAAGGTCAACAAAGTATCGTGTATTTTTTTGCGCCTTGGTGCGGCGTATGTCGAGTGAGCATGCCGAATATTGATAAACTACATCAGCAAGGCAAAGTCAAAGCAGTAGCGATTGCGTTGGATTATCGTTCCACCGAAGAAGTAACAAAGTTTGTCAGCGATCTACAATTAGACATGCCCGTCTTACTCGGCAATCAGACCACGGCACAAGCGTACAAAGTGCAGGCTTACCCTACCTATTATGTACTTGATGAAGACTTCAAAATAACCGAGCGCTCTGTTGGTTACTCATCCGAGATAGGGATCCGAGCGAGATTGTAAGAAACCTAAATAAACCGCTTACAGTTAATTACGACTCTCTGAAATTAATCAACAATTATTTCGTTTAGGCTAACGCACATCTTAACAAAGGATGAATAGGAAGCCGACCATGCGCCACGCCCCACACTTTACGCTCAGTAAAATTTCACTCCTCGTGCTCTGCACTACCCTTGGCAATCATGCATTAGCCGATGAGGAGAAAATTGAACACATCGAAGTTATTTATAAACGCAGCTCAGTTATTTCAGAAATTACCGAAGATGCGCAAAAACTTGTAGACATGCCAGGAGCCATGGGCGACCCGCTCAGGGCTGCTTTTGCTCTACCTGGCGTTGTTGCTGCGGGTGGTTCTATGGGCGCACCTGCCGTGCGAGGTTCTTCTCCTGACGACAATATCTTTGAAGTGGACTTTATGCCCGCAGGATATATCTTTCACGATTTCGGCAGCTCTATTTTCAACCGCAATACAATTCAAGATTTTCAGCTGAATTCTGCCGGATTTGGTACCAGTTACAGCAATGCCACTGGTGCCGTGTTTGACGTCACGCTGCGTAATCCAAAATACCAAAATATTGCCACCACACTTGATTTAACCATGTTTAACGCAGGTATTTTTGTTGAAGGTAAAGCAACTGAAAATTCTGCATTCTATGTGTCAGCAAGAAAAAGTACCCTACCGCTGTTTTTCAGTGATGGCGAGGAGCTTGAGGACGATGATGGCAAGCCAACAGGGATCACCATTAACGATCCACCGGATGATCACGATTACCAAGCCAAGTGGCTGTGGGATATCAATGCAAATAATACCTTAACGGTAAATATCAATGGCGCGGAGGATTCGGTTGCGGCTGGGTTTTCAGGCGCGTCAGATCTTGCCCTTAAAACCCCAGAATATCAGGGCGATGCTCGCTATATTCGTAAATTTAATAGTCAGAACATATTGTGGGACCACTACGCCAAAGACCTACATATTCGCGCAGGCGTCGGTTATCTCAATCACCAAGCCACTATGCGCTATGGTCAACGCGCGACTTTATCTGATGGCTACTTTGAAAATTTTGAAGAAGAACAACTCAGTTATAAAGTACGAGCCAGTTATAAACTAAATAAAGAGCAACGTGTCATTGCAGATGCCGGCTACTACGACAAAAAATCCACCTACCGCTACGATGCTTTTAACTATGTTTGCACCGAGTTTGACCCCGACTGTGACCTAAATAAAGGAGAAAGGATTAAGGGCACATCGAGTGCTGGAACAGATTCTGCCTTTATTGGGGTTAATCACGTTTGGCAATTTTCACCAAACTGGCAAAGTGAATTAGGAATAGTGGGTGAATATTATGACTACAGTGATGAGACGATTGTCCATCCACGCCTTGCGCTCAATTACTTCTATAACGATGACACAGTGATCTCAGCCAAGGCTGGCACTTACACCCGCATTCAAGACCTTGAATACATATTACCTGTTGTTGGTAACCCGGAACTTGAAGCTCAGCGTTCAACTCACTATACCTTAGGTTTTAAACAGGAGTTGGATAATGAGTGGTCATATTCCGTCGAGACCTATTATAAAACCATGGATGACCTGCCAAAAAGTGCCCCCTTATCTCAAGTAAACTATATCAATGGGACTTCCGGTACAGCCTACGGTGTTGATTTTATTGTTAACAAAAACAAAACCGATGACTGGTATGGTTGGATTGCTGTAAGCCTTGCAAAAAGTGAGCGTGAGGATGAGCTAACTGGCATTAAGCGTGACTATTATGCCGATACCCCTTTTATTCTGAATGCCGTGTTCCACTATGACTTTGGTGGAAAGTGGTCTGGAGGCTTTAACTTTACCGCTCGCAGCGGTCAAGCCTATACCCCAATTGTGGGTGTAAAAGAGAATCCTGAATTTGCGAACCGCTACTTGCCTGTGTATGGCGACCCATTCTCAGAGCGTTTTGACACTTATCACCGCCTAGATATTCGTTTTGAACGCAAAACAGAATTATTTGGTCTCGATGGCAAGCTAATTTTGGAGCTAATGAATGCATATGGCCAAGACAATACTGCCTATGTTGACCTTGACTACGATAGAGTCAAATCAATCAATGATTTATATATAGAAGAGGAAAGCGATGACTTTGAAATGCGTCCTTCTATTGGCTTCAGCGTAACATTTTAACTTGCCATAGGCGCGCAAGCTCTGCATGATCGCATTTATTTTTATAATGAGAGTCCCTTCATGCCTAAAGCGTGCGCCTATCATATTTTAGTAAAAACCGAAAAAGAGTGTTTAGACATCAAAGCCAAACTAGCCAAAGGTGCTGACTTTGGCAAATTGGCTAAACAACATTCCCTTTGTCCTTCAAAAAAGCGCGGTGGCGACCTTGGTGAGTTCAATAAAGGGGATATGGTGAAGGCCTTTGACGATGTGGTATTCAAAAAGCCGTTATTTGAAGTGCACGGCCCTGTGAAAACCAAGTTCGGCTTCCACTTGATCAAAACCGTCTATCGGAGTTAATCGCTTTTTTGGATTAATCTCATCATTTTAACTTAATTTACCTTCATGATTAATCCTCTATACTGAAGCTAACCGTTTAGAGGAGAAAAAGAATATGTTTACTGTTATTTTTGGTCGTGAAGGTTGCCCGTTTTGTGTTCGTGCAAAAGAAGTGGCTGAGCGTTTAACGCAAGAGCGCGATGACTTCAATTTTCGCTATGTTGACATTATCAAGGAAGGCGTAAGCAAAGCCGATCTTGAAAAGTCAGCGGGTAAACCTTGCCCTACCGTACCACAGATTTTTATCGACCAAGATCACATTGGCGGCTTTACTGAATTTGAAGCCTATGCAAAAGCAAATTTAGGCCTTTACCAGTAAATTAGCAAAATCACATAGATTAAATTTTAACCAATATCAGGCACATATAAAATAGTGTGATTTTATGCAAGCTTTTATTTTATCTTTCCTGTACAATGCGCGCCTCTTTAAAATAGTTGAGGCGCATTAATGTCAGAACCAGTTACGTTTGAATCTTTAGACCTTTCTCCTGCAATCTTAAAAGCAGTCGAAGAGCTGGGATATAAAACACCTTCTGAGATCCAAGCTCAATGTATACCGTTATTGCTAGAAAGAAAAGACGTACTGGGACTAGCGCAGACGGGTACAGGTAAAACGGCAGCATTTGCACTGCCATTGTTAAACCAAGTAGACGCATCCGTTAAACAACCGCAAACTCTTGTGCTTACGCCAACGCGTGAGCTAGCTATTCAAGTTGCTGAAGCATTTCAGCAATATGCTAAATATACTAAAGGCGTTGAAGTACTAGCGCTTTATGGTGGTCAAAGCTACGGCATTCAGCTAAGTGCTCTACGCCGTGGTGCCCAAATTATTGTGGCAACACCAGGTCGTTTGATTGACCACATCAACCGCAAGACGATTGACCTTTCTGGTCTAAACGCACTTGTACTTGATGAAGCAGATGAAATGCTACGCATGGGCTTTATCGATGATGTTGAAAGCATCATGGAGAAAACACCGGAAGAGAAGCAAACTTGTTTGTTCTCTGCGACTATGCCTAAGCAGATCCAATCAATCTGTAATAAGTATTTAGACAACGCTGAACAAGTTAAGATCACACCGCGTAACTCTACAGTATCTACGATCGAGCAAGTTTACTGGCGTGCAACTGCACACAAAAACAAAGCGATCGTACGTTTCTTAGAAGCGGAAGATTACGACGGTGCTATCGTGTTCGTACGTACACGTAATGACACTGTTCAGCTTGCAGAGCTACTAGAGCGTGAAGGCTTCTCAGCTGCACCGCTCAACGGCGACATGAACCAGCAGGCGCGTGAGCGCACAGTAGACCGTCTAAAGAGCGGCTTACTAGATATCGTTATCGCAACTGACGTTGCGGCACGTGGTCTTGACGTAGAGCGTCTAAGCCTGGTTGTTAACTACGATATCCCACAAGACTGTGAAGCTTATGTTCACCGTATCGGTCGTACCGGCCGTGCTGGTCGTCAAGGTAAAGCAATCTTGTTCGTGAAGAACAACGAGCGTTATTTACTTAAAAACATCATGCGCCATACGCGCTCTGATATTGCACAGGTTGAATTACCAAGTGCGAAAGTCGTTGAAGAAAAGCGTATTGGTGCATTAGAGACTAAGATCTCTACAGCGCTTGAGCACAAAGACATTGAGTTCTTCTCAAAAGTGGCATCAGGCCTTGCACAAAAGCTAGAGCTGAGCCAAGAAGACTTAGCAGCAGCGCTATTGTGTCTTGCACAGCAGCAAACGCCGCTGAAAGTTGAAGATATTCAAATTCAACAACGTGAGCGTAGAGAACGTGACGACCGTCGTGGCGAGCGTCGCGAAAGAGATGGTAGCCGTGGTGAACGTGGCGAGCGTGGTGAACGCAAATCTCGTAGCCGTGATCGTGCATCAGGTCCAATGGATACTTACCGCATCGAAGTGGGTCGTGATCATGGTGTTCAGGTTAAGAACATCGTTGGTGCTATCGCAAACGAAGCGGATATCTCAAGCAAGTTCATCGGTGAAATCCGTCTGTTCAATGAACACAGCACGGTTCAATTGCCGCAGAATATGCCAAGTGATGTACTTAGCCACTTCAAGAGCGTTCACATCTGTCAACGCCCTATGAACATGACTAAGAGCACTCACCCTGCTGACCAAGGTCAAGGCAGAGGCGAAGAGCAAAGAGACCGTAAGCGTAGCTTTAAAGACCCACGTAGTGGCGGTGGCGATAAACGCCGTCCTGAAGGTCAAAGAAGAGAAAAGCGCGAAAGAAAAGAAATTAGCTTTTCTTAATCGACGCTCTTAAGAAAAAACCGCTCAATTGAGCGGTTTTTTTATCTTAGCTAGTGTCAGTTATGCTTTAATGTTATTGCCAATCTCTTGGTTCAAACTGATAGTAGTCTTTTAACAAATTATATAGCTCTGGGTTTTCCTGTTTGAGTTCATGGGGCTTTTCAATAAAGGTTTCTGTGACCACGGCGAAAAACTCCGCTTCGTTTGTTGCGCCGTATGAATGAATAGCATGAGGCATATTGTAAGACAGCTGCATTTTTAAGTGCTTGTAGGCCTTTGATAGCACCCTCCCCCAGTCTTGGTAACTCATTCCTACAGGTAACGCAGGCGTTCCATTCGTCGCACCAGTTTGTTGGTCAAGTTGATGGGCGAACTCATGAAATACTAAGTTGTGACCATCCTCAGGCAATCGATTTCCCTCAAGTACATCGTGCCAACTCAGTACTAAAGTACCTCCAGGCCAAGACTCTCCTTGACGAACGGTTTGGTGAAAACTAACCAAACCAGCACCATCTCTAGCAGTTTGTGGCGCGTAATAGCTACTGGGATACAGTAATATTTCTTTGACGTTGGGATAGAGTGGCCAAGCTTGCTTAAGAACCAGTAAACAGGCATCTGCAGCAATAATTAAGGTCATCGGTCGTGACACCGTTAACCCATCCCTACCCAATACCCGCTTCTCGCCAAGAAACCAGACAATATGTTTTTCTAACTGTGTGCGGTCAGCATCTGTCATCTTACGATAGATAGGCATGTATTTTAGCAATACTTGCTTATCTGACGCGCTAAGTGTTTGATCTCGGTATTTCCTTTGCCACTGCAGTCTTTGAATTTTTTCCCAGTTCCAATACAGAGAAACAAATAGAATAAGGCCGACAATAAGCAATATTTCTATCATGGCTTTTGGCCTTTATAAAATAACCTAAACTAGGAATAATAACTTGTTCTCTAGCAGTTGTTATTCCTGACTACTGCGTTAAATTTGTTTGCAATAGGCTAGCTATTGACGCTCAAATTTGCCTTGTATTACGAAAGAACATCTGGCTAGAGTTGAATAATGTTAGAAAGCGTATTTTATATCAGTTCCCTAACTTCCTATTCCGAGTTCAGGTTGAATAATCTATCAAATATTAATTGGTACTGACTCCCACTTTTTCAAGCAAACTTTGGTACTATGGCGAAAAAATGCAAATGAACTGCTATGTCTTTACCCATTGAATCTTTACAGCCTCAGTTTACTCAAACACTAAACGAACAAAATGCGATTGTGGTATGTGCCACAACAGGCTCAGGCAAATCGACCCAACTTCCGCTTTGGGCCTCACAACATGGCAGAGTATTAGTCATTGAGCCTCGGCGTATTGCTTGTACCTCTTTAGCTGAATATGTTGCGGCTCAAAGTGGCTCACCGCTTGGTGAAAAGGTGGGCTTTGCTATTCGGTTTGAGGGGAAGTTTTCACCAGACACTCAGGTAGTTTATGTGACGCCTGGTGTAGCACTAAGATGGTTTTTTGAGAGCAAACTTGCAGAATTCAGCGCCGTTATGTTGGATGAGTTTCATGAAAGACGCTGGGACATGGACTTATTATTAGCGCTCTTAAGGCAGGCTCAATCACACAAACTAATTGTTACCTCGGCGACGTTAAACAGCCAAAAATTAGCCTCTTATTTAGACGCCCCGATCTTAGAGTCAGAAGGGTTCATTTACCCCGTTGAAGAGTGTTTTCACGCCTCTGATCCAAGAACTATGCCCCAGAAAGAGCAACTCGATACTCGCGTTTTTGCAGCTTGCCAATACGCATTGGAACATTGCCAAGGCGATATTTTAGTCTTTTTACCTGGCAAGGCCGAGATCCAAGCAAGCTTAGCTAAAGTAAAAACGCTGCCAGCGACTATCGTTGGTTTATATAGTGGCTGCAGTCCAGAAGCTCAGCGCATTGTATTAACCGCACAAAGTACACGTCGAATTATTCTCGCAACCAATGTTGCCGAAACCTCGCTCACTATTCCCAATGTCACTTGCGTGATTGACTCAGGGCTTGAGCGTCGTACTCATTTACGCCTTGGAAAAACCGTATTAGGCTTAGATGCGATTGCAAGAGATTCGGCAAAGCAACGTCTAGGACGTGCAGGACGCACGCAACCGGGACTATGTATCCGGTTATATGGCCAGTATGCGCCTTTGATAGACAGCACCCCGCCTGAGATCCAAAGAGAATCATTGGCAGAACTCGTGCTTGCGGCGGGCTGTGCAACAACAGGCGTCTCGTCTATTGATTTTATCGACCCACTCCCAGAAAGCTCACTAAATAAAGCTAAACAACAGCTAATTACATTAGAAGCCATTGATGAACAAAATATAGCAACTCCGTTTGGCAAGCTGCTGTACCCGCTGCCCGTCGATTTTGAGTTTGGTTATGTGATCCATAAACTGACCTCAAACACGCTACGCCAAGCGGCTATTGACCTAATTTCGCTACTGTCTGTACCAGCACGAGTCTACCAGCTACCGAATGATGTGGAGCGCTTAACAAGATTAAATAACCGATTTACTCGAGGCTCAGATATAGAAATCGCTATCGCGGTGGTGAGAGGACAAACTGAAGAATTAATTGATATTACGCCTGAGGCGCTCACAGAAGCACAGCAATTTAGCACGCAATTGCGTGAAGCATTTGCACTACCTCCTTTGGATAAAGCAGCCAGTTTTGATCATGACAAACTGGTCATTGAGTTAGCTAAGCTAATGCCACATTGGGTTTATATCAATAAGCAAAACCGTCGTAATGGTTTTAATAATGGCTTAGCTGAAGTCATACCTTCAAACCATACTCGCGTACCGGAACAGGCAGAAGCATTACTGGTATTAGATACTTTTTCACTCGCAAGTAAAGGTATCAAGCAAGCCAAGACACTCGCGATGTGTAATGCGCTACTAACGAAAAAGCAATTACTTGAAATGGGCCTCGGCAGCCAAACATTACGCTCAGCCTATATTGATAATGATGAGCTTTGGGGTGAGTTTATTACACATTACAGTGACGAGGTTTTAGGCCAACAAACTAAGCGCCTTGATAACCCCAAGGATGTTGTTTATGCCTTAGTATTTCTTATCCAAAATAATACGCTGTTTTCAGGTTTGGCCAAGCAAGTAGAAGCCAGTATTGAGCAGACTGCATTATTCTATCAATTCTACGAATGCAGTGAACTTGTGCCCACACTCGACTCGTTTTTAAGTGAGAAGCTAACGGCGCTTGGTATAGAAAGCTATGACGATGTAGAGCTAATCAGCGAACAAGACTTGCTATTCAATGAAGTTGAAACGTGGAAGTTAACACCATTTGTTGAAAAGTTCCCGCTAACCTGGTCAATTCCAGAGCTGACTATGGAAGTAAGCTATAACTTTAAAGGGAAAAGAATCGAAATTACTTATATCAGCGGTACAAGGAAAGAGGCACCAAAGAGGTGGGAACTGCCAGCCTGGAGTGGCTTCAAAATACGCTACCGTAAAGCGAGTAAAGTGGTCGATGTAAGTTAGAAAAGCCGTGTATTGATTCTAATGAAAATGAAAAGCGCCTAGAGTTACACTAGGCGCTTTGTTTTGTTCTCAGTACTAACCTGATGCTCTAGTTCTAGAGCATCTCAAGTTAGAACGTGTAAGAAGCACTTAAAGACAAAGTACGTCCGTAGATGTCAAAGAATTCACCATCATCATATGTATCAGGAGTTCTTGGAGGCTTAACGTCAAACAAGTTCTTAACACGAGCCGTTACTGTGAAATCTTCAGTAATATCAACACCAGCACGCACTTCAACTCGAGTATACGAAGACACATCGTTATAATTATTTGTTTCAGGCGTCCAGTCATTACGATCATTTACAGTAGCAGAGCGGTAGTTAACTGTTGCACCTACGAAATAAGTATCAGCCTGATATTTAATGTTTAGTCGGCCTTTCACACGAGGTGTACCAACTTCACCTGTGTAAATACGATAGTCTTCTAAACGACCAGTTGTATTTTCATCAGATAAAATATTATAAGTCGCAGTAAGTCCAGTAACAATCTCACCACCTAGTGCATCAAAGCGATATTGAGATTCAAAATCAACACCTTTTCTGTTGATTACTGCAGCATTCAGTGCTCTTTGATAGAATTCTGTGATTTCGCGAGTATTTGGGTCACGAATAACGTTAGGGCAGAACGGATTATCAAGTGATTCTGATTCATAGCAAAGTTCAATTACTTCTTCGTCGAAAGTTGCTAACGCACCAGAGATCTCAAATTCCCAATAATCTAGTGTAATATCAAAGCCTTCAATCTGGCTTGGTGAATAAGCAAAACCAACCGTTAAATCTTGAGACACTTCGTTCTCTAAATCTGGGTTACCATCAATATAACCTTTCAGTGAACCACCAGTTCTCCACTCTTGCGAAGGCTGGAAGTCGACTGGTACGCCATCAGCCGCACAGTTTTTCTTAATGTTATCGATATAACGAGATGTTGAGCTGCTAATTGACTCTGCGGTACATACGTCAGATCTTGTACCATAAGTTGTTGACTTATTTGTAAACAACTGACCTAAGTCTGGAGCACGTACAGATTTAGAGCGTGTAGCACGGAATGATAATTCATCATTCACAGTGTAGTTTACACCTAATTTCCAAGCGTTATCACTACCTGTTACAGAATAATCCATGTAACGATACGCAGTTTCGAGAGTCAGGTCTTGAATGTACTCCATATCTGTAATTAGTGGGATAGAGAATTCTACCGATGCTTCAGTTACAGAAATGTCTGCTTTAAAAGGCTGACTTGAATTGTTAAAGATCGTACCCGCTTGCATATTTTCGCTAGGAGTCGCTTCAGATTCGTTCTTTCTACGCTCTAGTGAGATTGCAGTTGAAAGTGGACCTGCAGGTAATTCGTATACAACACCATCGACAGTCACACCTGCAGAATACATTTCAGCGCTACGTACGTTAGACGCTTCAGTAAGAATGTAGCTTGCTTGTTCTGCTGTCAGATCCTGAATGTTCATTACATTCAATGGAGTACAACCTGCTAAAGCACCAACAACATTGCCATCTGCATCTCTGTCCGCACAAACAACATTGCCGTCAAGAAGTACAGCGTCAACAGCATTTGCTAGGTTTTGAGTGTATACTTCACCTTTCCAAACTGATTCGTTTTCGTTTTTACCATATTGAACATAGGCATTGTAAGCCCAATCATCAGTAATTAAACCATCAACACCAATACTGAAGTTCAATGACTCACGGTCTTGCGTAAACTCACGGTTACCTAGCTTATCTGACATTTGGTAAAGTGTTACGCTGGAAACAGGGCTAACTTCACCATCTGCGTTCTCATAGTTATCAAGCAAGTCTTTCATATCTTGCTTCATATAAGCATTGTCACGACGAATAGTATGTCTGTGGAAAGATGGTGATGACTCTGTTGCTGACTCTGACTTACCGTAGAAAACACCAGCAGTTAGTCTATGCTCATCAGCAAAGCGGTACTCGAAGTTTGTACCAAAAGTGATGCGCTCCAACGGCGTATTAAAGAATTCACGATAACCATGACGAATACCATCACCAGGGTTTTCATCTGTCTCGACGTAGTTTAATACTGGGTTTGCTGGATCAAAGTCAGGTAAACGTCCTTCGCCATAGTCAAAGCTTCTAATGTTGCCATTTGAATCGAATGTGTAGTTACGGTTATCAATCGTATCAGCATTAAATGGGCCTAGTAAGAAGTTACCTTGACTTGCATATAGTGCATAACCTTCACGACGTTCGTGAGAAAGCATACGTGGAATGAAGTCTGTATCTGTCTTATTTGCTGGATTTCTAAATGTTTCTACAGGCGTTCTGAAGAAATCACGATCCATCTTAGCTAGCGATTTTGCGTCGTTGTATTCTAGTGTAGAGATAAAGCTGAAATCGCTTCCCTCGTAGCCACCAGTAATTGAGATACTATCACGCTCACCACCAGATTGTTGTGGACGACGCGTATCTAATTGAACTTTAACACCGTCGAAAGAATTCTTAGTAACGATGTTAACAACACCTGCAACAGCATCTGCACCATATACAGCAGATGCACCACCAGTTGTTACTTCAATTCTGTCGATCATTGACGCTGGAATGTTATTTAAATCAACGGCATTATTTGTCGGACCTGAGCCAACAAAACGACGGCCATCAACCAAAACTAGTGTACGGCTAGACCCTAGGTTACGAAGGTTATAAGTGTTCAAACCACTCGCATAAATAGTATTTGTTGTTGTTTCTGGAGAGTTACCAACTTCACCAGCAGGTAAGTCGCGTAAAAGGTCATTTACGTTTGTAATACCTTGAGCAACTAATTGCTCGCCTGTAATTACTGTCACAGGTGTTGGAGATGTTAAGCCTTGACGCTTGATTTTTGAACCTGTTACTTGAATGCGCTCTACACCTGCTTCTGAATTTTCTTCAGCTAGCGCAGATGAACTTGCTACTGCAGCGGTAGCAGCTGCACCGAAAGCGATTGCTAAACGAACAGCTTTGCTTACTTTATTATTCAACATGATTGATCCCTGATTTTATTTTTATGTATAAAAAAACCTATTTAAAAACAACACCTTAAACACACTTAGATATCATTTTCAGAGTTGGTTAAGTTATCGTATCGATGGTTATACTACTTTTAGTACCAACATAGGGTCAACAATCATTTCATAAAATAAACCCAAAAAGGCATAATTTTAACATTAAATCCCACTTTTCCCTTTTGTTTTCATGGTGTTATAAATATAAAAATAAGTTCACTTTTTTTATCACTTTTGTAATTCATCGCAAAAAAGCACACTTCACGCAACAATAAAAGCACAAACACTACATTTACACACAGTAATGAGTAACATTCGATAAACATAGAAAATTCATATCTACAATAAAATAAACACGCATCAAAGAATTTGTTATAAATTGGGTGGGGTTACTACAAGAAGAGGCAAGCTCGAGTGGGAAATTAAAAAATCGACCTCAACAGAGGCCGATTTGGGTCAAAATTGCTAAATTTCGGTTAGAACTTCTGAGTTATACCTAAGAAGAACTGACGTCCGAATAGCTTGAAGTTACTTTCGTCAGTGTTCGCGTTGAACGCTGTTTCGATATAAGGAGGTAGTTCGTCTGTTAGGTTGCGAATACCTGCTTGCACCGTTGTGTTTGTATCAAATGAGTATTGTGCCGTTAAATCGTGGTACACGTACGAATCAACTTTAGCAACTAAACCTGCTAATGAATCATAGTTATCACGCTTAATGTAAGTTAGATCACCGTACTCAAGACCAGACTGGTAGTTTGCAGCCCACACAACACGTAGGTTGTCTAGGTCATAACGTAAATTGAATAAGATTTTGTCTTCAAAGTAAGATGTATCATCTTCAAACCTACCAACTAAATCTTCAACAATAAATGTACCCGTTTCACCATCAAAGTTTTCTTCGCCACGCTCTAGGAAGTGAGTCCATGATACGCTAGCTACAAATGCACCGAAGTCTGTGTCAAATGAATAGTTCACATCAAGGTCGATACCACGAGCAGTCATGCTTTGTAAGTTTGTTGTACGACTGTCTACACGGTCAACTGAGCCATCAAAGCCACGTGAGATTTTTGCACACATATCTTCGATAAGACCGGCATAACAACCCTGCAGAATATCATCAGTTGCTAGAGAACCAATTTTACCGTCAATGTTGATATCCCAATAATCAATAGTAATACCTAAGTTTTCAACAAAGTCAGGAGCCCAAACAAAACCGATAGTGAATGTTTCACCTTCTTCAGATTGAACACCTGTGTTGCCGCCTAAACGTGTACGAACTTGCGCATCAGCACTGTTGTGGCCGCCAGCTGGAGCACCCATTTCAAGACATTTAGCCTGACCCGCTGCAGATAAACCACCAATGTTTGCCGCAGAACACGGATCTGAAGCGCTTTCAAATGAATCAAGCTCTGGCGAATACAAATCGCTTAGTGTTGGTTCACGATATACTTCGGAATAGTTTGCACGGAACTTTAAGCCATCAAAAATGTTTGACTCAATTTTAGCCATCCAAGAGAAGTTTGAACCCGTTGTGCTAAAGTCGTCATAGCGTGCACCTAGCGTCAAATCTGCGGATTCAACACCTAAATCACGCACTAATGGGATTAAGAACTCTGCTGATGCAGCTGTGTAGTTCTTAGATAGACCTGTTAGTGGCTTGCTGGTGTTACCAGTCACTGAATCAAAGAACTTACCGGAATCATTTACTTGTTCAAACTCAGTGGTGTAATACTCAAGGCCAAATGCACTTGAAACATACCCTGCTGGAACTTCAAATAGCTCACCAAACACGTCTACACGAACTTGGTGGAATGAATCATTGTAGTGATCGCCTAGTGGTGCAGTAATGTAATCAAGCATCTCTTGAGTCACAGTACCAGGGCCACCAAATACATTTAACGATACACAATCAGAAATAGGTGCGTCAGGCGTACCACATACCACATTGCCAGCGTCATCTTTGAATGATGGACCTAAAGCTTTTGCTAGGTGTGGGCCGTAAAGCTGACCAAAGTCAGTATCTTGAAGGCTATTTGCACCATAGTTGTAGTAAGCATCGAACTGCCAGTTGTCGTTAATTGCGCCCTTTAGACCTGCAACTTGTTGGAAACGTACATAATCTTGTTCAAAGTAACGACCACCTTCAAGCATACGACGACGAGAGCGATAAACATCTTCACCGAATGGGTTGTAGTAGTTATCAGCTGATACACCGTTAGCCGTCGAACCATTTGAAAGAGTAACTACATAGCCTGGATCATAGGCTGTGTCGAAAGGTACAGCCGCAAGTTCCTGTTTTGAAGTACGCTTATTGATGCGTGTTTCTGTATATACAACAAGGTCATCGTTTAATTCAAATGAAGTATCAACAAAGAAGTTAATCACTTCAAAAGGTGTTTGCATTAAGTTTACTGGGTTGTAGTTGTAAGTATCGTTTACTTCACCACCGCCGACAAATGGACGCATGTCACTTAGAGAAGGCTTACCGTCGCCACCACTTGGGCATTTATCGTTAGTAAAGTTACCTTTACCTTCAACGTAGAAATTACCACAAGGAGTAGAACCCGAACCTAAAATGAATACGTTCGCATTGTCACCATCTGGGATTAAACCGTTCTCGTAAAAACTCTTAGCACCTTCTTCTGAAAGCACCTGCCAAGGATACTGGAAGAAGTTAACGTCTTTCACATCACCCTGATAGATTGGATCCTGCTTGGTATAATCGAAACCTACTGTGATATGGCCTGCATCGAACTCTTTACCACCAACTAGTTGGAAGCTTTGCTCTTTACCACCACTAAACATGTCATACCAAGACGTTGTTGCTTTAACTTCAACACCAGTAAGTTCTTTTTTGGTGATGATGTTTACAACACCAGCCATTGCTGAAGAACCATATGCAACCGAAGCACCATCTTTTAGAATTTCGATACGGTCGATCATTGCAGCAGGAATATTCTGGAAGTCTGAGCTTACAGGCTTACGACCGTTGATAAGTACTAGCGTACGCTCTGAACCTAGACCACGTAGTTCTACGAATACACCACCACTACCGCCGTTGTTACGCGTTGTTGTTGCTGGCGATCCAGACATAACTGGGTTTGATTGAACAAATTCACCAACGTTGCTGATACCCATATCGCCTAGCGCTTCGCCGCCGATAACTGTGATTGGAGCAGTAGATTCAAGGTCAGTGCGTTTTAAGCGAGAACCTGTAACTTCAATGCGCTCAACGCTTTTCGCGCCTTCTTCTTCAGCAACTGCATTGGTTGCAAACACGGCAGCGCTAGCGCCACCAAACGCGATCGCTAAGCGAACCGCCTTAGTTAACTTATTGTTTAGCATGTGAATCACCCTGGATTGTTTTATTGTAAACAGCTTGTATTAATTATTATTTTGTTGCCTTGTTAATTTCTAAAATAGCAACATTAGGGGCAAGATATTAAACAAACTCCAGACCAATGATCAAGGTTAATTATACTGTTTTTTGCAATTACCAATTTAAGGCACAACAAAAACAAACCACAACAAGCTGAATTAAAAGAATAAAATATACTTTCAATTGAAATCAAAATCGAAAAATCCTCAAAAACGAAACAATAGAGCAATAAACGAGCAAAGGAGGGAGTTTTAGTTAACAAAAAGGGAACTTTATTTTAGTGTATTTAACTGACTAATTAATTTTAAGAGTGGAGGACGCAGAAAGTTTGATAGCACGATCTCAATTAAAGCAAATCGAAACTTTGCTGCCCATCTGAGCGAATTGATAGCTTAGAAGCATTGGGAAGCATCTGATATATAGGCAGAATTTGCTTTTCAACGTATTGATAATAATCAATATCTACGAGCTTGCCTTGCTGCGCAAACTTGGGTCCATCGGTACTTAAATAGTACGGTATTTGTGCCCCCTTTTTGGCGGTTTGCAACAATCCATCTTCGATAGCCTGTTTCGCCGTTTTTACTTGGGGAGGGATATTTTTTGTATATAGTTCAACAGACTTACCAAGCTTCTTTTTATAAACGAGTTTTTCGTCTACTTTTCCAGCGAAAATCTCATTTATGTATTGGTGGGTGATCTCAACGGTGTCGAGCCCATCAAACAGCGCGCGAATAATTGCTTGTTGATATTCCTTTGCAATTTCCGTCCAATCACTACGCACGGTCTCCATTCCTTTAAAAACCAGCTTTTGCTTACCAAGCTCGGTGATCTGCCCAACATATCGCTTTTTAGAGCCGACTTCTTGGCCACGAATGGTGGGCATAAAGAAAGGGCTATAATGTGTTTCAAACTCTATTTCTAAATGGCTGTGAAGGCCAAAGCTGTCCATCAGCAGTGCGCGCCAGCGCTCGTTGATTTCCATCATCAACTGCTTGCCGATTGTTTGGCACGCTTCGCTACTCAAAGGCTCAGGTAAACAGACGAAAGTTGAGTCGGTATCGCCGTAGATCACTTCATATCCAAGCTGTTCAACCCAGGTTCGCGTTTGCTGCATAATCTGATGACCGCGCATCGTTATCGAGCTCGCAAGACGAGGGTCGTAAAACCGACACCCCTTAGACCCAAGTACGCCGTACAAACTGTTCATGATGATTTTTATCGCCTGCGAGAGCATCATGTCTTTGTCTAATTTAGCTTGTTCACGTGCGCTGGAAAGCGCTGCGACTAAACCCGGTAAATGATGTTCCGTGCGACTAAATTTACCTTTATTAAAGCCATCTATGGCATGTTCAGGATGCTGTAATCCTTCTATTAACCCCATCGGATCAATACAAAAAGTGCGAATAATTGAGGGGTAGAGGCTTTTGAAATCGAGTACCAAAATATTTTGGTAGAGGCCCGGCTTTGAGTCCATGACATAACCGCCGGGACTGTCAAAGTTAATGCCATGCTCAGATAAATTTGGTGCAATGTAACCACTACGGTGCAGTAACGGTAAATACAAGTTAGTAAACGCAGCGACTGAGCCGCCCATTTTCTCGAGTTCCAGTCCCGTCAACTGAGTTCGAGCGAGAGCAAAGTCAAGCAAGTTAAGTTTACTAAAAATGTCGAGCACCAATTGACAATCTTGTAAGTTGTAAGCTGCGAGCGCCGGTTTATCATGATGAAACTGCCTGATGATTTCCTCAAGCCTGTCATCCTGTGCGATAAGCTTGGAAGTACCCAAAATCTTCTCAGCTACAAAGCTCAGTTTAAATGTTTCAAAATGATAGGTCGCATTTTTCATCATATCGATGCCATCTAGCATCACTCTCCCCGGAATAAATACCCGGGTATAGTTACCTTTGAAGGTCGACATCGCTCCGCCATCTCGTCCTATCGCAAGTGCAACGCCGTTAGCCTGTGCGCGTTCCACAAGTATTGCGGCATCGAACTCAATCACGTTTTTATCTGTAGGGAATTTGTTGACTTTAGAATTATTAAAAAGAAAAATACCAAAATATACATAAACTTAATTGCTCATCTCTAGGGTCGATGGTGCTAATACTGAGGAGTCAACGTTGACTTATTTATTACTAGGTAGAATGACTGCTAAAATTTGTAAACTAGATAAATTTAGAGAATTTGTTGACCTTAATTCAATTCATATTAAAAACTTATAGGACAGTAAAGTATTCACAAAAGTCTAGAAGGGCCAAGTTAGTTGACCACTACATACCCTCTAATTACCCGATATTAAAATCCCCCCCTTTTGTCCAAGGATTTTTGATATCATCATCAAGGTAGAAATACATTTCAAAGTAATTCAGGTAGTCGATTGAACATCAATGATGGTTTTATTTTAACCCAGCAAGCAAAAGACAAAGGCGACAGAACAGTTATCGAGCTTTGGATTTCAACTCTTCACGGGCCCGTAAAGCTTGAGATTGAGGGAGAGCGCCCAACCTTTTTTATCGAAATTAGCGATGTCCAAAGAGCTAGGACATTATTCATCTATCAAAGCATCAAGTTTGAAATAAAACCTTTACCTCTGAAAACGTTTCAAAATTACTCTGTCGCAGCTTGTTACTTCTCGACTATTCGGGATGCTAATAAAGCTGTCAAAATCCTTGAACAGAACAGCGTCGTTGTTTACGAAAGTGATATTCGCCTTTCTGACAGATATTTGATGGAAAGATTTATTAAAGGAAGTATTGAGTTTACAGGACATCAAGTCATACATCGTGATCACAGCTTTATTTCTGCCTACAAATGTCGCCCTGGACATTTCAGACCAAGCTTGTGTGTAGTATCTCTTGATGTTGAGTGTTCAGAGAATGGGGCTCTCTATTCTGTTGGGCTGGATTGCGAAAGGGATAGCCGAGTAATTATGATTGGCCAACCTGAGCCAGCGGAGACACCGATACAATGGGTAAAAGATGAATCATCTCTTTTGCTCGCGCTCAACAAATGGTTTCAGCTATTCGATCCTGATGTCATCATTGGCTGGAACATTATAGATTTCGACTTTCGCCTGTTAGACCAACGCGCCTTAAATAATAAATTATCACTGGCCATTGGTCGTAAAAACAGTAATGCATTTTTTCGTTCAGGTAATAACCAAAAAGGCTTTATTACAATCCCAGGACGAGTTGTAATCGATGGTATAGATATGCTCAAAACAGCGACCTACCATTTCCGCTCTTGGTCTCTCGAATCCGTCTCACAAGACTTGTTAGGTGAAGGCAAAATTATTCGAAATAAAAATGACCAAATGGAAGAGATAAATGAAATGTTTCTCTCGGACAAGCCTTTACTCGCCACGTACAATCTCCAAGACTGTATTTTAGTCAATAAAATCTTTGAAAAAACCCACCTGTTAGATTTTGCAATAGAACGTTCCTGCTTGACCGGCCTTGAATTAGATCGCGTCGGTGGCTCGGTCGCAGCATTCACTAACCTATACCTACCACAGCTACATCGTGCGGGTTATATAGCTCCCAATATGCACCCAGAAGATTGGACTGCTTCTCCGGGGGGGTATGTTATGGACTCCATTCCTGGACTATATGATTCAGTTATAGTTCTTGACTATAAGAGCCTTTATCCTGCAATTATTCGTTCATTCCTTATTGATCCGGTTGGACTCATAGAAGGGCTTAAACTGCCTGTGGGCAATACAAAAGATAGTGCTATCAAGGGGTTCCGTGGTGGACAGTTTCATAGAACAAAGCATTTTTTACCT
This sequence comes from Pseudoalteromonas piscicida, assembly GCF_000238315.3. NCBI lineage: Bacteria > Pseudomonadati > Pseudomonadota > Gammaproteobacteria > Alteromonadales > Pseudoalteromonadaceae > Pseudoalteromonas > Pseudoalteromonas piscicida. Next base: position 1,979,818 of record NZ_CP011924.1, read on the forward strand.
CAAATGGTAAAAGATATTTGGCAAGCTCGTGACCAAGCAAAGAAAAGTAATGAACATGCGTTTTCTCAAGCTTTAAAAATTATTATGAACTCCTTCTATGGTGTGTTGGGCTCTTCAGGCTGCCGCTTCTTTGATACTCGTTTGGCTTCAAGTATTACTATGCGCGGGCACGAAATAATGAAAACTACTAAGCGACTGATAGAAGAGCAAGGCTACGAGGTTATCTACGGCGATACTGACTCAATTTTTGTCGCTCTTAATAGAGCCCATTCTGATCGACAAGCTGATAATATTGGCAAGAAGCTCATTAAAAAAATAAATGTTTGGTGGAAACAAGAGCTAAAGCAACGTTTTGGGACTAACTCATTTTTGGAGTTAGAGTATGAAACACATTACCGTAAATTTTTGATGCCAACGATTCGCGGCTCAGAAGCTGGGTCAAAAAAGCGCTATGCCGGATTAGTAAGTAAAGGAAACGGTGAGCAAATTGTCTTTAAAGGTCTTGAAAGTGCTCGTTCAGACTGGACGCTTCTCGCTCAAGAGTTTCAGAAAAACCTTTATATGATGGTATTTCATAACCAAAATCCATGTGATTATGTGAGAAACATAGTTGAACGAACCCACATGGGCGAATTTGATCACATGTTGACTTATGAGAAGCGGTTACGGAGACGATTGCATGAGTACGAAAAAAATGTCCCACCTCAAGTTCGTGCGGCACGGATAGCTGATGAAAAAAACGCACAATTAGGACGACCGCTGCAGTACCAAAACCGAGGCCGTATCGAGTATTTAATAACTATCAATGGTCCAGAACCAAAAGAGTTTTTGGAAAGCTCTATTGACTATCAACACTATGTAGATAAACAGCTTAAGCCTATTGCTGAGGCTATCTTACCTTTTGTTGGCTACAGCTTTAAGCAACTTATTGAGCCTCAATTAGGGCTTTTTTAATTTTATAAAAACAACAAGTACCAGCTGTTATATCAAGCATTTATCAATATTAAGTCGAATCAGTTCATATCTGTTCTAACAATAGATGAAAAGGTTTAGAGTTCATCTAACAGGCAGCTATAAACTTAAATCGGACGTTTTCTCTAACTCGTTTCTGGACAAAAACAATTTAGAGCCGGAAGTTGCCGCTGTGCCAAACTCCGTCGTTGGTAACGCCCTAATAAGAGGCTGGAAATGCTTGGCTAAACTAGTGTAGCGAAGCGGAACTGAGCCAAGCTTTAGCAGTCCCGCGCTTAATTGGCTTGATACTTATTGAACCTTCTCCCCGAAGTTTAGCGAACAGCTAAACTTCAAGGCGACGAAACCCAAAGGAGAAAGCTCAATGAAATTCTATACTACTTTTCATAAATATTATTGCGGAATTGACCTTCATGCACGCATTTTATACGTTTGCATTATTGATGAGCGTGGTAATAAAGTTGTTCATCAGAAAATAAAAGCTGATAAACATGAATTACTTAGACTGATTTCGCCCTATCTCGAAGATATCGTTATCGGTGTTGAATGCATGCATTGTTGGTATTGGGTGAGTGATTTATGTGCTGAACATGATATTGATTTTGTGCTTGGTCACGCGCTTTACATGAAAGCTATTCACGGTGGTAAAGCCAAAAACGATAAGATTGACTCTTATAAAATCGCTAGTCTATTGCGTGGTGGCAACTTCCCGCTGGCTTACAATTATCCTGCTAATATGCGTTCAACACGCGATTTACTTCGCAGACGAACGCGACTGGTTCAGCATGGCGCACAACTGAAAGCGCATATAGTTAACACAAATAGCCAGTACAACTACCCGCCACTCGAATTACACATGAAAAACAAATGTGTTCGACAAGAATTCCAAACGCGTTTTGACGACCAAGCCGTACAACGCAATGTTAACTTTGATTTAGCCATCCTCGATGCCTACGCAGAAGAGCTTAAAAAACTTGAATATTATTTAGAGAGCAAAGCTAAAAAGCATCAACCAAACTATTACGCACAACTGCGAACCATACCAGGTATTGGTCTTATTCTAGCCATGACTATTTTGTATGAAATTGGTGATATTAACCGCTTCGAGTCTGTTCAAAAATTTGCATCTTATTGTCGACTAGTTAAGTGCAAAGCAGAATCTGCTGGCAAAACCTATGGCACCAGCGGCAATAAAATTGGAAATGGACACTTGAAATGGGCGTTCAGTGAAGCCGCTGTACTTTATTTACGTGGAAATGACAAAGCTCGGTGCTACTTAAACAAATTACAAAAACGCATGAGCAAAGCCAAAGCACTTTCAGTGCTCGCCCATAAGCTCGGTCGTTGTGTTTATTTTATGCTTAAGAACAAAACGGTATTCGACGATGAACGCTTTTTAAAAAGCTAAGTCGCACAATGGGGTGAGCTCTACACCTAACTAGATAAGCACGAACAACCATGCATTATTTGTGTTTTTGTCAGTAATAGCTGAATTTTACAGGTAAGTGTTGTCGAAGTAATAAGCTATTTGGCCTTGATTAGACACCCCATTGGTGCGCATTTATTTAAGCAATGAATTGAATCGTTTACACCTTAGCTGAGCCTTTAACTAACTGGACGAATGAGCCATCCCCTTGAGTAGTGCAAGATTAAGGTTAACCGATGAATGTCTAGTGGCCCTAAACGATAAGTTGTATCGACTGATTTATAATATGCGTTCAACACGCGATTTACTTCGCAGACGAACGCGACTGGTTCAGCATGGCGCACAACTGAAAGCGCATATAGTTAACACAAATAGCCAGTACAACTACCCGCCACTCGAATTACACATGAAAAACAAATGTGTTCGACAAGAATTCCAAACGCGTTTTGACGACCAAGCCGTACAACGCAATGTTAACTTTGATTTAGCCATCCTCGATGCCTACGCAGAAGAGCTTAAAAAACTTGAATATTATTTAGAGAGCAAAGCTAAAAAGCATCAACCAAACTATTACGCACAACTGCGAACCATACCAGGTATTGGTCTTATTCTAGCCATGACTATTTTGTATGAAATTGGTGATATTAACCGCTTCGAGTCTGTTCAAAAATTTGCATCTTATTGTCGACTAGTTAAGTGCAAAGCAGAATCTGCTGGCAAAACCTATGGCACCAGCGGCAATAAAATTGGAAATGGACACTTGAAATGGGCGTTCAGTGAAGCCGCTGTACTTTATTTACGTGGAAATGACAAAGCTCGGTGCTACTTAAACAAATTACAAAAACGCATGAGCAAAGCCAAAGCACTTTCAGTGCTCGCCCATAAGCTCGGTCGTTGTGTTTATTTTATGCTTAAGAACAAAACGGTATTCGACGATGAACGCTTTTTAAAAAGCTAAGTCGCACAATGGGGTGAGCTCTACACCTAACTAGATAAGCACGAACAACCATGCATTATTTGTGTTTTTGTCAGTAATAGCTGAATTTTACAGGTAAGTGTTGTCGAAGTAATAAGCTATTTGGCCTTGATTAGACACCCCATTGGTGCGCATTTATTTAAGCAATGAATTGAATCGTTTACACCTTAGCTGAGCCTTTAACTAACTGGACGAATGAGCCATCCCCTTGAGTAGTGCAAGATTAAGGTTAACCGATGAATGTCTAGTGGCCCTAAACGATAAGTTGTATCGACTGATTTAGGCAGCGATGAGATCGCAATAAGAGACCCTCTATATGTGTTTGCCGTAAACGATTTAACGGCTAACCGACATAACGAAGTTGAACAGGTTTAAGCGTTGCCAATGCAAATTAGCTGCTTAAAAGCAGCTAAAAAGAATCGTTATGCTTACTTGACCGGATAAGGTTCATATGTGTTATATTTTCAATTTAATTCTACTGGCAGACTAACCGAAATACCGCAGTCTTGACCATAGCTGAAGCTTAAAAAATAATGCTCTTTGGATTTAGCTATTGCAGTAAACCAAACTTTCAAAATGCCATTTTCGTTGACTGCTTGCATGGGTGTAAAAAAGGTTGGGTTACCCAAGCTACCCTTGAAAACAGCAGCATTTTGAAATTTTAAGCCATCGATAGTTTTCGGAAGCGAAGTAATAACGCTAAGATCATTAGCTTTGTTCGTTTTTTCAATTTGAAATAAATGGGAATACTGTTGGTTCCATTTTTCAAACTGTTTGTTAGTGATATGGCATGACGTAGCGTTACTGAAAAACGATACAAAATAAAGTGCCAAAACTATTCGCAACTCCATTCCTCCCAGAAACTATAACGCTCACATTTGCGACGGCTTTGTAGCGAGGGAGGAGCGTAAAAGCCGTCCAAGCCACTTAATGGCTGATGCAACATGCGCTTGTTATATTTGTTCGAATTCAATGCTGTAATAGTCCATATTCTTTGTGGCTTTCCAAGTATCTAAGTATCCAGTTGAAAGCGCATAACTACCTTGCACATCAGCTTTAGTTATTTCAGAATTTAAACCTATCAAACAATTATTTATTGAGCTTGATGACAATTTCATCTGATAAATGACTTGTGGGTTCTGGCTAAGCTTAGCCAGCTCCATTGCCACAGCAGTTCTCTCAGCATCATCAGAAATCTCGTAAAGGTTTACACAACATGAGTTGTTTTCAGGGTTTATAACGGAGTATGACGAAGCTCCTATTATATTTTTGATACGTTCATTACTAATGATATCAAGGTTGGGAATTTCTATTCTGTCAGATTGTTCTAACCTTAGGACAACACGGTGTTCTTGTTCATAAATCCACTCATCGCTCTTTTGTAAGAACACCTCATAAAGAATCCTATCAGCACCTTCTGCCGATATATTTGAATAGTCATAATCAAACTTGTCATTCCGGTATCGCAACCCTTTTCTGTATGAAACAGGCTTTGGCACACCATCAAACTGCGACCACTCTTCACCCCAAGCGGAGTTTATAAAAGAGTCAGCTCTAAATAGGTTTTCAAAAATTGAACCGACTGCTGGTAAATGTGCAACACCAGCAACAACTCCCTTATGTTCATCTGCGTAGTGCGCCCACATAAGAAGGTTTTCTTTGTTTTCGGTAAAGCTTATAACGCCAATATGGTGCATTCTAAAGTCGACGTACTGAGAAAATGTCAACTCACCATATTCTGAATCCCAAGATGTAGATTCATCAAAGTGGCTAGCCAAGTCATCCAAACTTTCTCGGCAAAAAGCAGCCTCAAAAGGGTCATTTAGAGCACTTGGTTGTGAAAGACGAATAAAACCCTCTTCGAAAAAGTTTCGGGGTTTGCTCATATACTTAAAGAGCTGCTTCAAAGGTTGCCTCTTCTTAGGATAAAAAATATAACGCTTGCCTAACCGGCGTAAAATAGCAGGCTAAAATTAGCGACGAAGGAGCGCAAGCCTGCTGTTTTGCGTCCCTTGGTTTAGGCACTTGCTATAACTCAATTAGTTACAAGCCACGTTCGTTAATGATAGTGGCTAACTTTAAACCTTTTCGAAACTCTGTAGCGTAACTTTCGTTACGGCCAATTGATAAAGCGAAATCAATTGGATCTATTTCTCTCAATTGCTCCGCATATTTAACAACAAGGTACATATTTACTGCATCTTTATTTTTATCCAATGCGGCTTGAGCAACTTCATTTTTAATATGTTCGATTAATTCACTTGTATTCACGAATACTCTAAATTTTGCTATGAGTTATAACAGCTTATTATTACTCACATTTCGATAAGTGATTTCCAATCAATAAAATCAGCCAAATTTTTAATTTGGCTGTAATCGACGAAACATCCTTTAAATGGAGTGTCTTCTACAATTTCAGAGAAGATACTTTCAAACTTTTTCAAAACTGCTTCTGAATTTGTACAACTTTCAAAGGAAATCACATGATAACTACCATAGCACTTATCTGGAGGGATTAAATCAAAGTAACGCTTTGGGCTCCGAGGCTTTTCGGGATTAGATTTCGAAATAATAAAAGTGAAGCCCCCTTTTCCTTTACCTATTCTAATCCAGCCTATCGCATGGTTTTCTCGCCAACTCCTTCCCATTTCCTTAGCTAATTGATCTTTCATCATAAGCTTCATTCTTGCACTAACATCTCCGCTTGTTTGATCTTCAAGTTCTGAGACTCTCTTAGTGAAAGCTTTTTCGTACCGCGCTTCAAATTGCTCTTTCGTCTCTTTATAAATCGGTAAGTAAAAGTACACAGTTCCTCCATGAGTTATAACGCTGTTGTAACTGGCTAAAAATAGTTGGCTAAAATTTTTTGAGGCACGAACAAAGCCAACTGTTTTTTGTCCGAGTTTACAACTTTGTTAGCTTCGAGCTGATAATTGCTCAATACTTAAATTTGAACATGTTTCAGACGTTGTATCATATTCAAAGCTTGCATCTATATATAACCTAAATATGAAAGAAAGGTTTACTGTATCCTCATCAATTTCAATATTATAAAGTGCCTTTATATTCTCAATATCATCTACATGCTGCTTAAATTCTACTAAGTCGATAGATACTACTAGATCAACTCTTCTCACCTCATAAAAACAACTGATATAAACGCTTGAGCCTGATAATTCACTAACATAATTTACTTCAGGATCTTCTAGTCCTTCAAAAATATCTGATTTAATATCAATGACTTCAGTAAGCTTTTCTCCAAAAACTCTAGAGCCCAATAGATTACTGAGTTCAGAATTAGACATAGAGTTTAAGTAACTTTCTGTTTCCTCAATTAGGAAGTCCTCTTCATCATCTAGGATTTCATATTTATTTACTGCATTCGCTATTTGATCTACATTATCTTTATTAAAATCAAAGACCTTAAGATAAGGCTTAATGGTTGCGCCAATTTTCAGAGATGTAATATCCTTCTGAAGATCTTCATTTAAAACTAAATTTGAACCTTTCTTTTCAAAAAAGTCACTTTTATTATCCGTAATAAATGCTACATCTCCTGTTATTGCATTGTCTTTTAGGTATTTTAGAAAAGATAACCAAATCAAAGTATCTCTATATCCTTTTTCACCATCAGTAAATGGTTTAGTGACATTTAAAGCTCGCTGTACAACTTCTTTCTGCGATATCCCCTCATAGTCAATATTTTCTATTGAATGTACTTTACCTTCCAAGATCGATCTAATATCGTACTCGGATGTGGAGATATCTTCTATTGATACCCCAATACTTCCACTATTTAACTTATGTAAGCGTTTAAAATGCTTTTTAATTTCCGACTTCGATGCATCAACTTCCCTGTTCCTGATGTTATTGACCTCTTGCACTACCAACTCAGATAAGAGCAAGTCTAAGTTTTCATTATTTAAGTAGTGAAACAGGAGTTTAAAATTAACATTACCTACAAACCAATTATTAAAAAAAGCGTTCGTATCAATAAAAACATTCATAATAGATTTCACTTTGATTGAGTGACCACTGAAGAAGCTAACGCCGCGCTCAGCGGCAAATTTGGAGCGCAGCGGAAAATTTGTCCGACAGCAGCGCCTTGTTATACACCGACCAACTCCTTCACTATAGCTTCAAGATCGCTTTTCTTCTGCCCATCAATTAAACCATCCACGTGGTGTTTGATTATATTTATCGGCTTCAAATCATTGCGTCCTTGTGGCTTAGGTATTCCGAGGAACTCTTCAAGATCTTCTGTAAATTGATAAATTCCCGAAGTTAGTGGTGTCGATGCATCAGTCACAATTCCATTCCACGTGGCATGATTGCCTCTATTATTATCCCCATCAAAAATCACAGAATGTGGAATGCCTAGCTCAGTTAGAAGATGAATAAACCTATGAAGATTGTACTTGCCAAGACAATCCAGCACATAAACTCTAGACTCCCTTAGAAAGTCCCACTCATTATCAGCCAAATAGTCAAAATATATTTTTTCAGAAGCACCTTCGCATAACAAAACATGACGAGCGAAGAACAGACTAGATCGTTCAGAATCTAGCCAGAGAAAATATCTTAACTCTTCATCTGCCATTCTAACTTCTTCATCAAAATTTGGATCTTGGTCTTCACCGAATTCTCTGGCAGCAACCAAGTTGTTATCTAAAACCTCTTGCATCGTCGATTCAGTTAGCTGATGGGCAACAGAGTGCTTATCACTTCGATGCAAACGTAAGATAGAAGTTAAATCGCTTACTGATTTTCCAACGAATTGCGAGGAATGTGTAGATACAATTACCTGTTGCCCGTCGGAGTTACCCAGATCTTTTAGGCTTCTAAACAGCACATCTTGTTGTGAAGGGTGCAGGAATGCTTCAGGCTCTTCAAATAAAAGTAACGTATAATCAGGGTTAAAATCCTTCTTTGATGGTTTGGATGGAGTATTGTACTGAGAAGACATCTTGATCAGAGTGTAAATCAGATGCCTTTGTAAGCCCTGTCCGAATGAAGATATATCGACACGCTGTCCGTTTAGCTTATGATCTTCAATGTGTGGTTTAAGCAGGGTTTTAACAATGTCATCTGATTTTATTGGAGAGACTTCAATATCAATTCCAACTCCCCACTGCGATAGCTCAGCGTTTACTCCTGATTTAATCCCATCTATTGATAACCCGCTAGCTTCCTCACCTTTAAACTCATCATTAAACTTTGAGAAGGCACTATTTAGCTCTTCAAAGACATTGCTACTTGCAACTACCTTTTTCATAACCAAATTCACCAAATCACGAAATGGAGAAGGGCCGGAGGTTTTTAAAGTGTCCTCTACTTTGCTTACAGCGGGTATATATATTATTGAGCCGAGCTTTGATGAGGAAACATTCGCGGCTCCATAAAAGTTGCTTTCAGAAAGCACTCCATTTTCATACGCATAAATATTTGACTGCTTAGCCTTAACTTTTCCCTCATCAGAGAGAAAATACTTACGAACCTTGAGAAGGTTGTCTGGAGACTTATAGTCATCTTTCAATGAATCCTGCTCTTCGTCCGAAGTATGAAAGTGCAATTCCATCCATGATTCATTGTCAGCCGTGTCAATCTTCGGAAAATCCCTGTTCTTATCGAACTTCAGGCCATCATCCTCGTAAAATACCCTTAATGCGCTGAGCAGGTTTGTTTTCCCTGAATTGTTTTCACCAACAATTAGGCTGTAGTTCGACACTTCAAATGTGGCGTCTAATACAGACCTAAAGTTATGGATGATTACCTTCCTTAGTTTCATGATCTCTCCAAAAGTAAATTAAGGTATATAACGCCGCCAACACCGGAAATTTAGGAGCGACAGCGAGTAAATTTTCCGAGTGCTTGGCCTTGTTAGCTTTCTGTATCATCAGAGTTCGATGACTCAAGGTAATAGTTAACTGCATTCCTTTTCATAACATCATTAATGAACTGAACGGACAAGCACGAATTTTGCACTAAATTTTCATAAGTTGATTCAGCAATTAACACTTGTTTCGGGTTAAGAGGAAGTACATGAAATCCTTCTAGGAAATTGGCACAAAAAGCATCTGATAGGATAAATTTATCATTGTCGCTTTGATACAACCGCCATCTTTGATTTTTTATAGTTTCGCACCATTGTGCGAAGGCTTGATTCATTGCCATTTTCACAACTTGTCTCGCCATATGCTGACTATCAGGATCTATTGTGGCATTTACAATATGAGCGGGGCCATCCATTTCCAATTCATTATCTTCTAATTCAGATTTACTATATTCATGGGATATTGAAGAAAATTCTGATGGGTAGTGGGGACGCTCTTTATTAGCAACCCAAACCCTAACACACAGCAATACATAATAAGCCATAACATAATCGGGATCGGTAAAATCATTTCCATTTTTCATAAGCCCGATCTGGCTTTGATAGTTATCTTCATTACTTTTCAACATCTTCGATTCAGTCCATTGATCCCACAACCTCATAACACAGAAGTATGGGCTTTTAGCAGGAAGTGTTTTTAACTTCTTACTTTCGATGTCGAATACCTCAACCATTTTCCCATCAGAAGACCACTCTAAAAGATGTTTGCTAGGAATTACATGTTGATTAACAATTATTTTATTAGGGTTGCTTCCATGCTCATTAGTCTTAAGCAATGGCTTTTCGTGTCGGGATAATCGCGCCATGTAATATCTCTTTATTGAAGCAGGGAAAGCTAACAATTTAATATCGACCCAATGGGTCGTTTCTATACCGAGTCATGGGTCATTATTCTCATTGTACCAGTTTTATCACAATAACTAACTTGTTGCTACAGATATATTTTTCATCATTTCTGCAATAATGGAAAGGATAAAAACGACTCAGTGGGTCGTTTTCTTGACTATAGGAGAAATACGCCACCACTGTATATAAATACAGTCAAATTTATGCTGACTAAGCAATATTCGGTCAGAACCGATGATACCCCGTTGAGCAAAGGTTTCTAGCTTGTTTTGGGGCAAAGGCAGCTTAAATTGCCGCCTTTTCTTAATTAACAATCTGTTTCTCTGGATACCTTGATAGCATCTTCAATCTCAATTCCGAGATATCTAATCGTGTTATCGATTTTTGTGTGACCAAGTAGTAATTGAACAGCGCGAATATTTTTGGTTCGTGCGTAAACCAAAGTCGCTTTGGTTCTGCGCATTGAGTGAGTACCATATAGATCAGAATCAAGCCCTAACTGCTCAGCCCAACTCCTGATTATAGACCTGTAATATGAATAGCTTATTGGTTGATTAGTGCGACGTAAACTCCGAAACAAATATTCACTAGGTTTCAATTTACCTTCTTGAACCCAACGGCTAATACTTTGTTGTGTTCTCGGAGTTATCTCAAATTGAACTTCGATCCCTGTTTTCTTTTGTGTCCATTGAACCCTCTCGAAAACTTGATCTTGGGTTGCGACATCTTTAACCCTTAAAGACAGTAGATCACATGATCTTAGCTTGCTGTCTATCGCCAAGTTAAGTAACGCCAGTTGCATCAAGTTATTTTGAATTTCAATGCGAGTACGTATACGCCAAATCTCTTCAAGTTTGAAAGGACGTTTCATCCCAGTAGCATTGTGGTTTAGTTTTTGTTTCATAGTGACCTCCTAATTAAAAGTCACTATTGATAATAGATAGATTGCCAATGACTAAGGTTTGGACATAGATGAGTCAGTGGCTTTGCTAATTTGGCAAAATTCAAATAAATCAACTATGGAAAAACCTAATAAACAAAGTAAAAGAACCCCCCTTCCACTCACTATGAAATCCTCACTACTTATCGGGAATTGACCGTCATTTCATTTCCCGATAATCTCAGTTGTAAAACAGTTGCTTATCAACAAATTTAATAATTATTCTGAGCATTCGACCCTATGACGACTTCCAAAATCGATCTGAACGACCTACACGACAAGAACATAAACTATTTGATTGGTGCAGGAGCATCGGCAGGTCTATTCCCTACTCTTGCACTGGACATGCAAACTGAGGGGAAATGGGAGACGATTGAAACTTTGGCTACCGAGTTCGATTCTATTGACGCTAAACACCTCAAAGCCTTGCTATTCATGTATTACTACGAGGAATGCATTAAGCCTGTTAGTTCTGTTGATTTCACTTCCTTAAAAGACGATGAACAAACAGTCATCGATAATTATAAGAAGTTCATGAAATTGAACCTCGAAATTCTTCGTCGAAAACGAGGTTACGACAGAAAGATTAACTTCTTCACCACGAACTACGATTCCTGCCTAGCCTACGCAGCAGATGATCTCTACGAAGAAAAATCAATCCGATTTAACATCAACGATGGCTCTCGTGGTTTCCATAAGAAAATCGTTGAGGCTCGTAACTTCGATTGTATGACCACTGAATCAGGTATCTTCGACAGAAACAAAGAAGTCCAACGACAAATCAATCTTATCCACCTTCACGGCTCTGCTTTCTGGCGTAAGCACAACGATTCTATCCTCGTTGATTATTCTTCTGCGGATCAAATCGTTTCTGAGTCATCAATAGACAGCATGTACTACGGTGACTTCAAAGAGATGCTAGAAAGTGGCTCTCACACCGTGGATCAGTTGTGTTCAATGACTATCGATGATGAAAACAAAGCAGCATTCGAGAACATACAAAATGACTTCTACAAGGAATATAACCAGTTACCTATCGTGAACCCTACGAAATGGAAGTTCCACGAAACGGTATTTGAAGAACACTATTACCAAATGCTGCGGCACCTTAGTTATGAGTTAGAAAAGCCAAATAGCGTATTGATAGCCTTCGGGTTCTCATTTGCTGATGAGCATATCAGGAACTTGATTAAACGCTCTCTGACGAACCCTACTCTACAGGTATACATCTGTTGCTACAGAGAAACGATAATCCCCGAATTACAGAAGCATTTCTCTGACTTCAATAACATCAAGTATGTTGTCCATGAAGAAGGTAAGGCATTAGATTTCTCTTACTTCAACTCTCACGTCCTAACTCTTGGTGAGGATGACGCATGAGCATCTTCATTGGTGAGGTAACAGCGGTAAATGGCATTCAAATTACGTTGACCGTTGATGAGACATCGAACAAAGACACCATTTTCTATGAAGGTCAGCGATACAAAGGCATATCTATCAGAGAGTATGTTTCAATTCAGCGTGGCTTCCGTGACATTGTATGCATCGTTGAGGGTGAGTACTTAGATGAAAGGCGTTTCCAAGAGAACACGGATAAAATCGAGTACGTACGAAAAGTGCATATTCGCCCTATTGGCTACATTGAAAATGGTAACTTCTTTGAAGGCATCAAGTTCTTACCGTTGATCCGAGATCCTGCCTTCCTGTTACCTGAGCACGCCTTAAAGACAGTTTATTCATCTAGCGCTGAATCAGATTTCTGCATTGGATCGTTGTTAAAAGAAGGGATTGAGATATCTCTACCTTGGCAGAAGTTGTTTAATACTCACATTGTAGTGGCATAGTTAATTTGGCCACCCATTAAGAAAGAAATGTTATGCTATTTGCATACAAATTTGGGTGAAAAAATGACGAAATTAAAACGCGCAACCTATTCTGCGGCAATCAAATTAGAAACAGCTCAACTTGTAGTTGACCAAGGCTACACACAAGAAGATGCAGCTAAGGCTATGGGGGTTGGTAAATCAACTGTAAGTAAGTGGGTAACTCAATTGAAGCAAGAGCGGAATGGCCAGACCCCCACAGCGTCACCAATGACACCTGAACAAATTGAAATCCGCGAACTTAAAAAGCAAATCCAACGTATTGAATTAGAAAAGGATATATTAAAAAAGGCTACCGCTCTCTTGATGTCCGACTCCCTGAACAATTCTCGTTAATTGAGAAATTAAATCAACGAGAGCGTTACCCAATTAGCGTGTTGTGTAGCGTATTCAATGTGCATCGCAGCAGCTATAAATATTGGGCCATACGGGATACAACGCCTACACCAGAGCAAATAAGGCTAGAAGCTGAAGTTAAAGCCATACATGCAATGAGCGGCGGTTCAGCTGGGGCACGGACAATCGCAGCAATCGCAACGAATAACGATTTTGAATTAAGCCGTTATCGCGCCGCTAAGCTAATGGTTAAACTAAAACTAGAGAGCTGCCAAGTACCACAACATCAATATAAAAGGGGTGGTAATGAGCATCTTGAAATCCCAAATTTGCTAGACAGGCAGTTTGATGTTGTTGAGCCGAATACGGTGTGGTGCGGTGATGTGACGTATATTTGGACAGGCAATCGCTGGGCCTATTTAGCGGTCGTTGTTGATTTATTTGCACGTAAAGTCGTTGGTTGGGCAATGTCGTTGTCGCCAGATACTAGCTTAACGCTAAAAGCGCTTGAACTCGCGTATGAAAGCAGAGGTAAACCAAGTGGATTGATGTTTCACTCAGACCAAGGAAGCCATTATACAAGCTTGAAGTACCGCCAACGTTTATGGCGCTATAAAATTACACAAAGTATGAGCAGGCGCGGAAATTGTTGGGATAATGCGCCAATGGAGCGATTTTTTAGAAGCTTTAAAACGGAGTGGATGCCAAAGGTTGGATACGAAAACTTTAAAGATGCTAAATATGGTGTGAGTGATTATATCAACGGATATTATAACAACGTTAGGCCTCATCATTATAATGCTGGTTTAGCGCCAAATGAATCTGAGGTTAGATACCAAGATTCTAAAACTGTGGCCAAAATTAGTTGACCACTACACATTGGTATTTTTGGAAACACTGGTAGCGGTAAATCAAATACTCTAACGAAACTCTTCACCACTTTGTTCGATGAAAAGCATGAGCAAATCAAACCTGTCAGTAAGTTCGTGCTGCTTGATTTCAATGGTGAGTACATCAAAGATCAAATCGTATCACTGGAACATAAGCACGCTATAGATCTGAATACGAATACAGCAGTCGATCAATTCCCGTTAGCAGAAGACGAATTCTGGAATGCGGAGACGCTTTCAATTCTTTTCCAAGCCACGACCAATACACAGAAACCGTTTATTAATAGAGTCCTGCAAGGACGCTCAAAGTATGGCTCTGGTAAGGCGAGTGCTCTAAGTTACTTAAAGTATACTATTAAGTTCTGCTTAACTTCATCTTCTCAGAAGCCTGAAGTACTCGACCTCATCAAGAGTGCTCTAAAGAGCACTGATAGCGTAGATATCCTCAAAGATGTTAGTTGGCATGGAAGTAACTTTAAAATTCGTGTTGGGACAGGTTTTGAATTCTTTAATAGCGAAAGCAAATATAATCTCTACCTCAAAAATACTGTTGATAGCATTCAGATTAATGACCTTGACGCATTTCAGGAATTCAAAATTCTGTGCAAATTGAAGTTGATTAATGATTTGATGTTCAACTTTGTTCAATTCGATCACATACAGCCACTATTAAAACGTGCTGAATCCTCGCTAGGAGGGTTATCCAAGGTAATCAAAGTAGAGTCTAGTGTTTCTGCTGACGATAAGGCACTAACCGTCATTTCGCTGCGTAATTGCAACCAAGACGTGAAGAAAATCATTCCCCTTCTTGTAACGAAGCACTATTACAATTCTCATAAGAATCAAATCAAGACAAGCCCACCAGAAAAGACACTGCACCTAATCATTGATGAAGCACATAACATCCTTTCTCAGCAATCAGTACGTGAACAGGCTAACTGGAAAGACTATCGTTTAGAGTTGTTTGAAGAATTGATTAAGGAAGGTCGCAAGTTCGGAATTTTCCTAACATTATCGAGTCAACGACCTGCGGATATATCTGCAACGATTATGTCCCAATTGCATAACTTCTTTATCCATCGTTTGGTTAATGACCGTGATTTGTTCTTACTAGATAACACCATTAGTACATTAGATTCTGTTTCTCGATCATTGATTCCTAACCTATCAAGAGGCTCTTGCATTATTACAGGTACTTCGTTTGATCTGCCTATGCTGATCCAAGTGGATGAATTAAGCGACAACAGCAAACCAGACAGTAATGACGTTCTTTTAGGTAACCTCTGGGCAGTTAAAACCGAAGAAGAGTCTGATCGGCCCTGAATTAGTCCAGTATGGGGGGCTTCCTAGTTGTCAACACGTTTTGGGGCATTTTCGATTTAGAAATGGCAGCGTATCGACTGCGCTAGCTGCCATTTTAGTATGATACTTTAATGCTTAGTATGATACTTTAATACTTAGTATGAATCTTTATTACTTGGTATGAGACTTTATTACTCTCTCACAATGGAAGCATCTGTTGTTAAACGTCTTAAAGAACTTGAAGAAGAAAATCGTAGGCTAAAAGATATGCTTGCCACGCTGAACTTAAAGCACTCGATGCTTGAGCATATCATCGCAAAAAAGCTATAAAAACAAGTAGGCAGCTTCTGCCACAAAACAACTGTTCGCAATTATGTTTTATTCAAAAAAATCAACTGTGGCAGTTCAAGTTAATATTTACTCAATTGAGCACGTGAAAACAAAGCAACCTAGATCCTTCAAACCAATTCCATAGCCTTTGTTCACGCTTCTAATCAAATATATTAGTGAAGCTCTTTAGCAAATATTGACGCAGCTTTAATCAAAATATCTCGCTCTCTTGATAACTCTTCTAGACGTTTTTCAAGTGAATTAACAATCAAGCTATATTTCGAGTTTTCTAGTTGCTTCGCTGATTGTATCCAATGATACAAAGTGCTCTGACCTATGTTCAAATCTTTAGCAACATCTGCAACCCGCTCTCCTTCAGACAATACCCTTCTGGTCGCTGATAACTTTATTTCATCTGAGTAAGTCTTACTCACAATCATATTCCTCGATAGTAGCTTAGGATTCCTAAGTATACATGATAGAGTAAAACTTAGAGAATCTAAGTACCAGCTTTTTATTATGATTAACCTTTGGATTTTAGTAACCCCCTCCCGGCGCGGCTTAAAGAGGCTAGGACAAGAGAAAAAATTTCTCAAAGAGACTTGGGAATTAGAATTGGTCTGGAGCCAAGTTCTGCGAGTGGGCGTATGAACCATTATGAAAAAGGCAGACATACACCAGATTTGCAAACTTTAAAGCGAATAGCTGAAGAACTACATGTTCCACTAAACTATTTCTTTTGTGAAAATGATGATATGGCCAAGCTTGTTATGTTATTCGATCAGTTATCTCAAGAAGAAAAGCTGAAGTTTTTAAATCAACTTGAACAAAATAAAAATTCAAAACATCGTCCAAAAGGAAGCACTTAGCCAAGTTCAATACAGAGCTAAAGTAAGCAAACTATCGAACATTGACACATTCTGGGCTGAACACTACGGTTATTAATTATGCTTCTGAGGTGAGATATTGATTGATTTTATTAGTTGCTTATTAGTTTCACGTAATTCAGCAACTTGATTTTGTAGAGTTTGATTCTCACGTCGTAACTCAGCCAGTTCCGCTGATATGTTTTTGTGAGACTCAGTTAATGTACTACTTAGCAAAGCCTCGGCAATCTTAGCGTAATCATGATTTCTATACTCCATTATCTGATGTCTGATTAATGCATTTTCTTTACGTACCTCTTCTGCTGTTTTCTTTCGGGAAACTCTAGAGCGAAGCTTTTCTTGAGCTAAAGCAATTAGCTCTTCCGTACGGTCTTTAATCCACTTATGGAGATCTGGGTTTTTTCGCTCACTAATATTACTTTTGTCACACCCAGCTGCCAAAGCGACTTGAGAAGCAACAATCTTACGACATTTCCCATCGGAAGCTTTCCCAGCTAGTATTTCAGCTTTCTTTGCTTCGAACTGTTTTTTAGCTTCTAAATAAAGCCTTCTCTGGAGTACAGTTGCATTGGTAATCCATTCTGGTTCATGGAGAGAGGAGCTAGCCGTTTTCTTATAATTTAAAAGTCTACTCATTGTCCATTTCCTTTAACCGACTTTCACCAACCCTTATATGCTTTCTACTTGCATCAGCTAAGCGTGAAAGTTCTAGAGGTAGAGCCTCTATGAACTCCTCATGCGCTATTAACGAACGTTCAATCCCTACTCTTTGTAATTTTGTATTGCAACTATGAATACAGCTAGCACAGACCTCAAAAGAGCGCAGTTCTTCGACCATTGTCGTTCCTAAATCTTTATTGAAACATTTTGCGTATTGCTCCTCCCCTTTCCTGAGTAGACAGTAGCCCCACTCATCAACAGTAATAATAATACTCTCAGAAAGGTTTGCTATAGTTAGTTCAAAGTCGTCTGGGGAGATCACGCTGGCCTTATTCAGCTCCATCCGAGCACGCTTTGCAGCTGGTCCGTATAATCTAATCATTGATTCATCACTTCCTCCGATACTACGTAAAATTTCTTCGATATAAGAGTTTTCAATAGCATCGCGTTCGCGTTCTCTAAGAGCCTTCTCATAGTATGCTCTTATAAAGTTATCGGACAATCGGTGCCGAAAATGCTCTGAAATCCGCTCTACAACAGCGCCATCAAATCTACGTATACAATATTCAGCCCAAAGGTGCCTAGCCTGATGAGGACTAGTTTCACTATGAATACTGGCCAGTTCTGGGTGTTGGTTTATAACTTTTCTGTAAAACTTTTGAAATGCTCCTCTAATAGTATTTTCAGGGTGCTCGCCCCAAATGCCAACCTTCAACAAATCGGAAAGAGTTGCTCGTTTACCGAGAGTACATAAATGGCTACACCTAAACGATCTAAGAAATACAGGAGCATTTTCTGACATTTTATCAACGTATGAGCATTCAATTAACGTATTCAAGGCAAAAGCTGTCATACCATGAAGATATCTAGGAGCTTTTATAGAATAATTCGTTTTATGGATCTGATTTCGAAACTCCCATGTCCCATCTTTGTGGTGAATAAAATCTCTTGTATTAAATGTCGTCCACTCACTGATACGAAAGCCGCTTAAAACTAAAAGAATGTATGTAGCAGCTGCATAGAGCTCTGCAACGAATGCACTAAAAGCTCCTTGCTTAAAAAAATCGACCGATTCTCCAGCTAACTCTTTGTTTAAGATTAATTTTAATTCAGCCCTCTTTGCAGAGAGCACTTTAAAATCACTTCGTTCAGAGTTATATATTCTATTTTCTACAAACAAGTTATCTTTTGAAGATAAGACGTTTGCAGCGCTTATATCATGATTATCTCTGATGAATTTGAAATATGCTCTAGCTGCATTTGCATGGGGAGATTCTAGCAGTTGTATTGCACTTGCCAATACAACCATACCATTTTCGATAGGAATAGATCCCAAACTACCGCCTTTAAGCCAAGCGCCTAAACTCATACCAGATTTAGACAAATAAGGTTCAAGTAGACTCTCAGAAAAACGTTTACTTACCTCTACACGTAAGCCATCTACAATTGATGCATCCATGAAATACTGATGACTTCGATACAATATATGCCTATACCCTTCTTCCTGCCCATGGTGTCGCACACATATATCACCCTCATCATCGACATATAGCATGACGTATTTAAGGAAAGAAACAACATCGGTCTCAGTCCATCGTGACAAAGGAGTGCGGGAATGATTCAACTCCCAATATTCACAGAGATCCCTCAACTTATTGATAATAGGGTTCCAAATACCTTGATCACTAACTACAATTTTTTGGTCATTATTAACATATCCATCAGCACGCCTTAAAATAAATGATTGCGCCCAAATAGTTTTATCGTCACTACACTCCCACTCCGAAAAATCAATTCTTCGTATCTGTTTATCCTCATCATGGATGTACCAAGCTGGATCACCCAAATTATTAGGATGTTTGTTGCCATTCTTTTCAAATAGTGAAGGACTGATCCCCTCGAGATTCTTGGCTCTCATAACTTCTCCACAAAGATAGGTGGTGCAGGGATATCAAAGCACTTCATAAGCTCAATACCAGACTTAACTGTATGCGGCTCAAAGCTATTTAAAATTCCATCGATATAGATATATCGAGATAGATAGTAAGCTTTTTGGCGATTGGATATAGCTATTTGCTCTTGAAATTTTTTCTTTAATTCCGCTTGATATGACAGCATTAAAGCAGCTGTGATTGGAAGCTCAACTATTAACTTTTCTGATCCTGTTTTGATATCACCAAAACAACCTACCTCAGTATCGTGTTTTTCGCACTCTTCAAGCAACTCAGAAAAAGCTACCATATCTTCAGGTTCTTTTTGAAAGCTTTTAAGGCCCAGCACGTTTCTGGCCTCTGACAAAGAAACGACCTTAGTTTTTGAATTTGATAGAACTGCAATCAGGTTCTGAGCATCTTTGATCATCTCTTCAGTGACTACCTCTGAAAACCACTTACGTTCGTTGATTCTTGTCAGTGTCTCACTTCTATTAATATAGATATTCTGCCTCACATCTGGTGTATGAGCATTCAACGCAGCATTCACTTCAGATTGACTAAACATCTCATACGCACTTTGCTTTTCCCGAATTCCACGCTTATCGTTAATAATTGCAACAGACTGCGCCACATATGAAAGTCCTAAAGATCTTAAGGCTAACTCTGTACTTCCTTTAGTTTGCCCTTTATCTTTCTCGAGATACCAAAGATCATTTTGGGTGCATATATCTGTTATAAGCTCAATAAATGGCTTCGTGATTGGGTAGTTTTTTAAGAGCCAACTTCTTAAATATGATCCTTTTAATGTTACAGATAGAATAGGATCTAAGTGGGAGCATCGTTCAAATGTTAGTCTTAGTTGAGTCGGTTGAGGATTTACTCCTGCTAAGCTCTTAGCATCATTATCATTGCTAGCCAAAGCAATGTATTCTTTATATGCATTATGTACTGCTGAGCCTTTACTATACATTTGCGAAGTATACTCTGTGGCTGTGGATCTATTCTTACCAAAGTCCCAAGATCCTGTTTCTCCTGAAATATAATAGTCTCCAACCTTTAGATCAATTTGGCCTGATAATTGTATTCGTTCACTTGCAAGAAGCCATGAAATCATAACCTTTTCTGCTTGAATTGGTTTGTCTAGTGATTCATATGAACACCTGTCAAACCTTGCTGAGCTTACAACTTTTCCCTTTTTCGCTTTATGTAGTAGATAGTTCCGATCTCGCCTCAAGAAGCCGTTTTTTGTTAGATGCAATTTCATAAGTTCCTTTTGCTCTTCTGGCGTAAAAGTAACTTTGCTATTTTGTATAAGCCGACGAGAGGAAGGACAATTCAATAATAAACGTTCTATTAGCAATGGGTTGTCAGATGAACTTATAGCATTCCATAGCGGTCTTATAAATGCCTCTACAACATCAGCTTTTACACTTCTTATAGATCCATGCCTAACTTGCTTAGCAGTCGCTCCAGTTAATTTGTTAAGATTGGCTCTTGCCTCTTTAACCTCGGCATTTGAAAGAAGGTAACTCCTTTGTTCTCTTAAGATTTTAAGCATGACAACACAAAACATACGTAATGATTTTATAAGTGTTTGATCGCCATACTCTAATTTACTCAGTTCTGATAATGCTTTTCGAGTGGTAGATGATTGGCGAGAAATTCTAGGAACTCTCTTCTGGGTTGCATTTACTCGAGCATGGGCAATTGTAGCTCGCTTATTGCCTTTTTCTGTTGCCAAATACCATTTCAGCGCTGTATTTACAGTGGCAACATCACCCTGAATAGACACTTTTCGTTTCTTTAAATAGCTGGTCCAGTCTGGGTGGAGTGCTGTCAAATCACACTCTCCTTCTTCTCCAAACTTTTCATCAAGAAAATTGAACAACTTTATGAAACATCGGTACTTCCCTTTCCGAGTGATACTAGCTTGACTAAGGAAAGGCTCTGACTTGCAGTAAGCTACTATAGCCAGACACAGAGGATCATTCTCAAGTCGATTAGGTATACGGAGTGTATGGTAAGAAGGAGTATGTCTCCTAGAGTTAGAAGCTGTAAATTTTGCAAATGTTGGATCACTGTTAATTGGTGCCACCTCACCCAAAGCATAGGCGGCTAACCAACTTTTATCTTTCACTTACATCTTCCATTGAGATGTCAAGATCTGATCTATTTATCCTTCGACCAGATGTGAGTGCATCAATCGTAATATAAGCAGCCAAGGTTTTTTTATCAACATGACCAAGACGGACCAATAAAAGCTCTTTTGGATCTGTACCATCCTCGTATGCCTCTCCAACTAGGTCAGTTGCATAACTATGCCTTCCTGAATGAAAGCTGATGTCTTTAAGGCATTTCTTCGCAAGAATAAACTTGCGCTTAGGGTTTGTGCAATAGTCACCGTAGTTAGCCAGCAATGATGGCATTGCCTTATTCCGTGCCTGTTTAAACCAAATAGTTGCAGGCGTGCTCTCGCTAGAAAAAGCAAGTCCATCGCTACGACACAGAAGTTCTCCTTCCGGAAGATTACTCCGAGGACCATTCAAAAAACGTTTAATAAACACAATATCCTTTTGTTTTATCACTATAGGCCTCTCCTTATTACCCTTTTCCGAACGAATATCCATTTCTATCTCCGATTCACCTCGGACACGCATCTCAGAAATTAGAGCTCGTAATCCCCTAGTTGTAAAATTTCCTTTAAGAGTTACTTCGTGGGCTCTGAGACCACTATTCCTACCAAGACGAATCCCGATAAGATTCCTCATTCGAATAAAAGCTGACTTACTTGTGACGTTATTTTCGATTTCATCAAAAAGCAATCTATCTATGTACTGTGATTTCACTCTTCTTGGAGTTATTGATCCTGAACGGTACTCTGTTACTGATACACCTTTATTAAAATAAAAAGAGAAATCTGTATATGACTCTAAAACTGGTAGTTGCTCTAGTGAAAATTTGTAGAATGCACTGAGTGTTGAGGCTGCCCGCTGTATAGTGGCATCAGAATTACCACGCTCAACTTTTAAAAAAGACAAGTAGCCAGCGCGCTCTGCATCAGTCAGCCGCCGCCAATCTAGAGAGACCTTTTCGTGAAGTTTTTCTGGGAATTCGAGAGTGTTTAAAAACAAAGCCAGATCACTAGCTCTAGATTTCTGTGTACTGAGCTTTTGCCCTTTAGACGAACCGAGCAATAGAAAGAGGCAAGCAGGTACATGGAAATGCTCTTCACCAAAAGGCCTATCGTCACGAATCAAAAAGTATGTATCGATCAGACCAATTGGGCTATTAATTCCAGTAATTTTGAACTTTTTCCACATAAGAAAATATACGTAGGCGATTTATGTTGACTTTAGTAGGTAATCAATATAAGTCAACAAATGAACTTAAAAAGTACTCATCTTGATAAACGTTCCACCCAATTAACACATCTGGGTCTAAACGATTCACTTGTGTTACTAGCTCTTCTAATAACGCAATTTCATCTTCAACCCAAACGACATTGACGGCAGCATGCTGTGCCTCACCTATCATAATCACCAGCTTTTCCGTATCGGTCACTAAGCCCACCGAAAACAAGACCCCCTCGCCGTTACATTCTATATCGATAGAGAGCATTTCAAGGTGTGGCCTATAATCATCACAAGCTTTAAATTGCGCCTGAGTAATTTCGATGTAGCCTGACTTTTGCATGGCTTTACCTTTGACCCAAGCGGCTCCGCGAATAAAGCGCTCCATTAAATAGCGGTCGGAATGGCGAATATCTTCTTCATATAATGCGACTTTATTTTCAAGTAGCTGTTTTGCCTCATAGAAGTGATTCAAAGTACGAAATTTCACAACACCAACAGGGGCTTGATCGAAGTGCTTTAGTTGACTTGGCAAGATGCTAAACTGCAACTGAGCGCGACTTAGCAGCAGCTCTACTTCCGTTTTTTTATCTTGTTTAATGAAAAAAAGTGGCTGCTCATCCTCTACCCACACCTTGAGTAACTGATGTTGCGATTTGAGCCAATAACACAAGCGCAGTTGGCCATTTACCTGCATCTGCTGTCTCGATAAAACAAAGCCCTGATATATCGCTTGTGCCAACTCCAATACCACCCTAAAATAGACGAATCACTGTAATTATATCCACCTGTTTATTGAACATAAAGTCACAAACAGAATAAAACCTACCCATTAACGCAGTGATTAACTAAAAATCGAGACTCAAGTGGTAGGCTTGCTTCATATCAGAACTCTAGGCTAAATAGATTATGCTCTCAGACAAACTAAAAAAAACCATCCGCCAAGCACATCAAAATGTCGCCTCCGCTTTAGATGGCTTTCGTCCTCGTCCGAGTCAAAATTATCTGGTCGCCGAAATTGCAAAAACACTTTCAGGTGATTATCACCGCTCTCAACGTATTTGCGTGATTGAAGCAGGAACAGGCACCGGAAAATCTTTAGCCTATCTACTCGGCGCGCTTCCTGTTGCACTCTCAAGTAAAAAGAAACTCGTCATTTCAACTGCAACCGTCGCTTTACAAGAACAGCTGATCAACAAAGAGTTGCCATTTTTAAAAGAACATTCAGGCATAGACTTTAAATTTGACCTCGTAAAAGGCCGTCAACGCTACATCTGTGTACAAAAACTGATGGCTGCTGTCAGTGATGATGAGATGCAAATGTCGATGATGCCGACAACCAGCAGTCCGCTTTCTCAAATGGAGCAAAAGTGCTTGAGAGAGTTAGCACTTGCATACCAGGAAAAGCGCTGGCAAGGTGACAGAGATAGCTGGGAAGACACAATTCCAGATAAAGTTTGGAATGTTATCGCTTGTGATAAACACGCCTGCCAACGGCAATTAAAATCTCATCACTTATGCCCTTTTCATTTGGCTCGACAAAAGATTGCACAAATGGATGTGCTAGTGATTAATCACGCTTTGTTACTGGCCGACTTAGAACTAGGTGGCGGAACGATATTACCGGAACCAGAAGAAACATTTTACGTAATTGATGAAGCGCACCACCTGCCTCATATTACCAGAGATTTTTCTTCTGCTGCGGCGACGATTAAAGGCACTATCGAGTGGCTTGAAAAGCTACTTAAGTTTAGCGGAAAGATGGCAAACACTGTGGTTTCGCAAAAAGCCATTGGGCAGAATTTCAAACTGAATGATGCAGCCAATGACGCTGCGAAATATCTCAGAGCGGTAAGGGATATACTCGATCAGAGCGACTTTACCTATAACGATGACGATACCTACCGCTTTAGTCATGGCGAAGTACCTGAAGCCCTCACCGTAAAAGCAAAAGATATCGCAGATGCCACGCAAGATGCACTGCGTTGCCTTACCAAGATGCATGATGCACTATCGGGCGATGTTTCAGACGGCGATGTGCAAGCTTTTTTAGCCGACCCGTTATTGGTTGAAAGCGGTCAATATATCAATCGGCTTGAGCAACTCAACAAACTCTGGTTTAGCTATGCGCGAAAAGGCGACAGCGTGCCACATGCGAGGTGGATAAAACGCTTAGAATACAAACACCATCACGACCATTTACTTTGCGATTGCCCGATCGAAGTCGGCTATTATTTGAAAGATAACCTCTGGCGAGAGTGTGCAGGCGCGGTGCTCTGCTCCGCAACCCTCAGCGCTTTAGGCACATTCGATCATTTCGCCCACGAAAGCGGGTTGGCAAAAGAGCCTGGTGTTAAATATATCAAGGCTGATTCTCCGTTTGATTATCCCAATCAAGCAACATTGTATTTGCCAAAAACCCAAACAGATCCAACGGATAAAGCCTTTAGCGATTATTTAGCGGATGCCCTGCCAACCTACTTAGACACCAGTAAGGCCAACCTTGTACTGTTTGCTTCTTATTGGCAAATGAACCATGTGGTAGAAAAATTAAGAGGTAAAAATCTCAATATTTTGGTGCAGGGTGAGCTTTCCCGTGACGCCCTACTCACTCGTCACAAAGCAAATATCGACTTAGGTCGCGGCAGTATCTTATTTGGTACACAAAGCTTATCCGAGGGGCTAGATTTACCCGGAAAATACTTAGAAAACCTCGTGGTGACTAAGATCCCTTTTGCCGTGCCAACGTCCCCTATTGAAGAAGCCCAAGCGGAATTCGTGCAAAGTAAAGGGGGGAATCCATTTTTATCTATCACTGTACCCGATGCTGCAAAGAAATTAGTGCAAAGCTGTGGTAGACTGCTGCGTAAAGAATCAGACTCCGGCCGTATCACCATCTTAGATAGACGTTTAGTTACAAAACGTTATGGCAAAGCCATGCTTGATACTCTGCCACCATACAAAAGGCAAATTGATTAATAATGTTTGAACTCGCTTTAGATCCCACAACTTGGGGGTTACTTTGCTTAGTCGCACTGGCTGCTGGATTTATTGATGCAATTGCAGGTGGTGGTGGGCTGCTTACCGTACCAGCTTTGCTTACTGCAGGCCTTCCTCCGCACTTAACCTTAGGTACCAACAAGCTTGCCGCGAGTTTTGGCTCTTTAACCGCGAGCTTTACCTACTACAAAAAGCAGTTATTCAAACCTAGCTTTTGGATTGGCTCTATTATTGCCACTGCGATAGGTGCTGTATTGGGCACATTGCTTGTCGACTTTCTCAGTATCGAGTTTTTAAATAAACTTATCCCCGTTATTATCATCGCTGTCGCAATTTATAGCTTAGTCGGTAGACTAAGCCCTACAGATTCCCATACTTTGCCTGAAGCGAATCGAGCACTCAAAATCAAGCAATGGGTGCAAGGTTTATCGTTGGGATTTTTTGATGGTATGGCAGGGCCTGGTACTGGCACGTTTTGGACTGCGTCTAACAGTATGCTCTATAAAATGAGCTTACTTTTAAACTGTGGTCTTGCTCGTTCAATGAACTTTGTTTCCAACTTTATTTCGCTTATCACCTTTGTAGCCTTGGGCCATGTTAACTTTATGCTTGGTGTCACCATGGGCGCCTTTTTAATGTTTGGTGCTTGGCTTGGCGCGCATTCTGCGATTAAGTTTGGTAACAAACTGATCAAACCACTCTTTAACACTGTGGTTATTGTACTTGCGGGCAAGCTCATTTTTGAGGCTTATTTCTCGTGAGTACAGGACTTATCAAGCTTGAGCAACAAGTCAGCCGCTTAAAGCAACAAGCAGCGCAATTTGACTCTGCGAAATGGTTTGATAAGAATCGTTATATGCAAGCACAGCCCAGCTTATTTGATGCCCGTGTATTTCGAACTAAAAGCTTAAAGCTCAGCGACTATGTTGAAGAAATAGCAGAAGCAATGTCTCACCTGCCGCCAAGTGAACAACGTCACGCCTTTACATTTGCCATCGAGCGGATAGGCTCGCAAATGGAAGCCGTGTTGAAGGTGTTAAAATCAACCCCGGTCTGGGCGAAAGAAAACAAACTAAATACACCAAAAAAAGCCAAAGTGTATAAGAAAGCAGTGCAGAAGATTATGCAGTCGTCCCATGAGTTATATCATGAACTGTCGCAAAATCATGAATTTGAGCGTCGACTGCAAGAAATGATTGATCTCAGAAGACTACAGATGGACAAAGCAGATCCCACTCAGGCTGCCAAACTCAATGCCGAAATATTAGCCCTTCATGCCCGCCTTGGCCGCTGCAGAAAGGCTATTTCCGCCACCGAGCAAAAAATTCAAGAAGTTGAGAAAAGTCAGAGCCGTTAATGCTTTACTACCACCCTATTTATAGCGAGCTAAATCTACCTGAAAAGCATCGCTTCCCTATCAGCAAGTATAAAAAATTATACCAACGAATAAACGCCAGTAAATTTGCTAAATTTATCAAAGAGCCCGAGCAAAAAATCACAGCTGATGCACTGCAACTTTGCCACGACAGTAATTACGTTGATGCCTTTCTAAACGGCACGTTGAGCGAAAAAGCAATTAAGAAAATGGGCTTTCCTTGGAGTGAGCAACTCGTGCAGCGCACTTTGATTTCTCTAGGTGGCGGTTTAACAGCAGCACAGTCTGCGCTCGAATATGGATTTGGAGCAAACTTAAGCGGCGGCTATCATCACGCACATCGCGATTTTGGCAGCGGCTTTTGCATATTTAATGATTGGGCAGTGGTCGCAGCAACGCTCATTGCCCATCAACGGGTTGAGCGAGTGCTTATTTTTGATTGTGACGTGCATCAAGGCGATGGCACGGCAACGATCGTTGCAGATAGAGACGATATCATTACCTGCTCCATCCACTGTGAAAGTAACTTTCCTCGCGTTAAACCGCAATCCGATTTGGACTTTGCCTTACCTGTGAATACACAGGACGCACAATATGTGGCAACCGTCCGCGAAGCCTTACAACTGGCGGTTCGATTATACCAGCCAGACATCATACTCTATAACGCCGGCGCAGATGTGTATCAAGGTGATGAACTAGGACACTTTAGTGTTTCAAAGCAAGGCGTTAGGGCTCGAGATTCGATTGTTTTTGAGTATGCTCATCACCTCAATATTCCGTTAGCTTTTGCTCTTGGTGGGGGCTATCAGCGCGACGTTGATCGTCTTGTAGATATACATCAACAAACCTTTTTGGCTTTGTTCGATAACCCCGCTATTATGATATAAACTTAAAAGGAATGTGCAGGAGGCTGTATGAAGTTACATGATGATATTCATAATTATTATGAAAAGCTGGTAGTCGAACATATCGTCCGTCGTAAGTTAGATAAAATCTATGATGAAGACGTAATGGCCGATTTTTGTTGTACTGTTTTGAACCAACTTCCATCGCGTTATATTCGCTACGATGTCGACATGGAGTTTTACCTGCCTCAGCCCGAGCGTGTAAAAATGGAACAAGCGGTAGAAAGTGCGATTGATTTTGCCATTTCACAAATCGCTAAAAAGGAACAATTTCAAGTATGAGCACCCCTCTAGAACAAGCGCCAACTCATGTAAAACTTGCCGTCGACCTTATTATGTTGTTAGAAGAGCATGATCTTCCAGCAGAAGAAGTCATGGCTGCACTTGAAATTGTCAGATCTGACTTTCAAAAAAAGTTAAATAACCAACAAAAAACTTAACATTAAATATACATTCAAGTCATACTTCTTTTTTAACCTTAGATTCTAATCGATAGCGGTTGTGCAAAACGGCACAACTGCATTTATTAAGGAAAGCAGTATGACAACAACACAACTCCCTTTATTGTCCCTCGCAATTGTTGCAGCGTGTACACAATACGCTTACGCCAATGACTTTGCGGCATTAGACGAAGCCCTACCAGCCCCCTACATTATCAATGGTACCGAACCTGTGTTCGATTTTGACGGTGATGGTTGCCTGCCTAGTGCAGGGATCAGTAGAACTGGTGTGCAAAATTCAGGGCTAAAAACATCGGGTCGCATCACTGGTGATTGCCGAGATAATCAATTTTTAAATACTTCTAATACTGTGCATCGCTACGCCTGTAAAACAACGACTAGCGGCGAGTATTGTGGACACTTCTATGCACTTTACTTCAAAAAAGACCAAGTGTTTGATTACTTTGGTGGTGGTCACCGCCATGACTGGGAGTATGCAGCGGTATGGACTCGAGATGGGATAGTTACACACGGTAGTTATAGCGCACATGGCGACTTATTCACTAAACCTGCTAATGAGCTACCATTCGAGAATGGCCATTTAAAAATTGTCTATCATAAAGACGGTATTTTGACCCATGCACTGCGCTTCGCCAAATCAAACGAAATCGCTGAAAACAACTATTACCGCTTTGTCACACCCGCTATCATCAGTTGGTACAAAATGGCTGGAGATGGAATTTCGAACACGGAATTACGAGAAAAGCTCAATCAATATGACTATGGCTCCGCCACCTTGCCCGTTAAAGACAGTCGCTTCCTCAATAACCTTAATCGCTTTAAACCCAGTGACTACCCAGTGTACTCACAAAGTGATGTAGATAACGCTCAGTAATTGCGAAGACATACTCACCTCACCCATCGGTGAGGTGAGTCGATATGCTTATACCAATAGGTATTAACCTGCGTCTTGCTTTTGCCTAAGCTGTCTTGCTCGCTCTAGCTTATATTGTGCAAAGAAAATACTATCCATTTCACTTGTTTGCGGATCGATAAAATAAGCAACATCGCTTCGGTGTGGTTCAGGTGAAAAGTGTTTGCCGTCTTCCCAGTAGAGCACAGCGTGTTTTACTAATTCCCCCAGATAGGTGTGATCCCACGCATAGTGACAAAAGCCATGGTGCTCCCCCAAGTTAGGAGAGTATTTTTTTTCAATATGCGCCATTTGCCCAGTATTTTTGTAATCCGCAAATTGTTTAGCATCTTGCTCAGCAGATTGGGGATCGGTGAAATAGGCAATATCACGCCGAGGGGGTAAGGCTTGTGGCAATCCAAATTTGTCCGTTACGCCACTGCACTTTACGACGATCCACTGCACAAAATGTGCTCCGATAATATGGTCCCATTTTAACGCAACGTACATATAACCTCCTTATGAACATCATTTATCAATTATTGCAAAGAGCTGATCATACTCGGCTAAGTTTAGCCACTTCTATTGATCTTACTAGTACAAGTTCAGTTGCCTTTAATTCAGATCAAAAAGTTTTTCAAACTATAAAAAAGCGTTACAAGGTATTACAGAAATGCGCTTTGTCGCTTATTTTTGCCGATTTAGCGCTAACTTTAGCAAACGTGAATTTCACCTTACTGGCACTTTTTTTACATCCCACTACAATGCAGAAAAAGCAAGATTGGAATATACCAAATGAACGTGACACGCGGTTCGCTAAAAAATCCAGCGAGTGTAATTGTCATCTTGGTGTTGATTGTTTTATTTGGGCTGTTAAGTATATTTAAACTGCCCATTCAGTTGACGCCAGATATTGAGCAACCACAGATCACGATTTTCTCGGGATGGCGCCAAGCCGCTCCAGAAGAAATAGAATCTGTAATCATCGAACCGCTAGAAAATGCGGTCAAAAACACACCCGGCGCACTTGAAGTTAATACCAACATCAATCGTGGTAACGGCTCTATTACGCTAACATTTGCGGTGGGTGCAAATATGCAACAAGCAATGCTAGATGTGCTAACAAGCTTAAATCAGGCTCCGCCGTTGCCACTTGATGCGCTAGACCCAGTCGTATTCGCCGGCGGTAATAACGGTGAAGCTGCAGCCACTTTGCTGGTCACACCTAAAGACTATCAATCAAATAGTCTCGACTTTGATATGGCGCAGTTTCAAAAGCAAATCGACGAGTTTATTGAACCAAGACTTGCACGTATTCCCGGCGTGGCACGTGTCGATCTCGCGAGTGAGCGGCCAAAAGAGCTGCGTATTACTTTCGACCCGCACAAAGCCGCCGCGCTTGGTATTAGTTTAGATCAAATCAGTAATGTACTTGCGAGCTCTCGCGATACCTCTGGAGGTCTTGCCAACGTTGGACGTCGTCAATATACCGTACGATTCACCGGCCAATACGACCTTTCCAGTATGGCCCAAATGCGTGTCGGCTATTCAGGAGACAGGCCAATCTACTTAGGTGATATCGCAAGTGTGGAACGCACCTTCTCAGACCGTTTGGGCATGAGTGGCCGCAATGGTAAACCAGCCTACTATATTCGGATCTCACGGGCTAACGAGGCAAATACCGTTGCCTTACTTGATGAAATCAACCTTGCAATTGATGAATTAAACCAAGGGCCGCTGGCTGAGAACGGCTTATCGATTGAGCTCAGCTTTGATGCCTCCGTCCACATTCGTAATGCACTTTCTTTAGTAAAAAGTAATTTAGGCCTTGGGGTACTCTTATCTTGTTTAATCCTGTGGCTATTTTTTAGAGGCTTGAAAGCAACTTTGGTGATTGCAGCTACAATCCCCATTTCATTGATGGTCGCCTTTCTCGCACTGAATATCTTTGACCGTAGTCTGAATGTGATCTCGTTGGCGGGGTTGGCATTTGCAGTGGGCCTTGTACTAGACGCCGCTATCATAGTTCAAGAGAATATCTCACGCTTAAGAGCAGAAGGATTCGATAACAAAAAAGCCGCCTTAAAAGGCGCAGTACAAGTGACCGGAGCATTATTTGCTTCGACAACCACCAGCGTCGCCATCTTTTTACCGATTCTCTTTATGGCGGGTACTGAGGGACAACTATTCTCCGATTTAGCACTGACACTCTCTATTGCCGTTATTGCGTCAATGTTGTGTGCAATTACCCTTATTCCACTGGCAAACCATTTGTGGCCAGACTCTGAACTAAAACCAGATCCTTACCATCAATACTGGCAAAAACTCACCAATTTCATCATGAAGTTAACCAATAATAGAGTAAAGCAACTTACTTGGATTGGCGTATTACTGGGTGGCTCGGTAGTTGCAACCTTGACCATGCTGCCAAAAACTGACTTTATGCCAAGAGCCCCCACCGACGGCTTTTTCTTTAACCTAGTGACACCACCTGGTGGCAATGTGCAGTTTATGGAAGAAGAACTACTGCTGCGCGTGAAAAAGCGCTTAATGCCCTATTACCAAGGCGAAAAAGAGCCAGGTATTAAAGACTTTAATTTCTATGCGTTTGGTTCTAATGCTGGCGGTTTTATCTATTCAGCCGACCCTCAACGTGTTGAAGAACTGATGAAAGTAGCCAGAGAAGAAATCTTTGTTGACCTTCCCGATACACAAGTGTTTTTCTTTCGCGGCTCCATGATCCAAGTCGCCAATGGCGGCGATGGTCGCGATATTAATATTGACCTTACAGGTCCCAATATGGACGACTTAATCTCAGCTGCTCAAGTGGCTTTGCAGGCAGTACAAACGGCGCTACCAGAGGCAACTGCCAGACCTCAGCCACGATTGGATATGGCAGAGCCAGAGCTTAGATTAACGCCTAACGATCGCAGGATCACCCAAGCGGGATTAACGCGTCGAGATGTATCTCAAGCGGTACAAGCTTATACCGGTGGATTATTCGTCAATGAGTATTTTGATGGTAACGAGCGTATGAACGTTATTCTTCGTGGTATCCCTTGGCAAAGCCCTGAGGAACTAAAAGCCTTGCCTATCGTAACACCTCAGTCAGGAATTCAAACTCTCGGCGAGTTGGCAAATATAGAACGTACAGTTGGCCCGACGCAACTGCGGCGTGTGAACGGTCGCCGTACGGTCAGCATTGTTGTCACGCCTCCGGCTGATATGAGCCTGCAGCAAGTGCAAACCATCTTGAGTGAACAGGTAATGCCAAAAGTGCGCGCAAGCCTACCAGCCAGTGCGGGTGCTATTTTAGCGGGGAATGCGCAAAAGATGAATTCCGCAATGGAAGAAATGGCGTTGAATTTTGTCCTCGCGTTGTTCATTTTGTTTTTGTTGATGACCGCGCTGTTTAAGTCTGCCAAAGACAGCGCCTTGGTATTATTAGTGATGCCACTGGCTATCGCAGGTGGCGTGCTGGCTCTGTATATCTTAAACCTCTTTACCTTCCAGTCCTTGGATTTACTGACCATGATAGGTTTTATCATCTTGCTTGGGCTGGTCGTTAATAATGCCATTTTGCTAGTGGATCAGACTCGCGTTGCGATGGCATCGGGCATGAACCGTGAAGCATCGGTCAGACAAGCGGTGTTACTAAGAGCAAGACCCGTTTACTTGAGTACCTTGACCAGCCTGTTTGGCATGCTGCCACTCATGCTCATGCCAGGCGTCGGCTCAGAAATCTACCGCGGCCTTGCGACCGTCATCGTCGGTGGCATGGCTATCAGTGCATTATTTACCTTAGTGTTGATGCCGAGTTTATTGCAACTTGGGCGGCAAACTCCGCCATCCGAAACAAACAAATCAACGGCCAAAGCCCCGCTCAGCCTAGTTGCCAATCAGTGAGTAGTGAGAACAGAATGAAAAACCCAATAAAACAGACACTTCAGGCCCTAGCACTGTGTGCTGGGATCATTGCACCACAAGCCGTTGCCGTGGTGCCAGTCACCGTCGCTGAAGTGACAAAAGCCCCTCTCACGAGCGAAATTGAAGTTAGTGGCACACTGTATGGGAAAGACGATGTGACGCTGACCGCAGGGGTTAGTGGCCGTTTATTATACGTAGCAGAACCCGGTACCAGTGTCGCGAAAGACGAAATCTTAGTGCGGATGGACACGCTCCCGCTGGAACTCGATAAGGCCCGCCAAGCCGAATTATTAAATCGAGCCAAGATCAATTTACGCTTATATCAACAAGAATTGACTCGATTAAAAAAGCTCGCAAAAACCAGCAGTGCGGCAGAGAGCCAAGTCGATGAAATGCAAAATAAACATGACCTAGCGCTGTCAGATATCGCCTTAGCAGAAGTCGAACTTAAGGTTATTGACGATAAGTTGTCCCGCGCAACGGTCCGTGCTCCATTTGATGGTGTTATCAGTGAACGTTTTAAACGCGCAGGGCGAGAAATAAATCGCGCCGATGAACTGCTCACCATATTAGATATCCATCATCTTGAGGTTCGCTTATATGTGCCCGTTAAATACTTAAAGTTTTTGCAAAAAGGCATAGCGCTGCCAATCCGTTCTGGTGACTTATCGCAGCCAGATAATACGTCAGCAAAAGTCACAGCGGTGATCCCCTCAACCGATCCGCGCTCACAAACCGTTGAAGTGCGTGCAGCACTGGCAGCAGATCAGACCCATAGGTGGGCAATTGGACAATTAGTTGATGTGGCAGTGCCGCTCACCAGCAAACAAGCCGTACTGCTGGTTGACCGTGATGCCTTGATATTACGCAAGCAAGGCACCCATATCGTCAAAATAGATAAGCAAAATAAAGCCGAACAAATTCCTGTCACCGTCGGCAATGGCAAAGGCCAATGGGTTGAAATTACTCCCCGTACCAAAGATACCTTACATGCAGGTGATAAAGTCGCCGTTCGCGGCGCAGAGCGCCTACAAACCGGACAAGACGTAGAGGTGACAAACCCTTAATAACAATCAGTTACTAGCCCAATGAGCTCACTCATGGACGAGCGGCTCATTTTTAAAAGCATCACAGCTTCCGAAAGTAGTTGAATTAATTTTTCACAGCTTTGCGCCTACCATTTTTTAGCTGCTTGGGTAAGGTCAACAAAAACTCCACCCCTTTATCATCTGAATATGCCTTAATACTGCCCTGAAGCACATGGCTCACACTGTTAAATACAATGGTTAAGCCAAGTCCTAATTGCGCCGCTAGATTTGTACTAAAAAAGGGATTAAACACTTGCTCTGTATTATGATCAGGCAGGCCTCGGCCATTATCTTTATAGCTTAGCTGCCATGCATCATCGTATTCATTCACACGGATGGTAATTAGAGGTTGGTCTTCTACATGATTGTCGATAAATCCATGTTGCACTGAGTTGTGCATAAACTCCTTCAATACCTCAAGCAAGATATTGGGATAGGTTTGTACCTCAAGGCTATCGTTATCCAACATTAACTTAGCGTTTGGCGCTGTGCGGATCAGCATCTCACGAATGTGCAAATTTAAAAAGTCTGATAATTCTATCGTTTTAAGTTCTGCACTACCAATTGAGGTATTAATTGCTTTAAACCGCTCGACTGTGGCATTGAGGCGATTGGCACTACGGTCAACAATATCTGATGCCACTAAAGCATCTCCTATAAAGTGATTAAGTTGACTAGGCGACAGCGTTTTTTGTTCAAATTTGTCTTGAACGTCGCGTAGCGAGCCATTAAGGGATGAGTTTGCGGTGATCACTAAACCTATTGGTGTATTGAGATGATGCGCCATCCCCGAAACCAATCCAGCTAGTGACGACATTTTCTCCGCTTCAACGAGCATTTCTTGCGTGTTTGTTAACTCTTTTAATGTGGCCCGTAGCTTGCCATTTCGACGTCGAATTATTTGGATCACTAAGATAGTTGATACGGCATAAATCAACATAAATATGATAATACTCAACAGCCACTTTTGTTGTGCGCTTGCCTCTGCAGCTTGAACCGCCTGCACTCGTTTAAGCGACTCTATTTCTAGCTCTTTTTCAACCATTTCAAGTTCGTAAGAAGCACGAGATAAGGTAATATTGCGCTGCTGAGCATAGATCTCTCGCTCCACTTGGCTTAACTCCTGTGTTAAAGCCAGTGCGTGTTTGCTGTCCCCCTGAAGCTCGGCTATTTTCGCTAACACCGACAAAGCGCGTACCTGTTTATTTTTAGTGTTTGTTTGCTTCGCAGCTTCCAACACTTCTTCAGCCAGCTTTTTAGCTTCCGTGATATCTCCTTGTTTGATATCCAAGGTAATTAAATCGAGCTTAACGTCATTGACTTCGCGAACATTACCAAGCCGTTGAAAAGTCATGATGGCTTTCCTGAAATAGGCCGATGCAGCACCCTGTTGACCTCTAGCAAGCGCGACTTTTCCTCGAAACTGTGACGAATACGCTAGATGGTAGTCAGACTTGCTACTCTTTTGAATTTGCTGTGCTTTATCAATAAACTTTGTAGCATTATCGTATTCACTTTTAGCTATGTAGACTTTAGCAATGTTGTTATAAAGCAATGATAATGACAGCTCATCTTTGTTTGAATTCAGAAAGTGCAGGTACTCGTTATAGTAATCTAACGCGACATCATATTGGCCGAGCAAAAAATAAACGTCAGCAATATTACTTTTTGTTTGGTATACCATGTCGTCGCCTCGTTGCTCCGCAACAATCAATGCATCCTTGTACTGCACCAAAGCAAGCTCATACAGTCCTAGTTTAGAATAAACTCCCCCCGACAAATTATAGTAAGCATAAATCAGTGATTTATCTTGAGCGCCACTTATCAGTCGCTTGATTTCATTTATCGTGCGCATAGCAGCCGAAAATTGATTCAGCTCCATTTGAAACCAAGCTTTGTAATTCAGGATTTTGATTTTTTGATCTGCGCTCAAACGGCTAGTATTTAAGGCTTGTTCAGTGAGTTGAAGCGCAACTTTAGGGTCAACGGTATATTGCTCTCTAATTTGCAGCCGAAGAGACTCAAAATCCTCTTCATTCAGTTCTGCTTGAACGCAAAACGGACACAAAAGCAGCAGAAACACTGCAAACTTAAACATGTATTTACCTTTACTAATAATAAAGAACTACAAACATACAGTAATTCATTTTTATTTCGAATAAAAGAACAATCAGATCCGAGCTGTTTGTCTTTATTCCTTCATATTGCATGTATCTATCGGTGTAATCTCCCTTTTTGATCTATCGTAAAACCAGTTAAACTAGCGCTATCTAAGAGTTAGGGGGTGTTATGAAACGAACCAAATTAGTGAATCAATTAACGGAATTACTGAAGCCATTTCAAATTAACGATTACTGTCCAAATGGTCTGCAAGTGGAAGGAACAGACGAAATCCAAAAAATCGTCACGGGTGTTACCGCAAGCCAAGCTTTAATTGATGCCGCTATTGAACGAGGTGCAGATGCCATTTTGGTTCACCACGGCTATTTTTGGAAAGGGGAAGATCAATGTGTCACTGGCATGAAAAAGCGCCGCCTACAAGCCCTGCTTGCTAATGACATCAACTTAATCGCTTACCACCTTCCACTGGATGTTCATCCTGAACTCGGGAATAACGCACAGCTCGGTAAGTTACTTGGGCTTGAATATGAAAGGCCGCTTGAACCTTGGAATAAAAATAGCGTAGCGGTAAAAGGTAAATTAACGACGCCAATGACTGCTGTTGATTTTGCCGCTTTAGTTGAAGAAAAACTCGGTAGAAAACCGCTCTTAAATGTTGCAGGCGATCACCCAATCAGCACCATCGCTTGGTGTACCGGTGGCGGGCAAAGCTTTATTGATCTCGCGGCAAGCCAAGGCATTGATGCCTACCTAACGGGTGAAGCATCAGAGCAAACCATTCATTCATCAAACGAACAACAGATCCACTTTATCGCAGCGGGACATCATGCCACAGAGCGTTACGGCGCGAAGGCACTTGGTGAATATTTGGCTGCGCAATATGGTTTGGATGTTGAATTCATTGATATCGACAACCCGGTTTAACCGTTTGGTGTGATCTCGCATATGGCTAGAAAAAAGCAGCAGCAAAAACCAGCACCGACAGATAGAAACTTTGCTGAACTAACGCACAAGTTTAAAAACAATATCTATGGCACCAATAAAGGTAAAATCAGAGAAGCGGTGCTCAAGCGTGACTTAAGCGCACAAGTTGACTGGCTAACGCAATCAAGTGGCAAACGCATATTAGATGTTGGCGGCGGACAAGGGCAATTGGCGCTCTATTTAGCTTCGCTAGGCCACCATGTCACTGTGATTGATATTTCAGAAGAGATGCTTGAACTTGCCAAAACGCGCGCGCATGAAGCTGGACTAAATGACCAGCTTCATTTTATCCACGCGCCCCTGCAAGCGCTCGATACGCTGAACTTAGGACAATTCGACTTAGTATTGTGCCATGCGGTGCTTGAATGGCTGGTTGAGCAACAAAGTGCGCTTATGCTGCTAAAGTCGCAGCT
This sequence comes from Pseudoalteromonas piscicida, assembly GCF_000238315.3. NCBI lineage: Bacteria > Pseudomonadati > Pseudomonadota > Gammaproteobacteria > Alteromonadales > Pseudoalteromonadaceae > Pseudoalteromonas > Pseudoalteromonas piscicida. The sequence continues at coordinate 2,017,609 of NZ_CP011924.1, forward strand.
AAGCGAAACTGGCTTGCTTTCGCTAATGTATTTCAACCATGAGGCGCATCTGATGGCCAATATGGTGTACGGTAACTTCGACTATGTGCAAAAAGGCCTTAAGGTAAAACAAAAAGTAGGTCTCAGTCCCAATAAACCAATTAGCCAAACTAATATGGCAACTTGGCTTGATAAAGCAAAACTCAGCGTTATGCAAAAAACCGGTGTTCGCTGTTTTCATGACTACTTAAGGGAGTTGAATAAGGCGGATGAAGGTTTTGATGCTTTGCTCGCCTTAGAGCTTAAATACAATCGTAAAGAGCCCTATGCGTCTCTAGGTCGTTACACCCACTTGATGTTAAAGCAAGCGTAAGTACAGCACTGCTTACGCTTCTTCCGCTCTTAGGGTTAACACCTCAACACCGTCATCTGTTACCAGCACAGTATGCTCCCACTGCGCCGATAGCTTTTTATCTCGGGTTACTACAGTCCAGCCATCTTTTTTGGTTTTAATTTTTGCGCTTCCCTGATTGATCATCGGCTCAATGGTAAAGGTCATCCCAGGCTTTAGCGTCATCCCGGTATTTGCTTTGCCATAGTGCAATACATTTGGCGCTTCATGCATTTCTCTACCGATCCCATGACCACAATACTCGCGTACCACACTGTAACCTGCTTTTTCCGCCACTTGTTGTACAGCCGCACCGATATCCCCAAGTTTTGCTCCCGGTTTAACCATTTTTATCCCAGCCCACATCGCTTGATAAGTCGTTGCCACTAACTTTTTGGCTGGGAGTAATGCGTCTGGCATCACGTACATTTTGCTGGAGTCGCTGATAAAGCCATTTTTCTCAAGCGTAATATCGATGTTTACAATATCTGAAGACTTTAAGATTTGTGATTTACTCGGCACACCATGGCACACAACCTCGTTTACAGAGCTATTGAGGACGAACTGATAACCATATTGACCAAGGCTGGCAGGACGCGCTTTAAGCTCATCAACAATAAAGTTGTGCACTTTATCATTAATCTCTAGCGTAGAAATTCCGGGTTCAATCCAACTATCAATGTAGTCAAACACCTGCGTAAGCAATCGTCCACTTTCGCGCATCAATTGGATCTCATCAGCGGTTTTGAAGGTAACCTCTTGCATCTCAATTTCCTTTTGGCTGTTGTGACTTCACTCGCGACATCTCTGCCGTAATGATCTCTGTAAATGTAAGCGTTGGATTGCGCTCGGCAAGTCGCCCAATTTTAATCCAGAACTCAGCCTGTGAATTGATTGAGCGCGACATCACAGTGCTCGCTTCACGGATCTCATCGTGTAGTTCATCTGAAATTTTTACGATACCCATTTATATAAACCATATACATATCATATATGCTTTATATAATAACGGAGTTGCGGAACAATGCAAAATCTAATGCCAATTTGCTTATTATTTTGAAGCAAAAAAATTTAAGGCAAAAAAATGCACCGCCTCGGCGGTGCACTCCGTATTTTAAGCTTAAGTCACCCAAGCTTAGGTTGACTCACTAAAAGCTATAGCGCATCCCTAATTGCCAATTGAACGGTTCGCCGTGCATTACATAGCCGTCCCAAGATGAAATACTGTTGTAGTAACTTTCATCCAGTAGGTTGTTGAAGTTAAGCGACACACTAAGCTGTTCACTCACTTCATATCTTGCCATTAAATTAAGTAACGCTCCGGAAGATTGTGTGATCTTATACGCCTCGCTACCGCCGCCCGGCAATGGCCTTTGTGGTATTGCATAAAAGCTACCTTGCCAATTAATTCCAAGCCCCGCAGTCAAGCCGTCAACAAACTCGCTAAAGTCATAGGTTGTATACAGGTTTATGAGCTCTTTGGGCTGATCCGTTAACAGCTCTTTGCCATCTTTTGATTCAGTTTTGTGTTTTGATAGCCCTAAGCTGATATTCCACTGCTCATTGATAGAGCCCGTAAATTCAACTTCAAAGCCTTCTGTCGTATCGCCTTCACCGCGCTGAATATATGGCCTATTGCCCTGCGGAGTTAGATAGCTGTCTGGGTAGTTTGGATCGACAATCGCAAGCCCATTTTCAACATTACGATACACCGCCGCCGTAAAGTTCAAGGTGTCATCAAGTAACTCACCTTTTACCCCGAGCTCATAGCTTTCGCCGGTGCTTGGGTCGAGCATTTTATCATTGATATCAAAGTAGGCTTGCGGCTGAAATGCCTCTGTGTAGCTTGCGTAAACACTATATTGCTCATTAATATCAACCACGAGCCCGGCATAAGGCGTAACTTCTGTATCCACCTTTTCATGATAGCGGTTACGAAGAAAGTTACCGTTATTAGGATCATAGAGGTCAATATCGTACTCCCAATTGGTGATCCTAGCGCCAACAATAAGCTTAACATCATCATGCGGGTTAATACGCACGGCCACAAATCCACCATTAGAGTCTGTTACCGTCAAACTATCACGGCCTAAATCTTTAAACGGATAGCGCGGCACATCACCTGTCCAATCGTGAAAATTTAATCCTTCCAATGAAATCGCGGTTTGGTCTGCTTCATTGCCAAATGAGGTACGCTCTCGCTTGAATTGGTTGTAGCTGAAAATAACATCGTGCGTACGACCAAATAGCTCTACTGGGCCTTGGAGTGACAAGTCTATTGTCTTTTGTTCATCTTCGGAGCTACTTATTACAGCACTGTAACCGAATCCATTATCGCTGCTGCCATCAGGGTTGATAGGCCCATCTGGATAGACGAAAAACAGCTGCCCACCTTGCATCTCAATAGTATTGTAAGTCGCGATGGCATGGAGTTGCCAATCGTTTTCAAACGCGTGATCAAGCCCAACAAAATAGGTGTACTCTTCGATTGGCCAGCTACTCCATTTTGCCGTCATCCCAGTGTCACCACGGCGTCCCTGATAGCGACTACCATCAGCATAAAAGTAAGGCTGAGAGTGGCTATTTATCGCCCCTTTTGAAGCGGTATCAGCATATTCCACACCGAGTCGTAATAAGGTGTAGTCGGTCAGATCTGCCTCAATAGTAGAGTAGATTGACGTCTTCTCTTGGCTATAACGCTCAATATAAGAATCTCTTTCATAATGTGCAGCAACAAAGCGGCCGCGAATACTGCCTTCTTGGTTTAACCCGCTCGCCACATCCACCTCTGCGCGGTAATTATCCCAACTACCAGCCGAAACCGCCACACTGCCCTTAAACTCATCGCTTGTTGCACGTTTTCTTACTAAGTTTACGGTGGCGGTTGGGTCACCAACGCCAGTTAATAAACCATTTGAACCACGTACAATCTCCACGCGCTCATAAGCAACCGCATCCCCGTTTACATTCGGTCTTCGGCCACCAGGAAACTGTTGCACACCATCTATTTGGATTAAATTGACATCACCGCCACGTACAGAAAAACGTGTCCTATCGAGACTGGCCCCCCGCTTTGCATAAAAGCCCGTTGCATGTTCCAAGATCTCATCAATGTTAACCGTTTGCCAATCTTGCATCATTTGATTAGTGATAACGGTCACCGCTTGAGGCGTTTCACGCTGTGATAAAATCATTTTTAATGCTGCTTTGTTCGCGGACTCAGTGTAATTTTTTACACTCGTGCCAGTCACATAAATATGCTCTAGTTCTTGAGCCCTGCCATCACCCGCGGCATCAGCAGCTAGCGTATCATCAGCGGCATGTGCATTGCCATGTAGTGAGAACAGCACAAAAGTGGCGCAAAGAGAGAGTTTTAAAGAATTGTTTCGTGTACGTGGAGATGAAGAGCGCATCGTTTTTCCCTAAATTAACTTCATTTTGAAAACGATAGTGATTATCATTTATATTAATAGTTCTTTCAAGTCCCTTTTTTAGTGATATGAAGTTATTTTAAGCGCTATTCAAACGTACCAGCGACCAAACCCTATTGAGCTTTGCCGTTTACCTTTTGTTTTTACCCTCTACTATTTACTCAAAAAGTAGGGAACCCCTACTTTTCCACCACAGGTAAAGACTCCGCCAGCCACTTATTCATATCACCTTCTAGGTGTTTTAAGGTGTAACCTTTTGGCGCTAGTGCTTTAATGAAGATGCCAGCCCTACGCCCTGAGCGGCAGTACACTACGAGTGGTGTATCAGTCAATTTAGTCAGCTCTTCCTGATGCATTTCAATCTCATTAAAAGGAATGTTTATTGCCCCTTTGATATGTCCTGCGGCAAACTCTTCAGGGCTTCGTACGTCCACTATGGTGTAAGCGTCTGCAGACATTTGATTTACCATCAGTGCTTGCTGTGTGATCGTTTCCGATTGGGCATAGCAAATACTGCTAACAAACCACATAAAGCTAATAATCAGTTTTCTCATTCTTTAGTCTCCTTTTTGTATAATCCATCAAATACTATTTGCCACTCATCAGCCCCTTGCTTACTCTGCCAAACTTGACGTACCGTACCATCTGGATTCGCAGTCCATGTTATCTTATCCGTCACCTTAATACCTGCTGCATTTTTCCTATCCCCTTGTAATACCATTTTCCCTTCATGAAACTCACCATCCAACTGTAACAACAGCCCACTATTATCCACCCAAGTTTGATGCCAACGATGAGTGGAAGCATCATAAATATTTATACTCTCACCACGATACCCAAGTTCAGTGGTATAACTTTCTTTAATAACACAGCCATCATACTCACGGGTAATACGATTATGTCCAGACTCAAGGCCTCCTACGCTCGTTACCGACCAATCTCCAAGCCAAAAATCAAACTGTCTAAATACCTGGCCTTCACATTTAGCTACGCTCTTGCAGCTAAAAAACAAAATACTAATAACCAACCATACCTTCATTTCACTGACTCCTTATAACCAACCTTGTTAGCTTAGCGGGGATTAACCAAACAGCTAAAGAAATCAGGAAATACTCCGATACAGTTAGAAATAGAGATAACAAGGATAACGTTATGGAAATTCAAACGAAGCTACATCACTTTGCCGACGCACTAAACGCAAACAACGACACATCCACTGCCACAAGTAACTCCACAGAAGAAACGGAAGAAAAACCAGCAAATGAAACCATACTGACTGAGTTTATGGATAAAAAGGCAAAGAAATACAAAGGTAACAACCCTAATTTTAAGCAACAATATGAAATGTTAGAACAGTCTGAAGCCCTAATGAAAGAGCAAATCCAACATTTACAACAGCTTATTAGCGAGTTAAAAAAGACACCTCTGCAGCGGGCCATAAAATTATCCACAGTAAGTGATATTGATGTCCCAACGACACAAGAAGATACCCTGAGATATGAACATACCGGCGCAAAACAGTACCGCGATAATGAAACAGAAAAAGAAATCGAGATTTTAACCCAACAACTTGATGAGCTTAAATCACAGCATGCTGATATAAAGCAACAGATGATCCAAATGGTACTTGATGAAATGACTAGGCAACGAGATAAAAGGTATGAAGTCTAAATAGTCCTAGCGCCTCTATTACTTTATAACGACTTAACTAAATCAATATTATGCAGATTTCTACAACTAAAATTTAGGTGAATTTTAATTCACTTAGGCTACATACCTCAACTTTGTCCTTCAACGCTATTTATAAGTCTCCATAACGTAAAGGTTTTGAACAAAAAAGTAAGTGATGTGGCAAAGTTAAAAACCGGACATTTTTTAGAAAAGAAAATCACAAAAAGAGGATAAAAAACCACACCACCTTTCAGCTAAAAAATCACAAATCTAAAACACAAAATATAATCAACAAATAATACAAACTGCAAACATTAGCAAAGAACATTTAATTATTAATATCACCTGCTTTTCAAATACAATACCGCCCCTTTAAATATCAATCATCATCCATGGATTCATTGAGCTTCAATAATGCAGTTAAAAAAACTATCTATTTCTAACCAAATAACGTTAAGTTTCACCTTACTTTTTGTCATTTTCATTGGAGTTGGCTTGATGAGCTACCAAGGAATGAAAGAAGTAAACGCCAATCTGAACGACATAGTCAGAACCAGTATTCCATCGATGGAAACCATCAAAGACATTAAAATTGACTTAGCAACGATACGTAAAGATGAGTTTAGTACTGCATTAAACCCTGAAGACTCAGAGGTACAAAACTGGCTCGCTATATTAAGAGATCTGAAGAAGTCATTAAATGACAAGATAGCATTTTATCAATCATTACCGGTCAGCACAGAAGAAAAAGCGTTATTCGACGCATTTATTAAAGCTTGGCAGCGATACGTCAATGCGACCTATCATTATGAAAGCCTTATCTTAAGTGGCAACGCAAAAGAAGCAAATCGTATTATTTTGGATAGCTACCCCCTGTTTGCCAACGCCATGTCTGAGCTTAGTGAACTGGAAGCACTAAATGATAGCAGTGTTGAAAATTCTGAGCGCTCGGCTATATCAGCCGTTAATAGCACCCTATTTACTTTAGCGATTTCTGGATTACTCGTTGCAATAACCATAGTCATTATTTGTATGCTGTTGAGTAAAGCGATTAAGACACCGCTTGCTTTATCCGTGGATCTTGCGAGTAAAATCGCCCGTGGTGAGCTAAATCATGCGATTACACTTGAAGATACAGGCAAGAACGAGCTCGGTTTATTGACCCAATCTTTAGAAAAAATGCGTTCACAGTTACACGCCTTGATCACCATGATCAATGACTCAGCCATTCAATTAACTGCAGCGGTAGAAGAAGTAAATGCTATTTCTTACCAAAATGCCCAAGGCATGAATGTACAACAAAATGAGCTGCAATCCGTCGCATCCGCGATGACACAAATGCAAGCTGCGATTAGTGAAGTAGCTAAAAGTACAGAAATGGGCGCTGAGTCAGCAAATCAGGCAAGTGAAAAAGCCAGAGAAGGCAGCGACGCACTTAAATCAAATATTAATCATATTTCAGACGTTGCACAAACAGTCACATCTGCAGGCGAGCTTGCCAATAATCTCGAGAAAAACTCACACAACATTAATGTGGTTGTTGACGTAATCAGAGAGATCGCGGAACAAACGAATCTATTGGCATTAAATGCCGCCATTGAAGCCGCTCGTGCAGGCGCGCAAGGTCGTGGTTTTGCCGTTGTTGCGGATGAAGTTCGCTCACTGGCCCAACGCACCCAAGATTCAACCACGCAAATTGTTGAAATCGTCAACGACCTACAAACCAAGTCGAAGGAAACTGGCGTGGCAACCAAAAGCTGTGAACAAGGTATTGCACTTTGTGTTGAGCAATCGGAAGTCGCTGGCAATATGATCCATCAAATTGAATCTCAAATTGATAGCATCGCAGCCATGAGTACACAGATCGCGTCAGCTTGTCATCAGCAATCAGTGGTTTCAGAGGAGCTGAACAAAAATATCGAGACTATCAATTACTCAGCCGTTGAAATGACCGAAGGTGCCAACCAAACCGCGACGGCGTGTAATGAAATGAGTAAACTTGCCCATGACTTAAAGTCACAAGTCGACAAGTTTACGCTCTAAGATAACCCGACGAAATTAATAGCGCTTAGGCTTAGCTAGGCGCTATATAATTGAAACACTCTATCATCAGAAAACTATGCTCGGTAACAGACATAGCAAAAGTTGACTGCTGCGCTCACTTCAAGGTTGATTCTACAAACCTCTTAGCCGCTTCATGGCTACTATCTAATTGCAATAACTGCCGATAAGTAACACGTGCATTGGTTTTATCTCCTTTAATTAGATACGCCTCAGCAAGACTGTCATAGGTATTCACGCTTTTTGGGTGTGCCGTAACATTCAATTTGAAAAATTCAATTGCGGCGTCGTAATAACCGACTTCCAATAATTGATACCCAAAGCGATTTAGCTGGCGCTCACTCAGCCCCTTCCCTTCGCGAACCTGTTGTTGATAGTTTTTAATCGCAACTTCAACGCCGTCAGATAGAATCGTTGCAAAAAGCAGCCGATATGGACTTAACTTAGGCGCTGCTACAGCCCTACCTGCAAGGATTTCAAGTATGCCATCAACCATCTGTGTCAATGGCGCACCACCTGTATTATCCAGCAAAATAATAACCGTTTTGTCCTCCAATACTCTTGCAATCTTAGCCCCAAACCCTGGGATTCCACCGGCATGGTGAATCAGCGTTTTAGTTTGACTGGCATCTTCTTTGTTGGTGATTTCCCAGCCAAACCCGTAATTTCTATGTTTAGAGGGGGTAAATAACAATGTCTTGGTCTCAGGCGTTAATAGTTTATCTGTGTATAATGCACGGTCCCACTTATACATATCTAGCACCGTTGAATACATTGCACCCGCGGAAAAAGGCACAGTCATGTCAATAAAATCGGCATGTTTGAACCCCTTTAACGTGGTATCGTAACCACTGGCTAAGCCTTTAATTACCTGCTCATCATCGGCAAATCCAGTTTCTTTCATATCTAACGGTACTAATATTTGCTTTTCAAGTAGTTGCCAGTAACTTTGTCCACTCACAAGCTCAAGGATACGTCCAAGTATAGTGTAACCGGCATTGCTGTAACGAAACGCAGAGCCCGGCTCAAACAACAAGTCTCCTGAGCAGAAATGGTCGATAAACTCATCATGGTTATAAGGGTTGTGACTCTGCACTTGGCGAAATTCGGGGTGTTGAAACACATCAGGTAGACCTGATGTGTGATTAAGTAATTGTCTTATGGTAATTTGGTCTCCCGTATCCTTTCGGTATTTAGGTAAATAACTGGAAATATTAGCATCAAGCTCAATCTTTCCTTTCTCAACCTGTTGTAATACCAAAAGCGCGGTAAACTGTTTGGTCACTGATGCTAGCTTAAATTTAGTATTGGGCTGATTTGCTATTTGCCACTCTACGTTGGCAAACCCATAACCTTGTTGCAGTAACACCTCAGATCCTCGAGCAACCAAAGCGGCACCATCAAACTCTTTAATTTGGTGATACTGCGCGATATAGTCATCTAGTTGTTTTTGCAGTTGAGTCGTCGCCTGAGCAGGCATAGAAAACAAGCATAAAAATAACAGTAAATGGGGTAATGCTTTCATGTAAATCCTTGTTTATTGTTATGACGAGTCTTACTCTACGTATCTAATGTTGGCTTGCCAGTGTGCTTTGGTGACATTGCGTGACAGAACAGTTAAAAGCTTTTAAATCAATAAAATAAAAAATACAGGATTGATGACTTGCAGTATCAGTTGAATCAAAAATGGGACTTTGATGTATCTTCTCGCACCATCAGTCATCGCGACGTGTCTCATGTACTGACACCGCTCGCGCATAGATTGTTGCTGAACCTGATTGAGCATGCACCTCACCTTGTGAGCCACCAGCAATTAGAACAACAAGTTTGGCTTGGTCGAGTCGTGACTCATGATGCGATTAAAAAACAAATAGCAAGGCTACGAAAGCTCCTTGAAGATGATGCCAATAAACCAGAATATATCGTGTCTGAACGCAGCTTCGGATACCGTTTTAGCGCAACCGTTAATATGATAAATCATGAAGCGCAAGCGCCAGCAGTAAAACGATTTACTACTCTAGCCGGCGGAAGTATCGGCTTAATTCTGGTGTCTGCAATCTGTATATATCACTCCCCTTTTACCTCACCATTTTCTTCAACAAACTCGGACGCAACATTGAGCATCGCCCAGCAACACTTTACCCAACAAACTTTAGAAGATAATTTGCGGGCGATAGCGCTGTATCAGCAAAGCATCACAACATCGCAAGATGTAGATGAGAATTATAAGGGCTTGAGTCGAGCATTATTGAGCGACTACAACTTATATAATCAGGTTGCAGACGCGCTGACGAAAAGCCGGATCAATACAGAAAAAGCGCTGGACTTAACACCTGATAGTCCATCAGCAAATCTGCTTTTGGCTCAAGCACAGACGCTTCAAGGGCATTACCATCAAGCACAAAAACTTCTAAATGACACCATAGCAAATACACCTAATTGGCCTTTGTTAAAGTCACACCTAGCCGAGACCTATCTCTTGCAAGGCAATACCATTGATGCATACCCGCTAGCACGCCAAGCTTATGAGGCTTCTCCCACCGAACCCAAGGTAGTTGCTAGCTACCTCCACTGCCTGCGCAAAATGTATATGGCCAACTGGTTTAGCAAGGTACTTGTCAATGCCAGCCCTGAAGTAAAGGGCTCTCCTTGGATACAACTAGAACACATCCAGTTTTTGCAGCAACAAGCGCGGCACGAACAAGCCATCCAACAACTTAACTTATTAGCCAAAGCCGCACCAAATTCCCAGACATTAAACTGGTTCACAGCCCTTTCTTATCTAAGTAACAATCATCATGATAAAGCGACCGATGTTTTAGCGCTGACTGTTGAAAAGCACGGTAAATACGCATTATTCAGTCAATTATACTTGTCACTCCTCACTGCTAAGCATCAATCAATAAGTAAATACACCAATGATATTGCCAACCAGATAAAGGCCGGCAACCAAGACCCTGAATTAGTCTTTAGCCTCGGTCTCATCAGCCTTTACCATCAGCAAAATGACAAGGCTCAGGACTATTTCAAACAGGCTATTCAACTGGGATTTAGTGACGAGTTTAGGTTTAAAGCATTACCCTTCAATATCACGGCAGATCAAGCTCATTTTTTAGATAGCATTGTTGAGCAGCTTACTCTGACTAACTTAAAGAAAAGAATAAAGCGCACACCAAAGTAGTCACTGTGCGCTGTATACCAATAAGTTAATTAGCAGGTCTTAGCGTTTCGATTACCTGAGCATCAACCCAAAAAATATCAGCATCTCGTGAAGGTGTGGTACGGTTAAAGAACAAATATTTACCATCGGGCGTGACACTCGCTGACGCCTCCCGCGCACTGGTATTCACTTTGTCTCCCAAATTAATCGCTTCGCCCCAACTACCGTCTTTCAAGCGGAAGCTAATATAAAGATCCGAGTTACCAAACCCTGAATCTCGAACCCCGTCCCATATAATGTAAGAATCATCGGGCGCGATAAATGGATGTGCATTATAAAGGCCAGTGTTAATTTCAGGACCTAATTTAACCGGTCGTTGGCGCTGACCGTTTTTCACCTCAGAGATCCTAATAACATCGCCACTTTTATAATCGTCAAACACATACGTACCACTCGCAGATGCACTTAACCGCATGATCCCCCAGCTTTCTTTATCAAACATAGGGCCTAGACTTTTGGCTTCAGACCAGCTCCCCTCTTGACGTGTCATAACATATTTACCCATATGCATGGTCACGCCATCTGGTGCTAATAATGGCCTGCCAACTCTTGGACCAACAACCGTATCATGCCACTGTTCACCTCGCTGCTTGTATGCAATTAAACTCCAACGGTTCACGTTCAGATCCTTTCGCGTAAAATAAAAGGTTTTCATGTCCGGGGAGAAAAACGCATTGTGATCTCTGTGCTCTGTTGACACCGTGCCAAGCGCAAATACTTGAGGTGTGTCCCCAGGAGGTGTTTGGCCAAGATAAGGACCGGATCTAAGCTGCGCGAAACTCTTAGCAGACATTGATATCATCAACAGCGCTAAACCAATGTTTATTTTCATTTTTATTACTCACTTTCTTCGGTTAGAGATTATTTTTTTGAGAGTGGGTAAGGTAACAATTTCAGCAAAATTCTCTTGAATTTCTGATGATTTATTAATGACCTTTATCTGATTTCTACCGTTTTCCTTTGCGTTTAAGCTCTTCTAACCGCTCTCGCTCCGCCAAAATCATCTTTAACATCTGGATGCGAAGCTCCGCTTCTTGCTGTTTAAATTCAGAGAGCTGCTCTTCAAGCACTTCCACTTCATCCACTTTTGTTTGGTCACGGTACTTTTTACTGCCTACGTGTTCGATTAAAGCTTGCTGCTCATCATTAGTCGCGTCTGGGTGTTGTTCGACTTTTAGAAAGCGCTGCTCTTGGGATTGCATCAGTTTATTAATTCTTTCTTGGAGTTTACGAATTTGCGCTTGAATAAGGTCCATTGCCTTTTCTAAGTTTTCATAATCCTCTTTAAATACAGGGTTATCTTCCTTATAACCAGCTGCTTCATCATCAAGCTCTTTGGAGAGCATCGCGGGCACCTCTGGCTTTTCTTCCGCATCGCTTGGTGATTTCGTTTTTAGCTGGTTGGAAGCAACTTGAGCCGAGCCTTGTGATTTCAATTCAGTCTGTTGCTTTAGCGGTGGTAAGCCACCTTGATGTATTTGAATATCCATTTTCACTCCTTGGGATAGATACTGTTTGCTATACATATCGGAAAAACTGGATAAAACTTAATTAAATTTACGTTGTGCGTTCCTAATTTCGTTTCCGCTGTCTTCAAACTGACATCAACTCGCGACCAATTTGTCATAAATACCAGCAAAAATACTCGATAAGCTAACTCGGCTAGGAAGTATGTTGGTATAGCCTCTTTTTTCGCGGGAGCGTTATGGAAAACAAGCAAATTGCGGTAGTAACTGGTGCCTTCGGTGGTATTGGTTCTGCTATTACGAAAACACTCATTGAAAAAGATTTTTTTGTTGTCGCGATAGCAAGCGAAAGGCGTAATGAGGCCGACTTTGATCTCTGGCTTAACACGCTACAAATCAATCCAGCGGCAGTAAAACCTCTATTCTTGGATGTGACTAATGCTGAGCAGTGCCACACAGCGATGACTCAGGTCCTACAAGAATTTGGTAATATCGATTTACTCGTAAACAACGCCGGGATCACACGCGACTCAGCGTTTAAAAAAATGACCCACGTGCAATGGAGCGAGGTGATCAACACCAATCTAAATTCCCTTTTTAATATGACCAACCCGGTCTTTGCTTCAATGTGCGCTAATAAGCAAGGTCGTATCGTTAATATCTCTAGCGTTAATGGCCTAAAAGGTCAATTTGGGCAGGCAAATTATTCCGCTGCGAAAGCGGGCATGATTGGCTTTACTAAGGCGCTAGCCTATGAAGGTGCGAGAAGCGGTGTCACCGTCAATGCAGTAGCACCAGGCTACACAGAAACGCCTATGGTGAGCGCCATGCGTGAAGACGTATTAAATAGCATAAAAGCACAAGTACCGATGCAGCGTTTAGCCACGCCTGACGAAGTTGCAGCTGCAGTTGCTTACTTAGCATCAAAAGAAGCCGGTTACATTACTGGCGAAACCCTGTCGCTCAATGGCGGCCTATACATGCAATAACCTAAGTACCACTGAGGGAGCGAGCTGTACCTGATGTTCGGTGGTGCCAACTATTCACTATCATCCATTGTGTTAACTTAATCGATAACAAGGAAAAGACCATGTACAGCGATTTATTCAAAACATTCAACGAACAAACTGAGCAATTCTTTGCACCAGCGGTACAGTTTAACCAAATCGTGGCAAAAAACATCGAAGCACTATCTAAAATTCAGCTGCACTCGGCTGAACAGATCACTAAAACATCCATTGAGCAGCTAAAGCAAGCGACTGAAATCAAAGATGCAAAATCTATGATGGATTTTAACGCAAGTCAGTTGAACGCGTTAAACGCACTAAGCCAACAGATGATCCAAGATGATCAAAAGCTTTCTCAGTTAGGTCAAGAATTTAAAGACAGCTTAGAATCTCTTGGTAAAGAAACGCTAAAAACAGCGAAAGCGCAATAACCTGCAATTTTGGGCGGCTTAGGTCGCCTTACCCGTTCAAACAACACAAAGGATCTACCTGTATGGGCACTCAAGAAAATATTGAGCAAGGGTTAACTGCGTGGTGGCAATATAACCAAGAATTGTGGCAGCTCGCAGCGACAAATTTTGGTAAAGAGAATCCATTACAAAATGCATTAAATGAGCAAAACCAAGCCGACTTACAAAGTTGGCTCAGTGCACTCAATCAGCAACCAGAAACCTTTATTAAACAGCAAAATGCGTGGTGGCAAACTCAGTTTGCAATTTTTCAAAACAGTTTTATGCCACAAACGATTGATGAGAAAGAAGACATTATTAGCCCTGAGCGTGGAGACAAACGCTTTATAGACCCAGATTGGCAGGACAATCCTTGGTTTAACTACCTTAAACAAAGCTATCTTTGGTTTGGACAATCACTACAAAACACCATTGAAAATACCCCAGGTCTCGACCCAAAACTTAAAGAGCGATTAGCGTTTTTTGCAAGACAGTCCGTTAATTCAGTATCGCCGAGCAACTTTGTTTCAACCAACCCTGAATTACTCAAGCTGACGCTAGAAAGTAACGGGCAGAACCTATTCGATGGACTGGCGCGCTTAAAAAAAGATTTAGCCAAAAGTACTGAAATGCTCCGAGTCAGCATGACCAATGAAAATGCGTATACACTTGGAGAAGACCTAGCTTGTACACCGGGAAGAGTGGTATTCCAAAACCACTTGTTTGAATTGATCCAATATCATCCGACTACGGAGCAAGTACACAAGACTCCCCTGCTTATCGTGCCGCCATTTGTTAATAAATACTATATTTTGGACTTGAGAGCAGATAACTCGATGGTTAAATGGGCACTTGAACAGGGCTATACTGTGTTAATGATGTCATGGAAAAACCCAGATCCAAGCATGGCAAATATTGCGTTTGAAGACTATGTCGTCGACGGTGTGTTATGTGCTTTAGAGCAAACTGAAAAGCAAACAGGCGAAACCCAAATCCATTCTGTGGGTTATTGTATCGGCGGTACTCTACTCACTACGTGTATGGCCTATATTGCTGCTAAGCGCATCAAACAAAGAGTAAAAAGTGCAACCTTGCTAACTACGATTTTAGATTTCTCGCAGCCTGGAGAACTTGGCGCATTTATCAATGAGCCCACCATTAATGCGCTAGAGCAGTATAATAATCAAAATGGCGTGATGTCTGGGCACTTGCTCGGTACTTCTTTTAGTATGCTGAGAGAAAACAGCTTGTATTGGAATTACTTCGTCAATAACTACCTCAAAGGCAAAGCGCCCGCCGACTTAGATTTACTCTACTGGAATAGTGATAGCACGAACCTAACAGCGGCCTGCCACAACTTTATTTTACGAGACTTATATCTCAATAATCAGCTTATTGAAGACAAATCTGTCAGTATTCGTGGCACTAAAATTGACCTCAGTAAAGTAAAGCAGCCAGTCTACTTTCTCTCTACCCGTGACGATCATATTGCGCTGTGGCAAGGCACTTTTGAGGGGGCCAAAAGACTCAGCAGCCCGCTCACCTTTGTGCTCGGTGAGTCTGGTCATATTGCTGGTGTGGTTAACCCGCCAAATGCAAACAAATATGGTTATTGGTTTGATGGACAAGACCAAGAAAACCCCGCTGAGTGGCTTGCCTCGGCAAAGCATGAAAGCGGGTCATGGTGGTCCCATTGGGCACAGTGGTTACATCAAATAAACCCAGAGCAAGTCCCAGCTCGTGCTGCACAAAATGATGAACAACCGGGGATTTACGATGCCCCCGGAGAATACGTCAAACAGAGTATTTAAGAAACTTACAATCAAATCAATTAGAGGCAAGAAATCTTGCTTCTAATATTTCCCGTTATTGACACATTCTATACATTCGGTCAGTCTAGGACGCAAAAATATAGGGAAATAACATGATTGGATTTCTTATACTTGTTGCGGCGTTCGTAGCCTTTGTTGGCGTATTACAATATCAAAAAGTAAAAACGACGGCACGTAGACGTAGTTTTATTCAAGATTACAATCTCACACATTTAAGGCCCAAACTCAGCCACCATTACCCTGAGCTTACCAATGAGCAACTGACACAGGTTGAGCTAGGCCTTAAGCAGTTTTTTCAAGCGAACTTATTGCTCGAAGATCAATCCTTGGCTATGCCCTCTCTGGTTGTCGATGCGCTGTGGCATGAATTTATTTTACATACACAAGAGTATCATTCCTTTTGCTACCAGGCCTTTGACCGTTTCTTACACCATTGTCCATCTGAGGCAATGAAAGGGAAAAACAAAGCTCAACTCAGTTTGCGTAAAACATGGAGAGCCTGCTGTAGCATCGAAGGAATATCTCCGCGAAGACCAGCTACTTTACCTATATTATTCGCACTGGATGCCTTACTTAACATCCCAAATGGCTATTACTACTCGGCAACTGATTTTCGAGAGCCCATTGCCAAAGGCGACTCCAGCAGCACAACCTATGCCGGGCACATCGGGTGTACGTCAATGGACAGTGGCGACAGCAGCACTTCCTCAAGCTCTTCAAACTCAAGTTGTAGTAGTGATTCAAGTTGCGGTAGCGGCTGTAGTAGTTAAACACAAAGTATTTCTAGGATGCGGCCTTTTACATTCGTTAACGTTAAGGCCTTATATTGGCGCCAAAGATTAGCTACTATTTGTACCGGTTTAACTAGTTTTCTTTTGGTGATCCGGTGCCTATTTTCAACAAACATTACAGCCTGCTATTTTCAGCCTTACTGATGTCGGGATGCCACCAGCTGGGCGAAGGTCAATCTTTGTGGAGAATAGCTTCAGAAGGCATCATTTTTGATGGTCAGCTGCAAACGCACCTGTCAGCTCCCTCAATTCAATGTGAACAGTGTGAAGTCAAACGTCAGACCGATATGCGCCCTTCCGGTCCTGCGGATTACACATTGGTGTCGGAAAACCACAAACTCAAAGCGATTTGGGGTAAAAGTAGCAATGCCGCTTTATATATTCCAAATAACGCAGGAAGAACCTTAATAAACTTGGCTCCGGATACAGAAACTGGTGTCTGGATAATGGATTTAGATAGCACACCAAAACCGCTCAAGGTGGGTAAGGTGAATTATGTGATGCTTGGCGCTGACACTTACCAAGTAGTGATCAGCCCAAATTCACAGCGCACAAACTTCGAGTACGCCGTACTTGTGAAATAGCTTTTATTGCGCTTCTAAAATCGTTACTGAGTCCGGTTTGAGCCTAACTAGATTCATTCCCTCAGTGACTTTGCTTGCATCAAACACTTCACCGTTTTCATGTGCTCTATGAGCCAAATAACGCTTCGTTTTCTCAATGTCTAACTCGAACTGCTCAAGTATTCCAGTCGCATAGGCTTGCTTTCCAATGGCGGACATTGGAAAAACCATATCGCCATCCCGTACCTTTACGTTTATTTCCTCGCCGTTATCTACTTTCAGTGTCATCCAACAACCACGCTTTTTACACACCTTGACCACCTCACCCGACAGCGTGATCTGACTCCCCACAAACTGCTCAGTATTTTTCAATACGTCTTTGCCCGCAACGAGCTTACTCATGTCTGCACCACCGCCAAACTGAGTATCACTTGCATAAGATATAGTACTAAGCAATGCCAACATCAGCAGCAACCTATTTTGTAATTTCATAAAACCTCCTTCTCAAAAATTACAGCCAGTATAAACAAATATGCCGACTTAAAGTCGGCATATTTAACATCATTTTAGCTTTTGCTCGTTATAGTTTTTTCAGCTTCATATCAGTGCCAAATACAAGGCCGTGATCTGCAACATCCATACTAAACTCAAACACCATATTTTGCTGTAAAACTGCATCCATACTATCAGTTATAGTGAGATCCGTCGCTTTTGCCGCTTCTAACATTGGTGCTAAAAACGCTTGCATATCCATGCTCAAATGCGTCATACCATTAGTTTCTAGCGCTTGGTTTGCCATTTTCTCAGCAATAACCGTCGCCTTTTCACCCGTAAACAATACCAAGTGATCGCCTTTAACTGCTAGTTTAATATCTACATCTAAAGGCTGTGGAGATGGAATATACTGGTTAATTGAAACCGGAGTACCATCTTCTGGGATTTGAATTTGACCCAGCATAGGTGCAAGCCCTTTTATCGTATTAACAAGTACTAAAGGATCTTCGGCAGACAATGTGACTAGAGCATCAAACGTTTTAGGTTCTGGCATGCCTTGGTCGTTTGGCTCCATAATAAGATCAAAAACGGATGCACTCACGCCTTTAACCGAGTTCGCCATGCCTGTCATCATCGCAATAGCCATTGGACTGTTTTGTTTCGCTTGCTGCTGTAGCGCAACGAGTTCAGAACACTTGAATTCAGCTTTAGTAAAGCGGCCCCAAAGGGTGTTTACAAGCGGCGCAACTTTTGCAACATCAACACCATAGCCAAACCCTAGTACTTTCTCTTCACCGTTGGTGACGTGGGCAGGAATAAAGCCACGGATCGACCCAAGCGCTTTCATCAGTTCGGCATCTTTACCCACCACCACAGTATCAACTTCAAAGTCGATTGCAGAATTAGTAAATTGAATATTCTTGGTACCCAATACCGTTGCTGGCCACAGATTGGCGATTTCACTGTAGTCCGCCTGACACTCAGGAGCACGTACCGCTGCTAATTTCTCAGTACCACCACCTAGCTGCAATAGGTTATCTAACATACGAGTCAAATCAGACTGCTTATTTGCAGTAATGCCATCGACGATAGCCACATGGTTCAGAAACGCAATTGACGAACCATCAAAACCGAACTGCGTATTGTATTGCTCAAGTTTGCCAGATTGCGCCAGTGACTGGGCTGGTTTGGCAATACCCAAAGCAACTTTTAAATCCGCCTCGGTGTTAATTGGCGTGTTAAATGTCGTCGTTACCCATTGACCCTGCACGGATGTGATAAGCTCAATTTTAGCTTCTGGCGCGAACTCAAGCTGATAACGCGTTAATGCGACGCCATCAAGCGTATCTTCTTGGTATGTGATTTCGGCATCTTTTGCAGCCATTTTTATTGTGCGCTGAAAAGCTTCAGGATCTGCAAGCTCATAACGCAGTGTCGGTAACAATCCAACGGTGTAGAATACACTTCTAACTGTCTCACCCATACCTAAGATAGCTTTCATTTGCTCAGGGGATGTCATTGCTAGATTGTACTGCTCTAATAGCGTTGCCAGAAAATTAAGATGTTTGTCATTTTCTTTTCTAAGCAACCCAGTTACTTCTTCAAGATCTTGTACTTTTCTAAGCGATTCAGGCATAAAAGATAAATATTTTTGCTGCTCAAAAGGCGTTAATTGCCCCCAAAATACAGCGGTATCAGCCGGAACATATTCCAGTTGTTCCATCGCGATGCTTGAAGAAGATGATTGAGTGGTTACATAAGCACCAACGGCAATAGCCACCGCACCTAAGCCAACGAGAAGTTTTGTATTCATAATTGATTCCTTGTTATCACCACGGTACATAGCCAAACACGTGGTAAATTTATTCTTCCCTACGAACCGCAACGATTGCGCGCGTCAGAGGTCGTTGCATAAAGACAATTGCATGCCCAAAAATGCAGCGGTATTGTACCTCGATTATTGTCTCAATTCCATTAATTGTGAACGGTCAAGCTACTCTCAAAATTCGGTCAGTTTTAAAATGAGCTTGATCGTTACACCAATAACCACCAAGCTCTCATTTACAGGGTTATTGACTTTCTGCTTGTAGAGTCAATCCTGAAAAAGCAGCGTAACCATAGAGCCCAATATGCCAAGTTCCCGCATTTGGATTGGTGATTGTGCATGTTTCATTATTGCCATTTTCATAAGGCCGACATTCGTAGGTATTACTATTTGGTTGTTGACCAAAGCGCAGATATAAATCAGCATCTCCAGTACCACCCGATGCCTTTACTTGCAGGCTCTGTGTGCCCTGTGCCACGTCAAAAGTATAATACTGCCACTGACCTTTACTGGCGGATTGATCCAACCATTGCTGGCTATTGCCTTGATCTGGAGGAGTGTCAGTATAAACCGTAGCCGTTAGCGCAACGCCTGAATAACTCTCATAGCCATTAAGCATGACATAGTAACGACCTGTTTGTACTGGAGTAATCGCACAGACTTCATTATTACCTGATTTATAGGGTCGACAATCGTAGTTTTGTGTCGTTGGCTCCGCATTAAAGCGCACATACATATCTACATCCCCACTGCCGCCCGCCGTTTCGACTTTTAGCTGCGTTGCTCCTGCTGGCACATCAATGTAATAAAGTGTCTGAGAAGACTTAGCGCCAGTGACATTCGCTTGTGTTTGACCACTGATAAGTTCAATTGCAGCTGGCGGCTCAATAATGGGAGTTTCAATCACGGATAGATTATTGCTTGCTTTGATCAGATTCAGTTCATCACCAATTTCAGCGGCATACCACCATGTCATATTCATAGGTAACGCGAGCGGATCAGCATCTCGCTGCGCTTTAGATAACGCGGTTGCATTACTTGAAAACTCAGCGGTTCGAACTGTGAGCTTATCGTTTGTCACACTCAACACCTTAAACTGTTGAATACTCGCAAGATCGATAGTCCAGCTTTTTGGATCATTGGCGCTTCTTGCCGGTGCACCCCAGCTTCCTTCACCCACATAAACGGTGCCGCCTTGCGTCGTTGCCGTAAAACCATTGCTGGTAGGCGTTAGTGCGTAAGTTAGTTTATTGATATGAGTATCGGACTCTACCACTAAGTTCATCGCATTATTATAGAAGTCTTGTGCCCACCAAGTGTGTAATATGGTGTTGTCTGACTTACCAGAATAGTGAGGATACATCGGCTTGTGATACTGAGCGATACGCCACGTTGCGCTGTTGCCCTGAGACTGTAAGTCGCTTTTCAGCCAATTGTTCATCGCCGTAGCATAGCTCGACCAGCCACTATTTTTAAATTGGCTGTTTAAGGTATAAACCCTTAAAAGCCCCGCCACGTTAAAAGCACCATAGGTATCTTTTGCTGTACACGCACCATCTTGGTCATAATCTACACCAAATACTTCGCATAGCGTTTTGTAGTTATCGTCTTCGTGATTGCCATGTGTTGCTACAAATGGATAAATTCGCTTGTATGCAAGGCCATCTATCAAATCATCCGAAAAGGTTAATTGCCAATCTTTTAAGTACTCACGCATTTCAGAAACGGAGTTTGCATTGGTGTAATCGCCACCATGCATAATAAATAACGGTCGAATTTTAGCGATCAACTCATTGCCTTTACGACGCGTTGTCCAACCTGTGCGCGTATCACCACCAGCTACAGCAGTGATCCCTGATGCCGTTTGCGGCGCAGTTCTGAACCACAAACGCTGACCGCAACCTTGTGAATCACAAACACGATAATAAACCGCACTATCTGGGGTTAAACCGGTTAATTTCACAAATGAACTTGAGAGGCCACCGTCAAAGGTATGCGTTGCGCTGACCGCAGCACTTTGCCAGCTCTGCTCATCCGTTGTGCTGCCATATTTAACAATATGATTAGTGCCTGATGTGGGTGTAAATCCTATTGTTGCTGAAGTGCTTGGACTGGTGTCCCACACAAGACGATGGTAGTCACTCGCAGCAAAACTGCTACAAGATAGGCCAACTGCAACCACAAAAGTTGCCATTTGAGTATATTTCATTTCCTTGGTTCCTAGTTTAGAGTAACAGGCTCAACACGACTTTGAGCCAATGAGAGTGGTGTTGACGGCGTAGCCACCAACATGACAAATGCGGCGTTTGCATAAGGGAGCGAAAGCGTCTCTGCCGATTGAAAATTCACGGCCGTTGCCCCTAACTTTTCACGCTTAAACGACTTGGGTAACGACACTCCAGCCTCACTACTCCAATAGTCACCATTTTTAATGTGTGGGAAAAAATCACTTGCGATATGGGGCTTTCCGGGACTATTTGGTGTTTGAATTAAAGAGCGCAGCTCATCAGGTGTAGGTAAGCGCCACTCGGCACTACCACATAATGAAGCTTGGTTGGTTTTACGGATCAGATCTTGGCTGTCGCAGTGGGATGCTTCGAAATAACAATCACCTTGATCAGCATGACCAAATTGACCGTCATACCAAGAGTAACTCCAATAGCCATCGTGAATAGACTCATCATCTCGTTTTACTTCCCAAAGCAGATTAAGCTTTTTATCATAGACACAATGCCAAGGGCCCTGCCATACAGACAAAAACTGCATGTCATTGGTGACTTTAATAAAGCGTGCATGAGTTGGAATTTCTCGCTCAGGAGCGCTGAATAACAAGTAGCTAATCGCCACAGCGGCAATCGCTAAACTAAGTATTAAACGTGAGGCAACGGTCATAGCATATACCTCAATTGAATAGCTCTGTGGTGACGAGTATGCGCGATTTGTGCGTGATCAAATGCCGAAACCCACATGCAAACACCAGAGCGCAGTTCAACATCAAGAGGAGAATGCGTTTGGTGTTTACGTACCAGCTCTAGCGTCCAATAGCCATCGCGCCACTCTCCCCTAGCTCTAACATCTGCTCTATCTCCTTCAAAGCGATTTGAACGGTACAACACGGACGGTAACTGTTCGCCAATTTTCGCCATGTCTCGTTGTGGGTTGTAGGTTTCGCTGGCAAACCAATCAAGGACTTTGCGCTCAGTGATATCTGGCGATGGGATTGGTATTCGCTTTGGCGTAACCTCAGTCGGTGAGTACCAGCACCAGTTCATCACATAAGCACCGCTTTCTTTGCCATCAGGTTGATACCCTGCGGTGTAGCGTCTTTGCCCAAGTGCAACGCTTTGAGGCGGCCCAAAAAAATTATCATCGGCCAAGTACATGTCATTGGTTCTCAGCGCTTTCCAGTGCCATAAATCTCGCGTGCGGCCGTCCGTACTTGCATGATAGCCCTTGCCATGCCAGTTACGGGGCTTGCCTGCAAGCGGCGCATCGCCGTATTGAACGGTGCCATCACCTCCTAGTTCACAGGTAGTCGATAGCATAATGGCAAACTTATCTTCATAATAAGTGCGCTCGTCAAAGCGATAAAAGCCATTTTCTTGTACTTGCCAACCGTTCGAGGTTTTTTCGAGCGGCAGATGCTCTAGACTTTCGGTCGGATCTTGCCAGCGGATCAGAAAAAAGGTTTCATCATGGTTGCTCAACGCTTTTATTTCGACCTCACTACTCCCATCCAAGAAGTTTGCACCACCAAATGTAGTTAACTTAATAGGCTTAGCACGCAACCATTCAGGCTCGTCTCCTTTACCGTCTATTTCAAGGTGGCTTTGCCTTGATAGCGGCGCAACTTCTAACCGTAAATGCTGATCTGCAACAATAAGCTTTATGCCAAGGCCGCAAAAATACACCAGAGCAATACTGCAACTGAGTAAAATAAGCGCGTTTCTAGGCAATAATACGCTCAGTACTTGCTTGCCCTTAAATACGGTGTGCTTTATGCCATGTAACACCAAATACAAAAAAATGGCTGTCGCTGATAACCCATGAATGACTAGACTTAGACTCTCTGGATTGAGCCAAAGTAACCAACCGGTGGCTATACTCAGCACGATAACAAGATACCCAATGTAGTTAACAGCTTTATCAAACTTGCTTGGTGCACCACGAAACGGTGCGCGAATGGTTGCCAAAGTAAAAACAATCGCAATCAAGGTGAGTAAGCAACCAAATAACACATGCATTGACAGCAACGCGCCTTGGGGAAGCAAAGGCGAAAGAAACGCCAGAAAATCATGATTGATAATGCCCAAACGAGGACCTGTCAGTAACCCAACCAAGATAACTATTACCGCCATAACATGAAAAATGGCAAAACTACTTCGACGCACAACCGCTCCCGAACAAATAAAGTAAATTTAGTGTAAACAAATAAATTTACATAAATATTTCATATTTGGAAAGATGAGACTTTCTCATCTTGTGAATTAGCGGCACGTGTAATGTCGTGTAACTTGATTGTTAATTAGTTTGTACTAAGGTAGTTGGTACTTCGACCGTCACGGACAGTTCAACATGAACAATAGACTAGTAATAAAATATGTAAGTGCGGCAGTGGCTTGCACATTGTTTCTCGCAAGTTGTAGCTCACCAAGTAAAAAACCTTCTGTGCCAAAAGAAACGCTCGACCCGGTTGCAGAATCTGGTCAAGTGCCTGAGCGAGTTTGGCTCAATCAAGGGTGGTCAGATAAACTTCGGCAAGACTTTTGGTTTACAGGCCAAGGGTCACAAATCATTCCCTATACTTGGTTTACTTGGTTAGAGCAACCCAATAGTAAAAAGCTCTTTCGCGATAGCGAACATATGGAAATGCTGCGCTACCTGCCCAGTAAAACCGCCGCCAATAACCCTTCAGGCTTGCCCATCGGTTTTGCCGTGCATAACAATCAAACCACGGGACAAGCTTGGGTCGGGATGACCTGTGCAGCATGTCACACTAACCAAATTGACTATAATGGCACAAAAATCTTGGTAGAAGGTGCGCCCACCCTCGCCAACTTTGTACTCTTCTTTAGCCGCCTAAATGCCGCGTTAGAAGCGACCCTTAACGATAATCAAAAGTTTAGCCGTTTCGCGATGCGCGTATTAAAAGAAGGGGCATCGCAAGAATTGATTGATGATCTACGAGACGATCTCAAGCATGTGGCGCTTGCAACCGCCGAGCGACAAACCGTTAATGACTTGCCCGAAGACTATCCAGACGATTTTACTAGCTATGCTCGACTTGATGCATTTGGCAATATACAAAACGCCGGCACGGCATTTGCGCTTGACGACCTTAACAATAAAAATGCGCCCACCGCGCCCGTCTCCTATCCATTTTTATGGGGGACGCACCAGTCAAATGTTGTGCAGTGGAATGCTTCCGCCCCCAATATTCCTGTGGTCGGCCCATTAGTACGCAACATTGGTGAAGTTGTCGGTGTGTTTGGTTCGTTATCCATTGAAGAAGCACCGGTTTGGCAGCGCGTTTGGGGAAAACATGCTCGATATAGCTCAACGGTAGACATGCATGCGTTAGGGCAACTAGAAGCCTGGGTAAAAACACTTCTGCCACCAGCTTGGCCTGAGCAATACCTTCCGGGGATTGACACCAATAAGGCGGCACAAGGGAAAATGCTATTCCAAGCAAATTGTGCCAACTGCCACCAACTTATTGATAGCAAAAACTTACTCAAGGATTACGAAGCAGTAAAAGTACCGGTAAAAGAGATAGGTACCGATCCGACTATGTCTAATAACGCAAGCTGCCACATGGCAAAAACACTGTTCTTGGAAGGCACAAAAACCGACATTATCGCGGGAGACAAATTCCAAGCAGTGGATAGCGCTATCGATATCCCAGTAAATGGGGTTGTGGGTCTAGTGCTAAAAGATCCCATCAAAGCAATCGAAGCGGGCTTAATAGCAGAGCGCACCGGGCCAGATGGTAAGAAAACCACCGTGAAAAAATCCATTGAAGAGCGCCTCAAAGTCTATTTGGCAAATAGACAACAGTTAACCCCCAATACTAACGAAGATTGTGTGGATGGTTTTTACGATGCAGGTGTCTACAAAGCAAGGCCGTTAAATGGAATTTGGGCAACCGCGCCTTATTTACATAATGGCTCGGTGCCAAACCTATGGTCACTACTACAATCACCAGAGTCGCGCCCAGATACCTTCTGGGTTGGCAGTCGTGAATTCGATCCTATCAACGTTGGTTATATTACTCATCAAGGCATGAACGAGTTCAATGTGAACAAAGCCAGCGGTGAAGTGATGCCGGGCAATGATAACAGCGGTCACGTTTACGGCACAACCTTGAGTGACAATGAAAAATGGCAAATCGTTGAGTTTTTGAAAACACTATAAACGCCATGTAGCACTAAAAACAAAGGGCCGAATACAGGCCCTTTGACTTATAACCGAAAACGTTATTTAAAATGACTCGTGCAACACCACCAGCGCACTTAATTTGCTTGCGCCAAACGTCATCATTTTTTCAAAATCCGACCTTGCGATGGGCACTTGCTGGCAGTCGATAGGGTTTTGGTCGTCCTCGACATCAGGGTCATTAAGATATAAACACAACTCATCTAAGCCCGTAATAAGCACCCAATGCGGCGCTTTTTTACCGTTTAGCCGATAAGTGCTGATCAAAGCCAATACCGCACTGCCCTGTAACAACCATTGTTCAACCTGTTCAAGCTTTACATCGGCTTGGTGAATAGCAATATCACGATATTCACACTCTTGACGGAATTGTTCATGAACTAAGGTCATCACCTGCTTTTTCTGCGCGCTTCTCACGCCATCTAAAAATAGCGGGCCCGCCGTATTCACCATCACCTCTGCCGCAAAACCACGGCGCTCCGCAGCCAATGCCAATCCAAATGGGTGACAGCCGCCGTGACCTGCGGTCATAAAGATGGTGGTCGCTTCACGCCATATCTCAAGCTCTAAGGCCTGATCGCCCATACAGCCTGGATCTATGCTTGCCATTGCCATCATCAGTGACGCCGGTCCGCAGGTAAAGTCTGTCGTTTGCTGATACCAAGGAGCCTGATGCAATACCGCCTTTTGCGACAGCTTACGCACGCATTTTTGCATTCTTAGCGCATCGTCATGATCCGCGTAATAGTTTTGATACTCGCCAAATACACGATAACCCATGCGTTTATATAAGCCGATGGCCGCGTCATTGCGTTTAGCCACTTCTAAACGCATATATAACCAGCCCATTTCACCCGCTCTAACTTCAAGCTCAGACATCAATTGGCGTGCGATC
The DNA here is from genome assembly GCF_000238315.3 of Pseudoalteromonas piscicida. NCBI lineage: Bacteria > Pseudomonadati > Pseudomonadota > Gammaproteobacteria > Alteromonadales > Pseudoalteromonadaceae > Pseudoalteromonas > Pseudoalteromonas piscicida. Next base: position 2,044,120 of record NZ_CP011924.1, read on the forward strand.
CCTTTACCTTGATGATGAGGCGATACCGCCAATGAATAAAGCCTTGCTAGCCGCGTCCCTTGGTGCAACCAAAGCAATCCATAGCCCACAAGTTCCCCTGCTAACTTTGCAGTGAGCAGCAAGCTATGTTCAAAACTGATGTAATGCTTGAGTTGGCGGCGACTCAGTCTATCTGCACTAAAGCAGCTTTGCTCCAGTGCGTTAAGTGAATTCAAATCGTGCTGTGTCGCCTTTTCAAGCACCAACGCGGCTTGCAACATTACTTTTTACCCCTCGCTTCAAGACGTCTTGAAAATTCAGACATCACTTGCATGTACAGCTCGTCACCGAGATATTTGTCTTCAACCCCTTGATCAATATTGGGGTTGTCGTTTACTTCAAGCACGTAGGCTTTGCCGTTGTGCTCTTTAATATCAATACCATACAAACCATTACCCACAACTGCCGCCGCTTTTAACGCCGCACGTAACACCGCTTTTGGCACTTCAAACGTTGGTAGCGTGTCAAACCCACCCGAGAAATTACGTTTTGACTCATGGTTATAGATTTGCCAATGGTTACGTGCCATATGGTAACGGCATGCGTAGATCGCACGGCCATTTAATACCCCAATACGCCAGTCGTAGTCTGTGTATAAGTAAGCTTGCGCCAACACAATCGCAGAGACGCTCATCAGCTCTTGTAAACGCTCGCCAAGTTCTTCTTTGGTTTTTACTTTAAATACGCCTTTTGAGAACGAACTCTCAGGCATTTTAAGCACCATAGGTAGCGATAACTCAGCAATGAGTTTATCGATTATTTGTTCATTACACTGACTCACAAATCGCGTTTCTAAACTTGGCACCTTCTTGTAATTAAAGGCATCATGTAAAAACACCTTATTACAACAGCGTAGGATCGAGCTTGGGTCATCAATTACGACTAAATCTTTTTGCTCTGCTTCTTGCGCAAGGCGATAAGTATGGTGGTCAATCGCTGTGGTTTCACGAATAAATAGCCCATCGTATTGGCCTAAGTTGTATAACTCAGCCGCTTCTAATGGATGGACTTTAATGCCAAGCTTTTCACCCGCTTTTACAAAGCGGCTGATCGCCCCTTTATTACTTGGCGGCAACTTTTCATCGTGGTCCACCAGCATCGCGATATCCCAGCGATACTTTTTGTGGCTCTTACGCTTGTTCCACTGAGTGGCATGCACATGACCTAATACTTGAGTACAAAACTCAAGCTGCGCCACCTGTAGAGTCGAAAAGTCTCGACGCTGCACCTGCACACGCACGCCTTTATCTTGCTGCTGTAATGTCACTTTTAGTAAAGGCGCTGGAAATTGCTGAAATAAATACGCCGCCAACTTACTAAACTCAGGCTGTTGGGTTTCGCCCATATAAATGATCAGCTCAGCGTCATCGGTAATCGCGATCCCACGCTTATCAAACCAGGCTTGCGATAAAAACAACGCATTATCGCCATCACGTAAACCGTTAATAACTTTTAGACTCGGAAGTACTTGGTGATTACGCGCTTCAGCAAGTAAAGAGCAGTAATAACCTTGGCTTAAATAACGGTCACAGTCACATAAATTAATCACTCGAAGTTTTGATTCACCGAGCTTTGGGTACTCTTGCAAATACGTTTCAAACGTCACTACGTTATTTGCCAAAGGCAGTACATCTGCATTTTGATCAACAACGAATAGAGTAGATAGCATCTAAATAATCCTTAGGTGGCGATACGTTAGCACATCAGTACATGATGGTTTAGGCACCCCACGATTTAACATAGGGTTAGTGGGCAAATTCAAGACCCACATTAAAGTGGAGTAGTTGTAATCTTAAATATAGCACTTAGCAATTGAGTAATTTTGATTCTCAAGATAAATCTTTCTTGCTGTCGACGACCGGAACAAAATCATTAAATTTCAAAAGGTTAAAAACCATAAAAGCACGTACAATTAAATTTGATTGAAACGATTAAGATTTCTCGTGTTTACAAACAGATATCAAGGATGAAATAGCAAGTGGTAGACATGCGTGGAAGCACCACGAGCAATGAGTGCTTTGGTTGTAGTTGCTTATATTTGTGAGCGGATAAGCCTTAAGTCCATCTGCAAAGAAGTCGTGAGTAAACAGCGAGAGTGGACAGAGCTACACCCTATTGATGATTTCAAGACAGGTATTTTTAAGCCGCTTGAATCGTTAAGAATACGAGCAATAGGGTTACTTGAGTCGTGGTCAAGAGAAAGCAATGCAAATGTGTAATGCAGTGTAATTTCAATTGTTAAAAATAAATGATAAAAGTCTGTTACAAATTTGCCACACAATGAAAAAATGAAAGATCTCGAATACCTCACCGGTGAAATTTAAAGTTGAGTATTCAGTTGTTGCAATCGTTGTGTCCGTAATCAGTGTTGCAGTTAGAGTAACCGTTTCCGTATAAGTAGCTATAACAAGCGCCTTAAGAATGGGTTCTAAAGCTTGGCTGGCACTCATTCTTCGCTAACTTTAGCCAAAAAAGTTATGCAATTTTAAACATGTCAATAGAAATTATTGGATATTTATGAAATCAAGAGATTTAAAAACAATATATGACGTTATTGTAACTGAATACATGATGACACATATCGGTGAAGGCCGATTCTTACACACATTTAAGCCGAAAACGACGAATACTTTATATCAGTTCGAAGCTAATGGTGTCGCAGAGATGGAAGAAGGCGAAAGGTACAACATCGGATTCCGTGAGGATAAAATGGTCGTAAGATCGTCGACTTGTCGTGTATTTCAAAATCAGACAGTGTAAACCCAATGTTATCCTATATGTATGCAAAAGAGTTTTCTAGAGCTAAACATACAGTTAACAAGCAGAAAAACGACGAAAGGGTTACACATAAAGGCACAGATGGTTATTTATGGGGTAAGAAATATGCGTGGCGTGAGTTTGGTCTGGTAATTTCAAAAGATGCTTTTTATGCCTACTTGAAGCAAATCGATCATCCTAAAGTGCCTTGTATAACGGTAAATCCAGATATGAAATTTAGTAATGAACCTTCAACAGCATACAAAGAAGAGGGATTAGCTGAAGCCATGGAACTGTTAATTACGATCGCTGAGAAAAAAACCAAAGCTCTATACAAATCACCTCATTATAGTAAACGTTTCTCTATTCGAGGCGTCGAAGCTATTACGGACAAAAAATAGCATAACAACTGTTTGAGAGTGATTCGAAACGCATGGCTTTTTTGTTATGAGTTGCTCTGAGTGTTTAAGGTTGTATGCGGCGGCATCAGTATTGCGTTACTCCGCCCCTAACAGGCGTTAGGAGTACAAATTAGTTGTTGTAAGTAAAATAGTAATAAAGGAAAAAAAATGGCTTATAGATATGATAGTGACTTAGAATTTTTAGGAGCGATTAAATCTGAAGATCTTAGTGACTTAGTTTATTGTTTAACTCATGATAAGGATGGTGAGGAGCGTTTTACTGAAGAGCTTACTCAGCATGCAAACTATAAAAGACACTATCCAGATCATTCGATGTACTGGGAAGAAATAGCTGCTGAAATACAATGTTTTGGTGCCAACACTTTTGTGACTCTCCTACGTGGTGGTAAAGGCGTCGAGTATAAGGAAGTGTTGACTGATGTCTGCGACAAGATGAAAGTAAATTACAATGAAAACTCTAGTGTTGAAAAGATTGAGCAAAATTTGCTAATGAAAATTCTCGAGGACGCTATTGAAAAAATGTCTCCGGAAGAGCTCAAAGAATTGGCATTGAGTACTGGTGTAGAAAATACTTCAGGTATAACGAAAGAAGCAATGGTTGGTCTTTTTCAGGCGGTATTCCGTGCCGGAGGTTTTAAGTCATACCAGCTAACACTAATTATCGTAAATGCCGTAGCTAAAGCTCTAATTGGTCGCGGCTTGACGTTCGCAGGTAATGCTGCGCTTACTAGAACAATGGCGGTTTTGACTGGACCAATTGGTTGGGCTATCACAGGCTTGTGGACAGCAGTTGATGTTGCCGGGGCTGCATACCGTGTAACAATCCCTGCCGTAATTCAAGTATCCGTTTTGAGGCAAAAACATATATATGAAAAACAAGCTGAAGAAGTTGAGTTTTCGTAAGACGCATCGATAACAACCTGTTCGAAATCAATTCACAAAGAGAGAGCAGATGACACCCATCACATATTTTCACCGATACTGGGAAGGTACTTCAAAGTTGAAAATGTTATCTTTTTGATACACAAACTTTAGGTGGGTGTCAGCACAAACTTTAACGATTAGTCTTCAATAAAATTAGCCGTATATTGCGGCATTATGTGCTAGGAGGTCAAATGAGCAAATATGGAGATGTTGCTGTAGGAGCTACTCATATCGCTCAAACTGGAGTCTGTCCAGTTGAAGCTTGGAATACAGCCGCAGAAAAAGAGTTCAAGGACAGTACTGCTTCCATTAAAAAAGGATGTCCAAAAAACGCTTTTCTAGGTTTAGCTGAAAATGGCTTTGTCGTCGGTGTGCCCAAAGGAAGCTATACAAAATCAGTTTTAAATAAACAGTATGCTTTAAGGGCTGTTAGGCTGTTAAACGAAAAGCCAGATATGCAAAATGACATCAAAAAACTTTGGATTCAGTCATGTGGCTCTGAGTCTAAAGTTCATAATAGCCAAATGGATGTTGTTGTGTCGTTGTGGTCTCAAGGATTACTGGAGTAAGCACATGGAGTCGATCATGAAGTCTGGAGTCAATGATACCCATCACTACGTTTCAGTATTAAAACTTAAATGACATTTTTAGAACATTAGAACACCCCAATTTGAGGTGGGTGTAAGCGATTTAGGATTTAGTGGAATAAGTGACACCCCCTATTATTTGTATCTATACTGGCAAAGTGAGATTAAAAAGCACGCAAATTTAAGGTGGGTGTCAGTACAAGCTTTAGATGACATCCATCACATATTTTTGCCGATACAGGGAGGGCACTTCAAAGTTGAAGCTGTCATCTTTTGAATACACAAACTTTAGGTGGGTGTCAGCGATTTAAGCGATTTATTCAACAGAGACCAACCTTATAAGACATAGCAAAAAAATGACAGTGACGTTTAGAGTAAACAATTGAACCAAGCACGGAACTCGGCTAAGGTTGATACCACAATGCAAAACGTATTAAAAACGAGCAATTCCACAGGCTCGTTATGTGTAAGTGTTTTGGGGTCATTTATTAAAACTAAAGGGAGTTGTTATGAAAGGTCAAATTAGTCTTGCTGATTTTATTAGTGAAGTAAAAAAGGAATTGGTTGAGGCTGTAAAAAACAAAAAAGAAGACGATGATCCATTTTTTACGCTTAATGCAGTTGAGCTTCAAACAGAGTTTGGATTAAAGGCCGAAGCAAGTGGCGGGTTTAAATTTTTTGTCGATTTATCGGCCAAAACCGAAGCAAATCAAAGACACTGTGTCACTCTTAAGTTTTCGCCAATACGACAGTCGATAAATCCCTCTTTACTTAGTGGTGGAGGAGGAAATAGCATCACAGCCCACGGCGATATAACTGTATCAACTCCAGAACAAGCAGTTGCAATTCGGCAATATCTGCAAGCACACCCTGAAGTTATAGATCCAGATGGTATAAATTTTCATGTTGTTACTATGCCGGTAGCTGGGAAATTAGAGGGTGAAGCGTAATTGCATATAACGAGAGACTATGGCGTCAATAACTGACTTTATGCTTTGCCGATTGCGACATGAAACGCATTGCTTATGAACAGAGCGAAAAGATGACACCTATCACTACGTTTCAGTATTAAAACTTAAGTGGCATTTTTAGAACACGTCGATCTGAGGTGGGTGTCAGCGATTTATTTCTCGGCTTAGTAGAAAGGGAATGAAAAAGTGCTAACAAGCCAAGTCAGGAGTATTCGTAAATAGGAAATCGATGACACCCACTATATATTCCCACTGCATATTTGCACCGAAGCTGGGAATTTGACTAACAAACCAAAACTTACCTACCTTCGGTTCTTCACTTTAGCTTTGACGGTGGTTTCCCATACCATTTTAAACAAACTTTATTGAGCGCACTTTGTTCTGTAAAACCGAGTGCGTCTACAATATCGAGTAACCTTGTGTTGCCGATGAGTTGTTCAAATCTATGCTTTCGCTCTCGGTCGAGTAAGGCTCTAAAGCTGGTGTGTTGTGTTTTTAGCTTACGCTGCATCGAACGCACACTCATGTTTAATGCCTTAGCAATACTTGCTTGGTTGACTCCAGTCAGTGAGTGCTTTGCCGCAAGTAAATTGGCAACACGCGTTTTTAAATCATGATTATCGCAGAGCGCTGATACGCTTTTTGCAACCGCTTGCTCAATATGTTCGTGCATTAGGCTGTCGACGGTAGCGACTGGCATGGTAAGAAAATCTAACGGAAACGACAGTGCATTTTCAGGGCAATTTTATGATACGGGGCAACCAAACCAAGTTTGCAACCGCTGTAATTCTAGGTCACACACGCTAAAGCTAAGCTGGAGTTGGTTAGGCGATAAAGTTGATCGCAAAAGCTGCCGTGCAGCGCTCACCCAAGCGGTCATATTACGCAAAATGGCTTGCTTACCCAGCGGGGTTTTTGGTTGCCAAGTTAACTTGGCATTGTCGCTATCACTTGTGAATACGGCGAGGCCAATATCAGCAACAATGGCGTCGTAATGCAATAATGAGGTAATAGCCTGCTGCAAGTCTTTACTGGTTTCGACCAAGTAACCAAGCGCCCCATAGTCATGCAGCTGAATGGCTTTACCCAGCTCAAAGCCAATTAGGGGATCGCCGCTTAACTCCTGCCCTACCTCAAGCAACCGCTCGTACTCAATGAGTGTTGCACGTTCAGGCCGTGACGCTACTAGCTCAGCAAACTCGCCTTGCAGTCTCTTGTTATCGGTAAAACGGTCATGGAGATATACCCACGCACTATAAAAATATACAAACGAAGTGGAGTGCATTGCAGTTCCTTTTGTCGTATTTGGACAAATTGTTGGCGCAGTTTGGCAGGATTGTCAATGGCTAACCCGCTACGCTTACGCATATAAAGTACCAAAGCTTTGGCTAAAGAAGGAGCTGTATATGATTGATGTATCACTAATTTTACTGGCACTCAGTCCCGTCTTTTTACTTTGTGTTGCATGGGAATATATTAAGCACCACGAGTACTATGATTGGCGAGATTCATTACTCAATGCCCTACTTGCGTTGCTCCATCAAGGCAGCGACGCGCTGGCTTTGCTTGTGCTGATGCCGCTCTTTTACTGGCTCCATCAATTTGCCTTATTCACAATCGAATTAAATATCTTCACTTTGCTCTTTGGGTTTATCTTGCAAGATTTTTTGTATTACTGGTTTCACCGCGCATCACATTGTATTCACTGGCTTTGGAGTGCACACGTAGTCCATCACAGTTCTAACAACATGAACTTTACCACCGCATTTCGCCAAAGCTTGCTATACCCTATTGTCGGTATGTGGCTGTTCTGGCTGCCTATGATACTGCTTGGATTTACCCCGACCCTGGTATTTGCCATCGTCGCAATCAACTTGGCTTTTCAATTTTTTGTCCATACACAAACGGTTAATTGATTAGGGATGGTAGAGCGAATTTTTAATACGCCTTCTCACCACAGAGTCCATCACGCCAGTAATCCTGACTATATAGATAAAAACTTTGCTGGGGTGCTGATCATTTGGGATAAGCTTTTTGGTACCTTTGTTGAAGAACGTGAAGACATAACAATTTGTTATGGAATAAGAGGTGCGGCGCCAAAGCAGACTCCTTTAGATGTTAACTTTGCTCAGTGGCGCCATATGTTCCACCGTTTTTCACAAGCAAACACCTTAAAGGGCAAATGGTTAGCGCTATTTGGTTATCCAACCCACTTATCCGAAAAGCCTAAGAATACTGCTTCAGTCAAGCCCTAGTGTGTTATTTATATCGCTCGGCCTTTTCTACAAGCGCTTGGCAATACATTCTTAGTTTATCGCGCAGCACTCTCACGCTTGGGTTGATCATTTGCTTTGACGGGCAGATCAACCACAGCGGCTTACATTCAACGCGGTAGTCATTTAATATACTTTGCACCACACCTTGCTCTAGTTGGTCTGCTACATCTATCGCGGAGCGCAATGAAATACCCGCTCCTTGCGCACACCAGCGCTTTACCACATCCGCATCATTACTGGTTCTACGCCCTTTAAGCACCACTTTGTAAGTTTGTTCATTTTTCGTCAGTTTCCACGTATCAAACTTACTGCCTCTGATCAAAAAGAATAGCCCTTGGTGCTCACTTAAATCCTCATGATCCTTTGGTGTACCCTGTTTTTCTAGGTATTCCGTAGAGGCACACAGCAGCAATGGCACATCACAAATTTTAAAGCCGTAGAAGCTACTGTCTTCAGGCGCACCATAGCGCAGCGCGATATCAACACCGTCACGATAAAAGTCGAGATTGTGATCATTAAGAATAAGCTTCAGGGCAAGTTTAGGGTATTCATCAAGTAATTCGTCTAGCCAAGGAAGGAGGATATTACGACCAAAATCTGACGGTGCGGTTAACCTTAGCTCACCGTCAATTTCGTTGTCGTTGTCGAGCACCTGCTTTTTGCCATCAGCCAAAAGCGCAAGTGCCTGCTCGCAAATTGGCAAGTAAGTTTCACCTTGCTTTGATAGCCTTAAGCTGCGCGTAGAACGCACAAAAAGTTGAAAGCCAAGGAGCTTTTCTACTCGCTTTATCGCAGCGCTCGCTGTAGCAACCTGCATATCTAACTGCGCAGCCGCCGCACTAATATTGCCAAGCTGAGCCGTTTTCATTACGACGATTAAATCTTGCGTATTCATTTTCAAAAAATTTTTGAAACTATTTAACTCATTATCATCTTTTTATTGATTATGTAAATCCATATTATGTCTTTAAAGCAATTTTAGGAGTCTGATATGTACACATTACGCGATGCAATCCACAATCGTTATTCAACAAAAGCCTTTGATCCTAATAAAAAAATTAGTGATTCAGATATTGACCTACTCAAGCAGGCGCTAAGACTAAGCCCGTCTAGTACCAACGTTCAGCCATGGCATTTTGTCATCGCAAGTACTGAGGCTGGCAAAACTCAAGTGGCAAAAAGCACACAAGAGAATTACAAATTTAATGAAGCAAAAATACTAAATGCATCGCATGTTGTTGTATTTTCTGCAAAACAAAATATAGATGATGCACATTTAGATAAAGTGCTTGCCAAAGAAAGTGCCGATGGCCGGTTTGAAAAAGGCTCTGAGATCGAGGCACAAATGAACAATGGCCGTCGCTATTTTGTCGGCTTAAATCAAACCAGCGATGAAGCAATCAAAGCATGGACTGGCAAACAAGTTTATTTAAATCTTGGACAGTTCTTGCTCGGTGCGGCATCTCTTGGCATTGACTCAGTTCCTATCGAGGGTTTTGATGCTGAAATCCTCAGCAATGAGCTTGGGTTAACTGAGCAAGGCTTTGACGCTCTTGCCATTGTCGCATTGGGCTATCGAGACGAAGGTGATTTTAATGCTAAATTACCTAAATCTCGCCTTGCTATCGACGATATCATTACCGAAATCTAATACCCAGTTTGGCACTGATAATGGCTAGCTAGATAACGTCAGTGCCACTCCAACTTCTGTTGGAATACCATTTCAAACACCTCAATGTAAACCAATGTGAATGAAACAATAAATTCACAACTATCCTCTCCCCAGTTTTGTATTAAATTTATCCATACTTTTCAATAACATTACAGTTATTTGAAATTATTGGTAATTTTTTAATGTGAATTTTTTAGCTCTGTTGTGAAAATTCTGCTTGAAACATTGAATATATTATTGTTAATTAAAAGTGAAGAGTGAATTCACCTTTAAAAATAACGAAATGACAACAAGTAAACTCAGTCCTCACAACTGGTTTTGTACCTGCCAACCGAGAGACTGTAGCAACCTCAACAGGAAGAAATAATGAAGCTACTATCACGCACACTATCTACAGGGTTACTCGCAGCAGCCGTAACCGCATCACTGAATGCTCAAGCAATGAATAAAAACCTAGCGGTAAGTGTTGATGTCGACACAAAAAGCAATGGCGATGTTGTTGCGACGCTAAACATCACCAATCAGGGTAAAGGCAATCAAAAAATCTTAAGCTGGTATACAGACCTTGAAGAAGAGCATATTTTCAAAATTACGCGTGATGGTAAAGAAGTTAATTTCTTTGGTCCTCACTACAAACGCCCAGCTCCTACTGAAGCTGACTTTATCAAGTTAAAGTCTGGCGAAACGCTCACTAAATCATTTGAGCTTTCAGGCCTTTATGATCTTAGCCAGCCAGGTAACTACGAAATTAGTTATGATGTTGAATCATTTGATCTTTTCGGTAAAAAAGAAATCCCGAGCATGACTACAAGAACGATGGGTCAGCAATCGATGATGCGTGCCGATGTAGCAGAACTCAGCTCAAATTCGGTAAATCTGTGGCTTGAAGGCGTTGCGATGACGAAGGGCAATGTTCAAGTCAATGCAAAACCAACCGCAGGCGCGGCCGATTGTACTGATGGCACTTGTTTTACAGGTCGTTGTAGTAACAGTGAAAAAACCAGTATTTTGTCAGCACTAAATGCTGCAGACCAGATCACTAATGACTCCGTTGCTTACCTAAATAGCCACTCAGCAAGCAACCCATCTACGCGTTATCAAACTTGGTTTGGCGCAGCGACAAGCAGCCGTTACGCAACCGTGAAATCTAACTTCAACGCAATCAATGATGCAATCGACAACCAAGATCTCACTTTTGACTGTAGTTGTAACAAATCATACTTTGCTTATGTATACCCAAATCAACCATACAAAGTCTATCTATGTCGCGCATTTTGGAGCGCAAATGAGCTAGGTACAGATTCACGTGCGGGCACGATTGTTCATGAGCTAAGTCACTTTAATGCCGTTGCAGGTACAGATGACATCGTTTATGGCCAATCTGGTGCGAAAAACTTAGCAAACTCAAACCCAAGTCAAGCGATTCAAAATGCTGACAGCCATGAATATTTTGCGGAAAACACTCCGTACCAAAACTAATCTCAACTAGTTATCCCTGAACGAGTATCGGGTTTAGGCAACCGTCTAAACCCGATACTATTCACAGCGATTTCAGCTAACATGAAATATACTTCTTAAATTCATCTATTTGCTGAGGAATTTCATGACTTGGGTTATCGTCGCGCTGTGTGGTTTTATCCTACTTGCTACGTTATTGCCACTTGCTAAGCATCCGCACTGGAGTGTCAGAGCAATGGAGTTCCCACGGCTTCAGCTCGCTATTATTACTGCATTTACGCTACTGCTGTCCATTTTCTACCTTAATCTTCAAAGCGTAGCCGCGCTTGCTGTCATTGCTCTATTAGGTTGTTTAAGTTTTCAACTGTGGTGGATTTTACCCTACACCCCGCTTTGGCCGGTCGAAGTAAAAAAAGCGACAACCAATACTCACACAATCAGTTTGATCACCGCCAATGTCCTGCAAACCAATCGACAGTTTAATCTGATATTGGAGCAAGTTAGGACACATCAACCTGATATTTTAGTCACGTTAGAAAGTGATGAGTTATGGGAGCAAAAATTAGACTCGTTGTTAGATATACTGCCCTACAGCGTTAAATGTCCACAATCCAATTTATATGGCATGCACGTTTATTCTCGCTACCCGCTAGACGAGGCAAAATGTGAGTATATCGTTGAAGAAGGCGTGCCTTCGATACATGCAAGACTCAAGATCGCTCCCCATATCACTATCCAAACCCATTTTTTGCACCCAGCACCTCCGAGCCCCACCGAGAACGAAACGGCCATTGAGCGAGATGCAGAACTGGTGGTTGTCGCCAAACGCGTCATAAAGGAGCCTTTGCCTACCATAGTCACAGGCGATCTCAATGATGTTGCTTGGTCACCAACCACGAGGTTATTTAGGAAAATAAGTGGGCTTCTTGATCCGAGAGTTGGCCGAGGCATGTTTAACACTTTTCATGCACAGTACCCGTTTGCACGCTGGCCGCTAGATCATTTGTTTGCGAGTCACCATTTCACAGTGATCAATATTAAAAGGCTCAACAACATAGGGTCAGATCACTTTGCGCTTTATGCAAAACTCGCTTATCAACCCGTAAAAAATGAAGATGAAGCAGGTCTTGAGCTGAAAAAGAAAGATATACATCGCAGCAAAGAAATTATTGAAAATGCCGTGGCAAAGCCGAATTGCAAATTATGATGGTGAGTTATGAACGAGCGCTATAAATAGAGGTTTTTAAATAGTGTCAGCTTGAAGCCAGCATCTCTCACTGACTTCAAGCCGAAAAGTATATTTACGACTTCAGAGAATTAATCCAAGTCTTAATATCTTCTTCAACAAGCGCCATAGGCCTTGCGCCTTTTAACAACACCACGTCGTGGAATGCTTTAATATCAAACTTATCACCTAGCTGTTGCTTAGCGTGCTCTCTAAGTTCAACCAATTTAAGCATACCTAATTTATAACCAAGCGCTTGTCCTGGCCAAGCGATATAACGGTCGATAGCCGATACCACATCACTCATCGCCGTACCGGTTGCATCAGCAAAATAAGTGATCGCTTGGTCTCGTGTCCACTTTTTATAATGTAGGCCCGTATCCACCACCAGTCGAGCAGCACGATATGCCTCAGCTTGCAGACGACCTAAGTCTCCAAATGGGTCGTCCTTATACATCCCCATTTCGTAAGCCAATAGCTCTGAATACAGTGCCCAGCCCTCAACATAACCATTAAATGAAGCATTTTGACGCATCAAACCGATTTCTGTTTGCAACATATTAAGCGCAATTTGGAAGTGGTGACCAGGAACCGCCTCATGATACGTTAAGGTTTTCATGCCAAAGCTTGGTACTGCTTTCATGTCTTTTAGGTTGATTGAAAATACCCCAGGGCGACTTCCATCAAGCGATGGACCGTTGTAGTAACCACCCGGTGCGCCTGCTTCCACTGCTTTTGGTATACGTTTCACTTCAACAGGTTGCGGTGGAATAGTAGAAAAATAATCTGGCGCTTTTTGTAAAATAGTCCCTATTTCACCACGCAAGAACGATAATAACGCTTCACGACCTTCGTCAGAATCCGCATATAAAAATCTCGACTCTTCATTGAGCTGCTTCATCCGGTCACCAACAGTACCTTGTGAATAGCCATTTTGCTTGAGGATTTCGTCCATACGCTTTGAAATACGCTCCACCTCAGCAAGACCAATTTGGTGGATCTCTTCCGCGCTCAGATCAGAATCCGCCAAATAGGTGATTTCATGCTGGTAGAAAGCTTCGCCATTTGGTTGGGCCCAAATACCGACATTTTCAGGCGCCTTGCTCTCTAGAGCGTGCATAATCGCAGACACATTTTTAAATTCAGGATAAAGCTTTTGCTCAACAATTTGTGCTGCCTGTGCAACATAATCAGCAGCGGCTTTATCCGTAATACCTTCAATATTCGCAAGTTTATCTTTAAACGACGCAACCAAAGGATGTTCTGCACCACTTGGCGCCGTGAAGTTATCTAAATAACCTAGCGTGTTCGGAAATAAAACTTTTGGTAAAATTACGCCTTTATTAGCATCCGCTTTTACCTTACTTGCAACTTGCTTCGTGACTTCAACAAAGGCATTTAGGCGCGCAACATAGTCTTTTGCATCTTGCTCACTCTCTATTCCATGCTGGTCTTTAAGCACATTCGGAATATCCAGCAATGGGCCGGACAATTGATTGACAATATATGGCAGGTGTCCGCCCCAAGTATCAATATAACCTGCTGAGAAGCCCTTATCACCAGCATAATAACGTGCAATAACTTCATTTACTTTAAGGTGCAACAAGTCATCAGAGTTCGCCACGCCCGATTGTAATTGTTTTAATTTATCTGCGGCTGCATTCATATCCACTTGGAGCGCCTGCATACCGACAACCGAGTAATCCGGCAGTCTATTAGCATAGTGGCCATATTCACTACTTGATAATTTGAGCGAAGTGGCTAGTGCGGGTTCATGGTTAATAAACTGCTTGGTGTACTGTTCTACGACTTTGTCGATTTCTGCACGAGAGAGAGTTGATTCAGTGGTTTTAGCAACAGATGTAGTTTCTGTTACTGGCTTGTCTTGAGCACATCCGCTCAAACCTAGCACGACAGAGAGTGCTACCAAGCTTATTTTATTCATTATTACGCCGCTCCATTAGGGTTGTTGTCAAAGCTAAAAATACCAGTGCAGATCAGACTGGTGATAGAATAATCATACCAATTTGACTGAACACTTGTTCAATTTGGTATAAGCACTTCATTCATTGAGAAATCAGAATGCAATAAAGTGCTCACGCTATTCTCATAGATGCAACTACAAGTAACATATTTGCGCTTTTGTTACAGCTATAAAAGATAGAATCCTGCAAAATAAGTTACTTTCTCTACACCTTAACTAAGGTACATAACCTTAGATAGAGTGCTTAGTCTTCAAGCAACAGAGGTTCAGGTATTTCGTTGTGGCCAAATGCAGAGTCAGCAATAATCTGCTGCACGCGACCAGATGACTTGTCAAACACAAAGCAAGCATGTGGCCTTTGCTCCAACTGTAAGCTGATGGTGATACTCAAACTTTTAGGTAAAGCCTGCGCTATCACATCTCTCGAGGCTTCTGTAAAGAGTACAGATTCAGGGGTAAATTGATAAAACTGCCCAAACTGTAAATCACAATGCTCGCCTTGCTGTAATTCCTTCCTATATTCATATTGGTAGAGCTTGCTGCCACAACCGGGGCCAAAATAATTGGTTGTCAATGCCGTAAAGTTGTAGTCCCGCACTTGCGGAATAAAACAGCGCTGAGTCCCCCGCTTTGGCATTGGATGCCAAATTTGTGCGCACACTTTAAAAAATGGTCGTTTATTTTCATAAAGTACATATAGATCATCATTGTCCAACATCCCTCTGGCATGATGCTGGTAATTACTGCTGCCCGCAACTTGAGCCGCGAGAAATTGCTTGTTTTGCGATAGCCGATACAACATCTCAGCAAGTAGTCTTAATGTACTATCATCCAAGCAGTCTGGACCAGTATATAAGCTAGAAACACAATTAATAAAATCACTAAAATTAATTGCCCCATGACTATAAAAGTTATCGAATTGGCGTGCCATATTTCTTCCTTGTGTGTGAGTGTTTTAGTCAGACGAATAGTGAGTACGTCAGCTAAAATTCGTATTTTTTTAAAACAGAAACTTGCATATATCCGATTGCAAACTGCGCTGCTTTTTTCTTAGTCCCTAATTAAAGCTAATGCAGACTGGGAAGAACGCAACAAATTAATTACAATTTTGGTGACAGCCTGGTTAAGACTATTAATGAGATGAGTCAGAGGTGGTAGTTTAGAGTTTATACGCTATACAGAGCGTAAGTGAAGCATGAGTATATGTCATAAAAACTTCATGCAAACTTATGCACTTAACACTACGCGCAACAAAGACTGAGCCGAGCGCAATATTTATATTAATTTTTCATCGTTTCGAGTGACACTAATCAGCAAAACAAGATAAATCACAGCCCAAACTTACTTAGATTTGGACTCGGTAATCACCTCGTCTTGGCTAAACATCTCAACCTGAGTTGCTTGAGATGAGATGCTATGAGCATCAGTTGTTAACGTTAAAATAACAAACAATACAGTCATCACTGCAAATGCAATATTGACCGTTTTCCCTAAAAAGCGTGTTTTTAACATCACGATTTCTCCTAAACTTATTCCTACTAAGCTTAGTCGAAATCGTGAGCAAAAAGGTTTAATTCAAATAAAAAATAATTTACTAAATGCAATTATCGAAGCGTGTGGGATTATGCGTTAGCCAACGTTCGAGTTAATTGGTTTTAACGCCTTGATAAGCCTGAGTTCCCCATAATGGAACCGTTGATAAGCTATGCTTAAAGCTACCAGAGGTTTCCTTAGTGGTATAGGCTAAGTACATCAAGGTTTGATTTTTTGCATCAAAGATCCTTCTCACCTTCATTGCTTTAAAAAACACACTTTTTGATTTTTTAAATACCACTTCGCCTGAGTCACTTTTATCTATATTCGCCAGCATTGCCGGTGTTATTTCACTCGTTTGACGGCAAGAAATAGAGCTATCGCTTGGGTCGGAAAAACTCAAGTCATCTTCAACACTCGCCACATGACAGGTCACACCCGTTACAACGGGATCAACCATAGAGTCTAATTTTATATCTTTGAGCGTAAATAGACCGAGTGACACATCACCAACTTCACTGTCAGAGCAACCTAGTAACGTACAAGATGCCAACAATGCAAACATCAGCTTTTTCATTGTTTTTCCTTAAGATAATCGACGTACAAAAGAAACATACGGAGTTAATACTCTAAGCTATTTGAAAATTTTCGCAAATCACCTTATCTAAAAAAGAGATAACCATTCAAATAACTGAAATAATTATTCACAAAATACGAATAAGCATGTTAGCATGCGCCGCAGTTTCAGGGTGGCTAAATTTACCTAAACCATGAACAAAACATGGCTAGTTTATTCACCACCGGTTGTATGAAATTCTCTCTAAACTCGGGACAGAAATGCACCACCTGCATAGTTACCCATTTCTAAAGATTGAAATTTCGTCACGTTTAATTCTTAATTTGAGGTTCCGCCATCCATGAGTAAGCTCCATCCAAGCTTAGTCGCACTAGCTGTTAGTTCGAGTTTTTTTGTTGTTAATCAATCACAAGCTGAAGAAAGTAAGCTTCAAGAAAAGTCAATTGAGCGAATTCAAGTAACAGCTACTCGACGCGCAGGCACAGTTCAAGAAGCGCCATTAAACATTACTGCCGTCGACAGCGATGTTATGAGCGACCAAAATATTGGCGACCTTGAAGATGTAGCAAGATGGGTTCCTGGTTTGACAATCACAGAGCAAGGTGGCCGTGAGGGCTCACCTATTATTGTTCGTGGCTTGAATACTAATTCGTCGGAACGTGCTTCTGACTCAGGAACAGTGGCAACTTACCTCGGTGAAATCCCAATCAATGTGGATTTGCGACTAACCGATATCGAACGTGTTGAAGTCTTGATCGGCCCACAAGGTACGCTTTACGGTGCAGGCACGCTAGGTGGTGCGATTAGAACCATGCTTAAAGCGCCAGTGCTTGACGTTATTGAAGGTAAACTAAGTGGTGACTTATTCAGTATCAATGAAAGTGACAGCCATGGTCATGAAGTAGGTGCTGTCTTCAATATGCCTATAGTGATGGATGAATTAGCCGTTCGCGCGAGCATTAACCGCTATCACAACCCCGGCTTTATGGATTACAATTATGTGGTTAAGCAAGCCGGTGTTTCAAACCCAGATCCTGATTGGTCCAATGCTGAGGATGTAAAAGCAAACATCAACGCAGTTGCGGATGCAAATGATGAGACCATAACAACCACACGAGTTTCTCTACGTTGGTTAGTGAGTGAGAATATCGATACCACGCTGAACTATTTTCATCAGAAGCAAGAAAATGGCGCTAACTCAATTTCACAATATCAAAGCCTTGCAGCACAGCACCCGCTTGCCGATTCTATTAAACCATACGAGTCAGCCTATCGTGTGCTTGAACCTAACGAACAAGAAGACGACCTGCTTAGCCTTGAAATCAACGCCGATTTAGAGTTTGCTGATTTAGTTTCGGCGTCTGGTTGGTCAAGCAAAGAGCAACAAGGCCAACGAGATCAAACCGATCTACTTTATGATATTTGGCCGGGTTATGCGGATTTTCCTAGTTTTACCGCTTTGACTAAAGATACTACTGATCAAGACACTTTTACCCAAGAGATCCGTTTAGTCTCTAAAGGGGATGACGCGCTAAATTGGATTGCAGGGGTATATTACAGCAAACAAGAAATTAGTTCGGATGATAGAGAGTACACGCCAGGACTCACGGCGTTTTGGGGCGATGAAATCAACAATATTGAGCAAGATCTTGAGTATATCGCACTGACCAATGCCACCAGCAAAGAGTCAGCATTGTTTGGCGAAATTGGCTATGCATTTTCAGACGATTTTAATATCACAGTGGGCGCTCGTTTCTATCGCTATGATGTTAAAACTGAGTCAGCGGCTGAAACCCCGCTCTATTCTGGAGGCCTGCCAAGCCTCGAACAAATTTCATTTGAACAAGTCAGTGCCAAAGACAATGGTAGTTTGTTTAAGTTTAATGCCAATTACACTTGGCAAGATGGACTACTGACGTACTTCACTGTCAGTGAAGGATTTAGGTTAGGCGGTGGTAACGGTTTGGAATCGTGTCCAGAAACACTACCAGAGCAACAGATCATCTGTGCACTGCCGCATGAGCTTAGCTATAAACCAGATACCACCACTAACTATGAGCTGGGATTAAAGTCAACATGGCTAAATAACAAGCTGCATTTTAATGCCGCATTATTCAGTGTTGATTGGGAAGATGCACAGATCTCATCTGTGACGGTAAACGGCCAAGAGATCATTACCTCCAATGCTGGTTCTGCGAACGCTAGTGGGATTGAGTTGTCAACCCGGGCGATATTGAACGACCAGTGGACGGTGTATGCAACCTATTCTTATGCAAAAGCACAGCTAACTGATGATGCACCAGCCCTGTTTGCGGTATTCAAAGAAGGTGACTATAGCGCTGAAGAAATCGCGCTTTACCAGCCGTACTATGACGGTACAGACGGTGACCGCTTACCTGGCGCGCCAAAACAGCAGTTCTCATTCGGTTTAAGCTACGAACAGGAAGTGTTCGACGACAAAATGCTTAACGTTAATTATGGAGTAACCGCACAGAGTGACGTATACACGAAAGTCGGACTCAAAGCTGACGGAGAGGTATTGCCAGGGTTTGCCTTGTCTAACCTCAGTGCTAAGCTTTCAAGCGAGCAATGGGCCGTCACTTTTTATGTCGACAACCTGTTTGACAAATTTGCTTTCACCTCGGTAAGGCGCGACAAATCTTGGGCTGGTGAAGCTAAATTTTCGGCGTTAAATAAAGCCTTGCCAGAGCAGCAGCGTGTTTACGGACACTACGTCACAACACCTCGCACCGTTGGGGTCAAGCTTAACTACCAGTTTGAGTTATAATCAGCAAAAAACTAAAATAGAGAGTGAAGTTACCTTCACTCTCTTTACGTTGCGATGACATCATACAATCAGATCCAAAGCTATATTCAACAGCGTCAATTTCAAGCGGCGCATCACGCATTAGTCGCTCGCATTAACAGCAATGCCAACGATCACCACGCGTACGCCTTATTGGCCGATTTGAATATCGCTCTCGGTAACCTCAGCAAAGCGCTAAAAATTTACGACAAGTGCCTAAGTTTATTTCCATGCGCACTTTACTCCCTAAGTGCTGCCAAACTTGCGCTTTTTACCCAAGCACCATTAGTGGCAAAGCGTTATATTCTGCATTTGCTAGGTAACACACAATTGTCGGGGTCAGAGCACGATACCCTCGCAAATCTCTTACTGAGATTAAACCAATACACTGACGCTGGTTGGCATTTTAACCATGCCTATACACGCTCACCACACTGTCCTGAAATCGCGCTCAACTATGCAATGCATTTAAAGATGTCTGGTGAATTAGCACAAGCGCGGACGCTGCTTGCCTCTTTAGTGCAAGCAAAGCCAAGTAATGCTAAGTGCCAGTTAGCCTACTCAGAGCTTACTCCTGTAGAATTAGCATCGACTCGCATCACTCAGTTAGCAACTGAGATAACAGTGCAAACTGCACCACTTGCATTACAACGGCTTTACCATGCGCAGGCAATCGAATATGAAAAGCAGGAAAATTATCCCAAGGCATGGCAAAGCTTTATTGCCAGTAAACAAGCGATTAGTACTGAGGTTTCCTATTCATCTGAACAAATGACTGGCTATTTTCAAACACTTGGCAAACTTCTAGACAAGCCTATTAATTTTGCTCCAGAGCAAACGCTTGCACCAATATTTGTCATTGGTCTGCCACGTTCAGGCACCAGTTTAATGGAGCAGATCTTAGCGCAATTGTCGCTACAACCGCTGGGAGAAACCAGTGTATTACCCCAAGCACTTAGGTTTTCTTGTGACTATAACAGCAATATTCAGCACATCAGCCACGCCTATGAAGAAGCTAACGCCATTGAGCAATACCGCCTCTTCACCGTGCAATCCGTTGCTGGTGACCAACGTTTTATAGACAAACAACCATTTCATTTTTTCTTTACCGATTTGCTTGCAAAGGCGTTTCCACGCGCAAAATTTGTCGTGATGAAACGAGACAGAACAGATACTTGTATCGCAAACTTCCGTCAGCTATATCAAACGAATAGCCCCTTTCATGGCTACTCATACCGGATGCAAGATATTCAAGCTATGTATGATAATACTTATGCGTTTTTGCAAGATGCTGCACAAAGACATCCGACTCAAATTAAGTTTGTGAATTATGAATCGCTGGTAGAAATACCCCAGGCTGTGATGAAGGAAGTCTGTCAATTTCTCGAATTGGATTGGCAAGATAATGCACTTCACTTTTATAAGCAGGGTTATTACTCAGCGACAGCCAGCAAAATGCAGATCAGACAGCCATTGAATAACTCAAGTGTTGGGAAATTCAGAGGAAAATACGCGATCTAACCTAGCCGTGAATGGTCCCATTAACTAGGAAGGACTAGTAGTAGCCGCTCCTTTGCTCTCCCAAACGGTTAAAATAAAGATGCCTTAACTAGCTATCCACCATGCGAGCAGCACAATGGCCGTTGTGAGAATAACGGCTTTTATTTTATGTTTTTTAATTAGCTTTTCAGCCTGATTACCAGCAAAGTAAACGACCGCCGCCAAGCCAAAATAACGTAAAGAACGGGCAATACAGGTTGCAATTAGAAATTGTAATAGTGAAAATTTTGTGGCGCCTGCTGCTAGCATGGCAATCTGAAAAGGTACTGGCGCAATACCTAAGGTCAACACAAACCAAAATCCCTGACTTTGCATCTGCGCTTTCACTTGCTCAAACTGAGACGGACTCGACAGCAGCTCAATAACGGAATCCCCCACTGCATCAAATAAATAGTAACCCAACGCATAACCAAATAAGGCACCAATTACACATCCAACCGTCGCCATTAACGCAATTAGCCATAGCTTTTCTCGCCTTGCTTGCATAAGCGGCACCATCACAGCTTCAAGCGGAATAGGCACGATGGTTGACTCTAAAAAAGATGCAACCGTGATCCCTTTAAGCATATTTTTTGATTCTACTAATCGCTTGGTCTTCTGCTTCAATTCAGCCGTTAACGCCATCACACTTCCCCTGATTTTTTCAGTAACGGAGACAAGCATAGCCTAAGCTAAGTTTCTCCTTCCTGAATTAAGCAGTGCTTTATATATGCTGGTATTTGTATGTGCGGAAAAATGCGGTACCCTGTTTTAGAGTTAATGGTTGGAGGGATGTTTCTGTGAATTATTTGGCGCATTTGTACTTTGCCAAACCGACTGCCGCATCGCACTTTGGCAACTTACTCGGTGACTTTCAAAAAGGCGTGAATATACAAGCACTGCCTAAACCTGTGCAACTTGGTCTACAAACACATAGGCAAGTCGATAAATTTACCGATAGCCACTCGATTACAAAATCTGCTAAACAACTTTTTTCGCCCACGCGTCGCCGTTTTGCAGGCATTGCACTGGATGTGTTATATGACCACTTTTTGATTAAACACTGGCAGCAATATCACAGCACCTCGCTTGACGACTTTAAACGTCAGAGCTTTTCCTTGCTGCACGATAACTTGCATACCATGCCTGCGCACATGCAACGAGTCGTTAGCGCAATGACACAAAATGATTGGTTTGCCACCTATGAGTCCGTAGCTGGTGTGGGCCATGCACTCGATAACATCGCTAAACGTATTCGTTTTCAAAATCAATTTGCTGGCAGTGAAAGGGATATTACCAAGCACTATCAACAACTAGAATCAGGATTTAATGTCTTTTTTCCACAATTAATTGCCCACATGCAACAACAACTCATCGAACCTGAAAATTTAGAGTAAATACTCCTCTATATTTGCTCCATGGTTATCAACTATAATGCAGATATATTTGTTGGTTATGGGGTTTTTTGCAGTGTTAAACAGAGTTAGGTTGCTTTTTGCCCAGGCACTATTTACGCTATTTTTACTTTTAACTCCGTTTTCCACCCAAGCCAGTGCATTATTACCCACGCTTGAAACGTTAAAGCAGCTGTTAACAGATAACCCATCTGTTGCGCTTGAAGAAATTGACACACTCCTAAACAAAAACACGACTCCAACTTATCTTTCAGCAGCTTGGTTTAAACTCAGCCTAATGAAGGTTGAAGCCCATTCTTTGCTTGGCCATTATGAAACTGCTTATCAGGCGATAGATGAGCTCAATCAGGTGTTAGATAAAGTGGCAGACCCTGATGCCAAGAGTAAATTGCTATTGAGTCACGCCACGGTGCTACTTAGTCAAAATCGCGCGACAGAGGCAGAAGAAAAGCTTGAGCTGGCACTCAACACCACCTCTCAAGTCGATGAGCGGTTAATTGCAGATATTCATGATCGCCTTGCTCATATTAACCGCTTTCGGGCAAACTACCGCAGCGCGCTAAATCATGCTGAGCAGGCCATCCAAATTGCAAAACGCATTAACGATGTTCCGCGACTCGCAGGTTTCTATAACCAAATTGGCATTGTTTACGATTACATGGGCCAAATTGAGCAAGCTATCAGCTTCCATGAACAATCCCTTATGCTTCAGCGCAAACGCAATAACCAGCAAGGGATCTCCAACTCACTGTACAACATCGGCGAACTCTACCGTGATTTAGAAGAATTTCCTCTTGCACTATCACATTTTGAGCAGGCGCTCAGGGTTGATAAGCTATTAGGTAATCCGCGTCATATCGCCAACAGTTACGGTAAGATTGGCCAAGTTTTATATCAACAGGGAGAGTATAAACAAGCTCAGGTGTTTATTCTAAACGGCCTTGCCCTAACAAAAAAAATGGAGGCTGACAGCGACACGGCTTGGCAATTAAGTAATTTAGTCAATGTCCAACTAGCTCAAGGTGATGTGAATGAAGCCTTAAATAGTGCAAATGAAGCGCTTACGCTTGCGATAAAATCCGGTGCCAACCGAACAGAGCGCACCGTT
Organism: Pseudoalteromonas piscicida; assembly: GCF_000238315.3. NCBI lineage: Bacteria > Pseudomonadati > Pseudomonadota > Gammaproteobacteria > Alteromonadales > Pseudoalteromonadaceae > Pseudoalteromonas > Pseudoalteromonas piscicida. Next base: position 2,067,413 of record NZ_CP011924.1, read on the forward strand.
AGGCTGGCACTTGCTAATGTCTATTTGGCTCAAGATAAAAGTGAAGACGCCAAAGAACAGCTTGAACTATTACTAAAGCAACCTCAGCTTGGCACTCAAACTCAAAGTGATATTCACAAACAGCTGGCCGCAATTTATCAACAAGCAGGCGAGTTTGAAGCCGCACTTGCTCAATTAAAACAATATCAGCAAGCACAAACTGAATTAAAGAAGGTTAGTGATAAAAACAAAGCGTACAAAATGGCATTAAACATAGAACTTGTGAAAAAGGAACAAGCACTTAGCCTGTTGCAAAAAGAACAGTCGCTGCAACAAGCAAATTTAGAAAACCTAAAGTTGCAGCGAGGCTTGGCCATCGCCTCTGCGCTGTTGCTGCTCGCAGGGCTTGCCATATACTTTTTAAGACAACGCCAGAAACAAAAACTAGAAGCCTTAGAGCAGCACATGGCCGCGCGAGCTTTAGAGCAAAAAAACCAGTTGCTCGCCGATATTTCTCACGAGTTGCGTACCCCGTTAACCGGACTAAAACTGACAATTGAGGCGATGCAATTTAATATCGAGCCTGATATTGATGTCGCCTATAAAAAAGTGAACAGTAAAATCAACCAACTAGATACCTTAATCTCGGATATTTATCAGTCCGCTCAGTTTGACAATAATGTGATGTCGTTAGAGCTCAGGCCGCTTGATATTAATACCCTTGTTAAGGATTGCTGCGCAGAACTCACGCCTGTTTTTGCGAAAAAGCAGCAATCTCTGCGTTGTAATTTAAGTGAGCAAACCTTGCAGGTAAAAGGCGACCCACAGCGTCTAAAACAAGTCATCCTGAATCTTTTACGGAACAGCCATTTTTACACTGATGCAGCGGGAACCAGTCTAATACATACACGCATAGTCGACTCATATGCCATTATCACAGTGGAAGATTCAAGCCCAGGAGTAGCAACCTCGGAGCTAGATAAAATTTTTGAGCGACTTTATCGCTGTGAACACTCCAGAAGCCGAGATCTTGGAGGCTCGGGGCTTGGACTTGCGATTAGCAAACATATTGTGTTGGCGCATCATGGTTCTATCAACGCCAATCATAGCCCGCTTGGCGGGCTACTCGTTGAAGTGAAGCTTCCGATTAAATCCGCTCAAAACGATATAGGCCACGCCAAATCACCGCAGTGATGTCACCTTTGTCATTCGTTTCAATGGTGACATCTGCGCCCCCTTCAAGCTCAATCAGGGTGTCTTCCTCTGTGGCAACGAATGCCATCAGGTTATCGCGGGCCATATCTAAGACGTTAAATCGCGTACCATCTCGGGTGATTTTCATTTTAAACTGATGATCTTTCTCGTACGCATACAGACCTTCCAATTGCTTTGCGCGTGCCTCAGATAATGTAATCGATATTATTTTTTTACTGCGTAGAAAATCCCAGCCGTAATGTTCGCTGATGGCAATGCGAAGCTCACCAAATACGGTACTCGCTGAGTCGCCATTGGACATCAACACCATACCCTCACCTTTTTCTACATATGCTTCAAACCGGTTGCTAAAGCCTTTATTTTTACCACCATGGGTGAAGATAAGTCCTTGCTCACGCTGTTCAAGCTCTGGTCCCAAACCCCATACGTCATGATGAACTTCAAGCATTTGCTTCGCCAGCTCTGGCGTGATGGGCCCCACGGTATTGCCAGCATACGCTTGTTGTACAGCCATAATGTATTTAGCAAGATCCACCGGAGTGGTCCAAAGACCAGCCGCGGCTTGTTCTGGATAAACATGCCAGTCCCCTTCGACTTGCTCGCCTTTATCGTCAAACGCAGCACTGGCTTTTGACCATAACGCTTTCGGTAGTGGTTGTGCATAGGTACTGTTGTGCATCCCTAGCGGAGTTAAAATTGCCTGTTGGACATACTCTTCAAATGGCATTTTTGTCACATCTGCCACGAGCAACTCCATTACCGTGTAACCACCGCCAGAATAGCGCCAAGCTTTACCTGGCAAAGTGTCAACCGTCACTAAGTCGGTATTGCCTTTACCCATTAAGACTTCAACATCGGTTGGAATTTTACTACCACGCACGTAGCCCGGAAAACCATGTTGGGTGAGCCCCGAAGTGTGAGTCATTAACTGTCTCAAAGTAACAGGATTGGCTTTGGTAAATTCGTTTGTTGGTACTTTCCAAGAGGTGAGATATTGATTAACGTCAGCATCTAAATCGACTTTACCATCTTGCGCTAACTTTAATACCGCAAGCGCTGCAACGGGCTTACTTATTGACCCTGCCTGAAACAGCGTTTCAGTGGTCACTTTTCGATTTTGCTTTTTATCTGCAATGCCAAAACCCTCAGCCCACACCACTTTACCACCTTTAATCACAGCAAGGCTTAAACCTGGCAAATGTGTTTCTTGAAGACGCGTCTGCAAATCTACAGGCTTATATTTTTGGCCTTCCAATTGCACTTTAGGTAAGAGGTTATGTGCAACTTGTTGAACTTGAGGTTGAGCTGAGTCAGTGGCGAAGGATGTCTGACTTAGCAAAGACGAGCAAAATATGGCGCAGTACAATAGTTTCGACATGATATTTCCCTTGTTATTATCGTTATTCACTCACTTTACACACTGATAAATGTGCCGTGAATGAATAACAGTATAATCATGAGATGAAGAAAAATGCACCTATATCAACTTTGTGCCTGTGACACTCGGCGATTAACGGGGTAACGCTCGAAATCCTCCCAGTAATGAATTCCACCTATCATCTCTTTTACTTGATAGCCCATTTTTGCAAGCTTATACGCGGCCTTTGTTGCGCCATTACACCCAGGACCCCAACAATAAACCACGATTGGCGTAACCTTGTCATATTTAGTCATCGTCAGTTCGCTTATGTCTGCGCTTGGCATATTGACTGCGCCTTGAGCATGACTTTTGGCAAAGGCTTCATTCGACCTGACATCAAATAGCACAAAATCCTGCTGCCCCGTTAATATCGCCTGATAAACATCAGCACAATCCGTTTCGCAAGCCAGCTTCATTGCAAAATACTGTGATACATCTACTTTCATCTTCTAACTCCTATTTAAATACTCTGGGTCCTAAATAATCTGAGCTGCGGATAACTATTTAACGTCACCCGAGGTCAACTACGTTACGCATTCAATCAACGTTAATGAATTCATATTTTTTGAAGGCGATGTTCGTCATTTCAGAATAGGCAATCACAGCAAGCTCATTTAAACTGGTGGTATTCAATACGTGATTGAGTTTAGTGCAATGGAGTTTTACCATTTAAGGTCGTTTGTTGCGGTTGCAGAGGCCCAAAATCTAACGGCAGCAGCGAAACGACTGTACACCACACCACCTGCTATCAGCGCCCATATCAAAGCGCTTGAAGAAGAACTCAATACTGTGTTGTTCCACCGTTCTAGCAAAGGGATGCAGCTCACAGAACAAGGTAAGATCTTGCTAGACAAAGCTAAGTTAACGCTTGCAAGTGCAAATGATTTAATGCACACCGCAGCGCAAGCCAAAACACTGCTCACCGGCGAGTTCAGACTTGGCTTGAACCACCCTATTGGCACCTCGAGCGAACTTGTCACACTGATAAAAACCCTCAACCAGCACTTTCCAAGTCTTTCTTTTTCTCTGGAATTACTCTCAAGTGGTGTCATCGTCGACAAACTCAGTGATGGCCTCCTTGATGGTGGGGTTATTTATGGCGAAGTACCTGCTCATTTTAGCGCTGTACCGCTCACAGAAGTTGCGGTTACCACCGCTTATCCTGCATCTTGGCCTACGCCATCACATAAAGCCGAATTGGCACAGATGACGTGGATACGTATGGGAAAAGGCTGCCCTTTTGATAAGCAACTTGATCAACAGCTAAGCGAAGTAAACGCGGTAAATATTAATGCTGCAGATGAGCGCTCCCGCTTGGCTTTAGTTAAGGCAGGACTCGGCGTGAGTTTTATTGAAGCCAACGCCATTGCAGATCAAGGAGCAGAGGTTGCCTTGTCTAGTTTGCTAGACTTTTCGCTCCCTGTACATTTTGTTGTGGCAAATCAAGCGCTCACAGAACCTAAAGTGAACGCCGTGTACCAAGTCGTTTGTGCATCTATTGATGCTGCGCAAGGATAATCCCCTGCTGCTTTTTCGGCATTTTTTCGACTACAAGGCGAAATGAGTTATCCATCATCCGCTCAAGTTCTCCAGTTGGAATGGAGCCATCGAGCACCACCGTGTTCCAGAGCTTTTTATTCATGTGATAACCCGGTAACACCGCACTAAAAATGTCTCGCAGCGCTTGCGCTTCATCAGGATCGCATTTGAGATTTACGCGCCAATGGGAGTGCTCGTCATCTTCTTTACCCATTTTACCAAGCGCCAACGTCGCGAACATTTTGTCCTTCACTTTATATACATCCACGCCTTCACCAAAAGGCTGACTTACGCTGGTATAAGGTTTTGCAAGCAAGTAGTCGTGTACTTGTTGATGGTTCATCTTATTCTTCTGCCTTTAGATTAATCGTTGCCGCTTAGTAGTAAAGCATAATACCAAGCGGCGTAGTAGCATAAATTACGCAACCTGAGGTTTGAATAAGAAATACGCTAACTCATTGTTTTGAAGCTCAGGTTACTCAGGTTGCGGTGCCTGTCCTTGCCAGCTCCAACTTGGAAAGAGTTCGCCATTCACGACGGCATTATTACCAGAAAACAGCGAGTGCGGCCTTTCTTGCGTTACCCAATTTGTCGCAGAGGAGTGCTCCAACTCAAAAACCACATTACCAAAGAAGCTGTAAGGCCCTGATAAGGTCGAGTTTCGATAAGCAGCAAACAAGGTTTGGCCGCCCATCATCAGTTCACCAACACTACTTTGCTGGTCGATTTCGGCGGCGCCTTTACTCCAGATCATCAATAGGTTTATATGCGACTGCCCATCTGCTAAAAAGTAGCCATTTCCAGCAACTTGTACTGCGTCAAACTGGTTCCCTTGAGTACTTCTAGCATTGGCGGTGTCAAATACATATGCTGTCATCGCCTGATTGCCGGCTACAAATTCAGCAAAAGCGCCCCCTGCTATTTTCACTTTCGCTTGGTTTAGATTACTTAAGTAAAGATTACTATTATCTGTCACGATATAGTGGTATTCAGGCTCAGTGCCTTGCACTTGAGTCGCGACATTATCCAATCTTGCCATTCCCTGCGCCGTCACCGTTACGCTACTTTGCTGAGCTGTGCTAACAAGCCCTAAGTTATTGAGCTTAACCGAACCAGACTCCACTAATATGGTCGGCTGCACGCTGCTTTGCGCCGCAGAGATAACATCTTGAGTATTATCAGACCCAGAAATGGTGATACCACGTCTCGTGATCTTAATTGGGCCCTGACATTGTCCTTGAATAGCAAAGGTAATTTCATCGACAGGCCAACTTACTTGCTCAACGGCACGTTTCAGTAAGCTGGGGTTAGTATGACAGTTGATAGCAAAAGTATACGACCCACTGACACTTTGTGATGCGACTTGCTTTGCCAAGACATGCAGTCTTTTGACATCGCTGTCATTTATGTCCTTTGCAAAAACATGGGAAGCGCAGATAGCGGATGCAACCAAACTGGTTGCAAATATGCTAGTACTTAATTTCATTTCCTTATCCTTTACACGGTTAATCCTGCCAATTGCAGTACCCTAAATCCTAATACAGATCCTTTGTTTTGCCAGGTGAAACTGTATATTTAAACACTACTGACACTCCCTGACACAACATCGTGGTTTACTCTTTTTGAACTCAAAAAGGAGAAAGACCATGCAACAAAATGTCGTAGAGATTGTAAAATTTAAATTGGCTCTTGGTGCTACAGAGAGTGACATTATGGGTGTAAACCCAGCATTTACCGAGTGGGTTGAACAGCAACCTGGGTTACTATATCGTTCGTTGACTAAAGACAGTCAGACTGGCGAGTATTTAGATATTATTTATTGGCAATCGATGGAGCATGCAAAAGCGGTGTCGGCACAATTCCCAACAACCGAAGTATGCCAAAGATTAACGCAATACATAGACAGCGAGAGTGTCACCATTAGTCACAGTAATGTACTCTCTCAAACGCCATGTAGCGGTTAATTAATCTGAGATTTGAATAACAAGGAAAACTCGTGCATAAATCAGAACGTCTCTTTCAGTTAGTGGATCTGCTCAAGGGTCGACGATTAGCGGTTACCGCTAAGTCATTGGCCGATCACTTTACGGTATCAGAGCGTACGATTTATCGCGATATTCAGGACTTACAAAGTTCTGGCGTGCCAATTGAGGGGGAAGCAGGTGTCGGCTATATCATTGGTGACTACCCACTGCCCCCTATGATGTTTAGCTATGATGAACTCACCGCATTATTACTTGGCAGTAAAATGGTTGGAGCATGGACGGATCCCGAACTAAGCGCACATGCAAAAGCGGCCATTGCCAAAATAGAGGCCGTGCTACCCGCTCACCTCAAATAACAGCATGACCACTCCCCATATTTGGTCTCGAGTTTTAAGCACGGACCACAACAACAATCCTTTAGCGCTACACTTAGGCTCGCCATTGCGGCTAAGCAGTGTGTACAACTTGAATATCAAGACGTTGCAAAGCAACAAACCCTGCGTATTATCGAGCCACTCGGATTGGTTTATTGGGGTGGAAAATGGACGCTGGTCGCATTTTGTCAGCTCCGCAGTGATTACCGTGAATTTCGCTTGGACCGTATCACCGCGATACATAAAAGTGAGCGGACCTTTACCGTAAGTCCTGATAAAAACCTCAACCATTACGTTGAACTAGTCAAGGCCAAATACGCCGAAGAAATTGCACAGCACCAATGCCAAGCGCCTGATAAAAGTAGCAACTAATTCTAAGCTCACTGCCCGATTCATATTTTGTTACTATTACTTGCGCATCTAAAACCAACCTTTTCAGACTGCACCGCGACTAATTTTGTAAATCAGACTTATCCTTCGAGGTGCTTATGAAAACCACAAAATCAATACTCATTATTTCGGTAACACTGGCTGTGAGTGCCTGCGTTGGCTACTCCAATGCAAATCCAACAGAGCCGCAAACGCAAGGTAGCTACCAGCTTATCGCTTACCAAGACTGTAACCCAATAATCAAACACACCATGGACGCCGAACAGGTGGCTGCATACAAAGCACTCAAAGCGGCAGAGCTTGATATGTCAGCTTCTGAGTTACCAATGAAAGATATTGAAGACAAGCTCGCACTGCTTAGCAAAGAAATGGAAGCCATTAGTAAAGAGGCTATACAAGAAGACGACGATCGACTTGTGATCAATAAAGCGCTACTGGCTAAACAAGAAGAAAAGGCCAAGCAGATTGAGGCTGTAATTGAAAGCCACGCTGCTAATTTTGATGCCATTGACGACTATGCCGAAAAAATCGAAGCCGCAGCAAATCGTTTTGATAAAGCTTTAAAACCCATAATCGGTGACTTAAAAGAGGTCAATATTAATATCATCGAACCCGGTGAAACCCCGAGTACCCGTTGCCTCGCGTCAAGCTAAACAAGTTGAACTGACTGAATGGAGGAAAATATTCCTCCAACTGTATTTGCTCATCGCTTGCCTTACCAGTTAGACAAATTGGTATGGAGTTTAGCTGGTAGGCGGCTTTGAGCGCAAGCAATGAGCAATGAAGTGCGACCTATAAGCCCAAGATTTAACTCTTTGTCTCTTAGTGTTTTTACACCAAAGTCACAATATGAGAAAAGTACGTTGATTTTCCAATTGATAATAAATAAACAACCTGAAAGTATATAGGTAGCAAAAAACCACATAAACTGTTATTAGTATGTAATGAAAATGGACGCGTCTTTTTTATAAAAGACGCAAGTGCTATTTGACTAACTTTTTAAGCATCATGGAAAAGAAAGAAGCAAGTATCCCCGACTGGGTAAAAGATATTGATATTGGAAGAGCAGCGGAAAACCTCCTTATGGGGGTAATTTTGTTTGTTGGCAGACTTGTTATAACCTCATGGGACTTCTTATTTAGACCTAAGATAATTAAGGATGAAGTCTTATCAATTAAAGAGTTGAAAGACTCATACAAAATTACACATGTAAGACCTCTTGTATTCTTTGTGATAATAGGTTTTATATCCATTGCATTTTCATATAAATCTTTGAACCAGCTAATGTTTATTAGTTGGTTATTTGAACGATATGATTTTTTGAGTAGCGGAATTAACACAGAGGCTTCTAAATTTTCGATAACCAAAGCTGCTGGAGCTATGATTCCAACAGTCCTTATTATTTCTTTGTATGCCTTCGTAACGCAAAAAGTTTTCTCGAAATTAAATTTAACGCCCCAGTTCAAACCGCACCTTGCAATATGTTGCTACACATCAGGCATGCTACTCCTTATGCTTATGTTTACAAACATGTATGAAATGCATATTTGGGCAGATCCAAATAATGACACGACGCTAAATGACACTATTCGACCAGCTATTGGTACTATTGGAATGGCAGGCTCAGCCTTACTGAGTCTCTTCGTCATTTATCGATATTTCTACTACTTGTATGTTATTTCAGCTAGTTCACTTGCCAAGACAATAATGGCAACTTTGTTGTCTGCTATGGTTTTTTGGTGTTTATTTTTTGTCATCGGTTTGTTTATGGACCCTATGTTTGAGTCCATAAATTAAAAAACGCTGACCCCCGATATCACTACCCTCTCACTCGATTAAGCGATTGGTTATAGTACTTTTTGTATTGCTTCGCTAAAGCCTGACTGTCTTGGTAGCCAACCTGATTGGCTATCTGCTCCACACTCATATTGGTGCTATGCAATAGCTGTTTGGTGCGAACGAGTCGCGCAAGTCGCACATACTCAAAAGGTGTCATACTCGTGTGCTGTTTAAAACGTCGAATTAGCGTGCGTTCTGACATACAAGCCTGTTTCGCAAGGCTATGTAAGCTATGCGAAACATCTAGATTATCACTAATATGATGCTGTGCTTTGAGCAATTGCGCATCTCTATGTTGTAAAAAGCCACTGAGCTGCACAAACTCATTTTGACTCGCTTGCTCGTTTGGTATCGCCAGCCAGGCGGCGATTGTTTTTGCCACTTCTGAACCCAGCACGTCGGTAATAAACCGCAACATCAAGTGCAAGTAACTATGAGCCGCGCCCGCGGTATACACCATACCGCTTTGCTCTGTTACCTTTTGGCTGTTGGGCTTTAAAACGGGATAATATCGTGTAAAAAAGGGCGTAAGCCACCAGCTACATGTAAATTGTTTTTGATCCAACAATCCTGCTGTGGCTAAAAATGCGGTACCGCAACATCCGGCAAGTTGATAAGTCGCGGGATGAAATTCAATACCATGCTTGTTTAATTGTGCTTTGACCTGTTGGCATTGTTGCCACAACAAAGGCTCTGACGAAAACTGGCTGCCGAGCCAGATAACGACATCAGCATCAGCCAATGCGCTAAATTCTGCATGACAAACAAATTCTAAGCCTTGACTACTCATCACCGACTTTTGCCCAGAAAGTGCAACCGTCTGCCAGCAAAACACCGTCTTACCAGCGACTTTATTTGCCACATTCAAAATATCAATCACGCCAGTTAATGCACTCGCAAATACATGTTCAGGACATAGCAAAATTACTTTCATGGCAATATCAAACCAAAATTAGTCATTATTGACACGATAAGTTAGCAATCAATCTAGTTAAAGTAAAACCTCTTTCAAACTCAGGAGCTTTACTATGTGGATCCATATTCCGATTTTATTTTTGCTTAGCCTAACGCTGTTATTATTCCTTTTGACCGCAACGAGTAGAATTCGCGCAGTCAAAAATGGTGATATTGCACTTCAAGATATTCGCTATGTCGAAAAACATGCCTTCCCCGAGCGCATAAGATTATTAGGTAATAGCTATGACAGCCAGTTTCAGCAGCCCGTTTTATTTATTGCACTGCTGATACTTTTGCATATTGAGCAAATGACAGGACAATTTTGGTTTGTGCTCAGCACTGTGTTTGTCGCAGCAAGATATTGGCACAGCTACGAGCACGTACTGGGCAGTAACTTACGATTAAGAACCCTAGCATTTGGGTTAAGTAGCTTTTGCTTGTTTTTTGCCTGGTTTAGCTTCTTGTTCGATAGGGTGTAAAAAGTCTCTGGTCAAAGGGTTTTTACACTGGCTAAGTTACGCACAAGTTTGTTACATTAACTACAACAATAACCTTAGGTTTTCGTTGTGCTGCAGTCTAGGTTGAATGGCGTCAAAATATACAGCAACTTTAGTGGGAAGCTTACGCTCCTACTCGCTGTTATTTACGGCGCTGTATTTTTGTTTAGCCCCTCAATTTTTGCGCTTGATGACAATTGCTCACTCACGATTGCTCACGGCAACTCGATTTCGCTTGCTATCAATACCACGTCTTATAGCAAAATTAAACGCGGCAACAATACCGTCTCGATAGCCTGCAATTTAAATGAAGACAGCGTTATTTCATTTGTAGATGTTGGCCTTGAACACTATCAGTGGCGAGTCAATGCCCCTTCGCCCGTTAAGTTCTCACAGCCCGCATTTATCATTCCAAAAGGTAAGTACACAGCAACCTTAAGCTTAGATTCTATGCAAATTCATACGCCAAGATTTAGGCTGATGAGCGTGCCGAAATTTATTTGGGAAAGTCAAAAAAACAGCCTAGTCATGGGCGCATTTTATGGCCTTTGCTTTACCTTAATTTGCTATGTATTGATCATGGGTAGTCGCCTCAATGATCCTATATTTAGGCTTTACGGGGCTTATATTTTCTGCCTTTGTGGATTTGTATTATTCCAAGAAGGGCAATTAAATCTTTTTGTTTCATCTCAGTATAAATCATTACTCAAACACGCATATTTACTTAGTATTGGTCTCACTGTGGTTTCGGCAACCTGGTTTATGTTGAGTATCCTACTTGTTGACAAGCAGTGGCCAAAACTCGTGTTGTTACTTAAAAGTGCCGCGGGTATCGTGATGCTCCTGAGCATACTTAAAATTCCCACTCAACAAGCACAATTGTCCTACTTATTAAGCCAAATTATGGCCTATATAACCCTCGTTATTGTCGCCACTATCTTTGTGCTATCTGCTCTTCAAACCAAGCGTAAAATTGGCGAAGCAAGTTTGGTTTTTGCGGCTCTGAGCCTAGTATTAGTCGGTATGGTATTTCGCGTGCTGTTAGTGGGATATAGTCCATTTATGCAGCGCTATGCACTTATTTTTGCGTTTGCCATTGAGTCTTTACTGCTTGCCGTTGCGGTATCTAAACGCATTGGACGGCTCAGACAGCAAAAGCAACAAGCTGAAAATGAAGCAAATTATGATCAATTATGCGGCATTTTTAACCGTCGAGGCTGGTACAAACATGCCAACGTGCTAGTCGAGCAATTTAATAAACGTGGTGGTGTTTTGGCATTATTTTACATTGACTTAGATAAGTTTAAGTTGATTAATGACCAATTTGGTCACGATGCTGGAGATAAGGCGCTTGCCCATGTTGCGACGTTTTTGTCATCAAGTATCAGAAAACAAGATATTGTAGGACGCCTAGGTGGCGATGAGTTTGCAGCCCTGTGCTTATTTGACGACACACAGTCCGCAGAAGAAAAAGCACAACAGCTGCAACAACAACTCAATAGCTTGCAATTTAGCCATGGGAAACAAAAAGTGGCAATTCAAGGTAGTGTCGGACGAGCATTTTCCCAACACCCGATAACAGATATCAGCGATTTAATCGCACAAGCTGACAAGCAAATGTATCAGCAAAAAACCTTATCTTAAAGCTTAGGCTGCCTTAAGGTAAGGCTCTTGGCCTTTGTGCTTTACGCTACGTTGATAACTACCTTTGCCTTTTTTGCTCTTTTCAACTTTCGCCTTAAACAACGGGCTGGTTACCAACGCTTTTAGTGCGTTGTCTTTAATTTCACCACGATGATGAGCATGCTGAAGTTTGCTTTTTTTAGTCATGACTTACTCCAAATAAGAATCGTATAAATTGATAGTGTTGATGCATAATTTCCGACCATCAACAAGCGCGAATATTAACCTAAATGCTTTAAAGCGCAATGGCTTTTAGCAATAAATTTTCGTCTTTTTTGACTGCTATTTTAAAGTTAAGTTCATACCTACGCTCTATACTTAAATGCAGCCCTTTCAAGTCAAGCTAAACGTTCGCGACAATGACCGATATCAAGATTGCAACCGGGATCAGCATACATTATCAGGACGAGGGTGCGCCTCACGCCCCCGTTATTATTTTGATAATGGGTCTTGGGGCACAAATGACGATTTGGCCAGATGAATTGTACTTTGGGCTAGTCAATAAAGGTTTTCGGGTGATCCGTTTTGATAATCGCGACACGGGATTATCGAGCCACTTGGACCATTTAGGTTCTCCGAGTGTGATAAAAACCATGCTGAGTAAAAAGCTTCCCATCCGCGCTTCTGTTCCCTATACCCTAGAAGATATGGCCGAAGATGTTGTCGCTTTGATGGCTGGACTTAAGATTAAACGCGCCCACCTTGTTGGTGCTTCTATGGGCGGGATGATTGCACAAATCGTTGCCGCTAAGCATAAAAAGAAAGTGGTAAGTTTGACCTCAATTATGTCAACCTCAGCGTATCCCAAGTTTACCGCAGCAAATGTAAAAGTCATGCTGCAACTGGCAAAAGCACGGCCAAAGTCAGACTGCCACCAATCTGCCATTCAATACAATATAAAACTCAACCAGCTGATCGGCAGTCCCGCCTACCCTCAAGACGAAGGGACACTACATCAACAAGCCAAACACAGTATTGAACGCGCACATAACCCGCAAGGATTTAAGCGCCAGCTTGCGGCGATTGTCGCAAGCCAATGTCGCAAGCACACGCTGGCAAAGATCAAAACGCCTACACTTGTTATCCATGGTACAGACGACCCTATTTTCCCGGCGGCCGCTGGCCAGCAAACCGCCGCTACTATTCGCAAATCCAAACTAAAACTGGTCAATGGGATGGGTCATGACTTCCCTCCAATGCTCATGCAAAAGATTGCTAAATGGGTGGCAAAGCACGTAACTAAAGCAGAGCGAAAGCGATTAAAAAAGAAACAACACAAACAAATTGCAACTCAAGAGACTGCGAATAAAAAAGTCCCGAAAAATCAATCAAACACGCCCCAACAAAACACAGTCCAAAATAAATAACATTCCCTGACATTACGCCCTGTAACGCCTGACAGTGCTAGCCTTCGCATCGTAATTCAAGCTAAATCAGGAACATCAATTCTATCCTTATCGTTAAATTAAAGTAAATTTCCATTTGACAAGCGTACATAAAAGCAACAACAATTAAACCGTTCCAAGTTAATTTGGACACCAAAATAAAAATAGCCATGGATACAACATCAACAGATATTCACCCACAAAAAATGGAACGATACAAAAGAGGTCAACATGAACATCATTATAGCTAAAACGCGTTTCCAACGTTCTCTCATAGCAACCGCTTTGGTGAGCTTAGGCTTAAGCTCGGCGCACGCAAACAGCGATCTGACAACTGCCAATGCCGCTGCTATCAGCGTTTCAGGAGAAAACCAACCCTATGAGGGCAAAGTCAACGCATTTGATAATAACCACTACAGCAAATGGCTTACTTTTTCAGCTTCCGGTTGGATAAGTTATGCGTTTAGCGAAGCGGTGAATTTAACAGCTTACACCCTCACTTCTGCGAACGATGCGCCACAAAGAGATCCCAAAAATTGGACGCTTCAAGGCTCTCAAGACGGTCAAGTGTGGTTCACTATAGATTCGCAAAACAATCAAAGTTTTGCTTCGAGACATCAAACTAAGCAGTTCAATGTCAGTACCAATCAAGCGTACCGCTTTGTGCGCTTAAATGTTACTGCAACGCAAGGTGCCAATTTATTACAGCTTGCAGAAATCGAATTTATCGGTGCTCCGGCAAACGGTGGTACAACCTTGCCATTTAACCAAGGTGGCAGCGTTACCCCTGGCCAATGGTCACATTTTGGGCCATTTACAAGCTCAGCTCCTATCACAGCAACCTTGACTGGCAGCGGTGATGCGGATCTATACCTAAAAGCCAATAGCCAACCGACCACCGCAAGTTATGACTGCCAAAGTATCAATGATGCCAGCTCCAACGAGCGCTGTGATTTGAGCTCAAACGCACCGGTTTATGTTTCTGTATACGGTTTCCAAAGCGCCAATTATGAATTAACCGTCAGTAGCGATAGCACACCACCAAACGACACGTGGCAACGTCCGGAAGTGAACTTTGTTGATGTAAACCCTGAAACACAAGGCTCGGCATTATTTAAACGGATCATACCAAACCCAGCTGCACACATGGCCGAGCGCTGTGTGGATGTAGCAAAAGTATTATACCGCAACGCCAGTGAATCCCAGCGTTTTAGAAAATTGCAGTTTGAGCTGAGAGCCAAAGATCATTGGGGTAAGGATTTCGTTGCCTATAAGATGGGACAAGACGGTTCGGGTGAGATGACTATCGTCGTTAGCACCGCGCACTTAGAGCGTATTTATCGTGATAATAATAACAACGATGCCGTGATCCGTGATGAAATCGACGGCATTTTATTCCACGAAGTCACCCATGGTTACAATAACTCACCGCTGACTCATGACAGCTATGGTGATGGCAAGGCAAATTGGGCATACACCGAAGGCCTAGCTGATGCCGTGCGGATCGGTGCTGGTTTTCATAAATCACGCTCACCGGATATCATTAACGCTAAACGCTGGCTTAGTGGCTACACCACTACTGGGTTTTTCTTACATTACGTCAAACAACAGCACGACTCAGAGTTTATCTACAAGTTTAATAAAGCGGCGAAAGATATGGGCAATTATACTTGGTCATTTGATGCTGCATTTCAACATATCTTGGGCCGAAGTGTTGAAGATGTTTGGAACGAATATGTCGCCTTTATCCAAAATGGCGGACAACTGGAGTATTAATTTTTAAAATAGTAACTCTGCCACGTAAAAGGGTCTAAGAAATTTCTCTGAGAAACTCCTCTATGAGACTCCTTTACGTGGTATTCGTTATTTTTGTAACGCCTGCTCGTGGGACATTGTTTTTAGTTTAATCGCAAGGCCACAGGAGAAGTAGATCTTCACCACTCCGACAATGATCAAATGAAAGTTCGGGTGTGAAAGCAAATCTAAGTCATAGAGATAGGCTGCTTTTATTGGCGCGTCGCCGTTTTCTATCATGGCGACTAGCCAATGATAGATTGCAATCCCCTCTTTGATCACCCCAAACACTATCAAGGCTACGCCCGTCAAAAACAACAAGCGACAATACCACAGCGCAGTTTCTAAACCCGGACAGCGTAAATTACGAAATGGAATAAATTTCATGTCAGTCCTTTATTTACCTTTTGATTGCTCGATTTTGATTAGCTTAACGGTATGGTGCAACAAAGATAAATCCCCTTCTTTACCATGCCCTGGGATAACCATGTTTATTTCCGGATATCGGCTTAATACCTTGTGTATAGACGCTTGCCACTCATCAACCGAAGCATCCTCCAAGTTACCTAAACTTTTACTCGCCATACTTTTCACAAAGCATCCTGCGAATAAAATCTTAGATTGTGGCAGCCACACGACAATATTATCTTTCGAGTGTCCTGCACCTGGGTAATAGGTTTCAACGACACCTGACTTAATCGCTGATGAGGCTTGCGGCAAATTATGTAACGCGATTGCGCTGTGTTTTTGGGCTAATAGATGATTGGTTTGGGCTGATGCATAGGTTGGGATCTGATGTTTATTTACTACTGCTAGACCACCACTTGCATCTTGATGGTAATGCGTGACCACCGCCCCTTTAACGTTGAGCTTGCGGTCCTCAGCCCACAATAGCAGCGCTTCTGTGTCTTGCTCGGTCCAAGGTGTATCAACAATGTAAGCATCTTGACCGTCGACCACAATCAGCCCAGAGCCTGCCACAACCCCCCAAGGTTCAACCTGTAGCGAAGATTCATGTTTATAGACATGCTCTGCTATCGGCGTTACCACTAAAGTCGATGTTTCCGTTGCAACTGTCACACAGGGTAACAAAAATAAGAAAGGAGCTAAAAGCTTCATCTGAGGTTGTTCGTGTTAATTAAAAGTGACGAAAGACTATCAAGTTCCAGAATGTAAAGTCCAGCGAAATGAAACGTCAAACTGCTAAATAACAGAAACCGACTTTTTGGTGTTAAACACGTGTGGGAGAGTGGATTGTTATGTTTTCTATGGTTTAGTTATTGGTTGTATATACGCCCAACATGGTTTCACATCAGGCGTAATATAGTTGTAATCTGAATGAGTTCAGATAGCGCTTAAAGCATATCTTTTGGACGCTGACAGTAGTGCTTACCTGTAGGAGGTGGATTACATGCCATTAGGCCTGTTAATGTATCAGTCCCTCTTGCACCCGCAACATCTTTAGTTTGAGACGCTGCAATTTCTTTACCTAATAAGCTTTTTAAGTTGGTTTTTTTTATAGTTAATTTCATGTTACTTCCTTATTTTCATTGTTATACTCAAGTAATACAGTACCCAAAAAAAACAGAAAAACAACCCCCAAATAGAAACAAAAAAGATTTTTTTAAACAATTTGATACCAAAAAGCATCAAAGTGACAACAAAACTTACTACCGTCTTATTTCCCCAACTGAGCTGGTATTATAGGTCTAAAAAATGCGCGGCAATCTAAAATCGCCACGCAAATGGTTGGATAAGTGTAAATTAACCTACTAGTGCAAGCAAAATACCGGCAGCAACCGCACTACCCAATACACCCGCTACATTGGGGCCCATCGCATGCATCAGCAAGAAATTATGCGGATTACTTTCAAGGCCAACCTTATTGACCACGCGCGCAGCCATCGGGACTGCAGATACCCCAGCTGCGCCAACGAGCGGATTAATGGGGGTATCGCTAAACTTGTTCATGGTTTTAGCCATTAATACACCTGCTGCGGTACCAATTCCAAAAGCCACGGCACCCAGCGCTAAAATCCCCAACGTCTCAACCGTTAAGAATTGATCAGCGGCCAGCTTTGAGCCCACCGCCAGTCCGAGGAAAATAGTGGTGATATTAATCAACTCGTTTTGCGCCGTTTTACTCAAGCGGTCTACTACACCGCACTCTTTCATCAAGTTACCTAAGCAAAACATACCAACCAAAGGTGTTGCAGCAGGTAAAAACAATATCGTCAAACCTAGTACCGCCAGAGGAAAGAGGATTTTCTCGGTTTTTGATACATGGCGCAGCTGTGGCATCGCAATCTGGCGCTCTTCTTTCGTCGTGAGTGCTTTCATGATTGGTGGTTGAATAATTGGCACTAACGCCATATACGAATAGGCTGCCACCGCAATTGCCCCTAGTAACTCTGGTGCAAGCTTAGACGCGAGGAATATCGCAGTTGGTCCATCAGCACCGCCAATAATGGCGATTGCTGAAGCGTCTTGCAGGGTAAATTCAAAGCCCGGAATATAGTTCAGCAAAATAGCCCCAAACAAAGTGGCAAAAATCCCAAACTGCGCCGCGGCACCAAGCAACAGCATCTTGGGGTTGGCTATCAGTGCACTAAAGTCCGTCATCGCGCCCACCCCCATAAAGATCAGCAAGGGGAATACTCCGCTGTCTATACCAATGTAATACACGTAGTACAAGAGCCCACCGGGATCGGCAAGCCCAGCAACAGGAATGTTCGTGAGTATGGCACCAAAGCCAATAGGCACTAATAGCAACGGCTCAAAGCCTTTGGCGATCGCAAGATACAAAAGTCCGCAGCCCACTGCCATCATGCAAAGTGCAGGCACGGTGAAGTTGGCAAGCCCTGTTGCTTGCCATAAATTAAATAACCCTTCCATCACGACATCCTTATGCTAAAGACATGATGGCATCGCCAGCACTGACGGAATCGCCTTCAGAGACGAGTAGTTCTGCGACTTGACCACTGTGTGTTGCACGCACCTCGGTTTCCATTTTCATGGCTTCCATGATGAGTACTACATCGCCTTCTTGCACCTCATCTCCTGCGCGCACCATAAGCTTAAAGATGTTGCCGGCAAGTGGGGCATTCAAAGTTTCACTGGAGCTCACCGAAGTTGATTGCGGAATGAGCTCACTGTCTTTGACTTGTACTTCTTGTAACTCACCTCCCGGCGCAACCACTACATCGTATACTTTGCCATCCACTTTTACGCTGTAACGCTCAGTAGCTGATGACTTAGCTTTAGCAGGCGCCGCTGCTGCTTTTTGTTGTTTGTTTTCAACAAGCGTCGGTTTTGGCTCAAACGCATCTGGGTTATTGCGATTTTTCAAGAATTTAAGGCCAATCTGCGGGAATAATGCATAGGTAAGCACATCATCAATAACCTCGTCGGCTAAGGTAATTTGTTCCTCTTTTGCCGTCGCGACTAGTTCGCTTTGTAAACTATCTAGCTCAGGTTCAATTAAGTCTGCAGGACGGCAGGTAATAGGCTCTGCGCCTTCAAGTACTCGTTGTTGCAAAGCTTGGTCGACTTGCGCTGGTGTCGCTCCATATTCGCCTTTCAGCACGCCAGCCGTTTCTTTGGTTATAGACTTGTAACGCTCACCGGTAAGTACGTTTAATACCGCTTGCGTCCCGACTATCTGTGAGGTTGGTGTTACGAGCGGTAAGTAGCCAAGTTCTTTACGCACACTTGGAATTTCTTTTAGTACCGCGTCAAGCTTGTCACCTGCACCTTGCTCTCGCAGTTGATTTTCCATATTAGTTAACATGCCACCTGGCACTTGTGCAGATAGAATACGACCATCTACTCCTTTCAAGCTGCCCTCAAAAGCTGCATATTTCTTTCTCACCTCACGGAAATAGGCTGCGATCTCTTCTAGCTCTAGTAAATCAAGCCCTGTATCACGTTCCGTGCCTTCCACAATCGCCGCGATAGTTTCTGTTGCACTATGGCCATAGGTCATACTCATCGAAGATATCGCTGTATCGAGCATATCGATACCCGCATCTATGGCTTTTTGATAAGTTGCAGTACTGAGCCCTGTGGTTGCATGGCACTGCATTGCGATAGGAATAGAGACGGACGCTTTGAGCCCAGAGATTAACTTTTCAGCATCATAGGGTTTCAGTAATCCAGCCATGTCCTTAATACAAATGGAATGACAGCCTAAGTCTTCGAGCTGCTTAGCTTGCGTGAGCCACATTTCCAGCGTATGAACAGGGCTTACGGTGTACGAAATCGTGCCCTGCGCATGCGCGCCCACTTTGATGGCCGCTTTAATAGCCGTTTCTAAGTTGCGCACGTCGTTCATTGCATCGAATATTCTAAATACATCTACCCCGTTATGGTGGGCACGCTCAACAAACTTTTCGACAACATCATCTGCATAGTGACGATAGCCCAATAGATTCTGACCACGCAGTAGCATTTGCTGTTTGGTTTTTGGCATTGCAGCTTTCAGTGCACGGATCCGCTCCCATGGATCTTCGCCTAAATAGCGAATACACGAGTCGAAGGTTGCTCCCCCCATGATTCAACAGACCAATAGCCCATATTGTCGAGCTTCTCAGCGATAGGAAGCATATCTTCCAAGCGCATTCTGGTGGCGAGTAATGACTGATGCGCGTCGCGCAGCACTAATTCGGTTAGCTTTAACTGTGACATGCAAAACCCCTATTAATTGTTTTTTCTGTAGGCTGCAACGGCAGCGCTAATGGCTGCAATATGTGCCTGCGGCACACCCTGTGACGATGTTGCTCTGGTTGTTTTTGATCTTGTGGTACTTGGCTCTACTTCTTTAAATTGAGCAGCAAAGTTGGCCAACAGTCGCATCGCAAAAATCAAAATGGACAGAAAAACAAAAACACCAACCATACCGGTCAGCATGAGATTTCCTGCTTGCAGTAGCTGCGATCCAATATCCATTTTTACCCCTTACTTGCTGTTTGGTTTTCCTGTTCGATGTTAACGAACCGGTATAAACCTTCACTTTTTGTAGATATTTATTCACCTTATAACAAAAAATGTTCCCCTGTAAAGCGCGTTGTAAATTGGTATTACCAAAGCACTTAACTTACAAACTATCAGTGAGTTAGCTAAGAAAACATTAATAAATATGGAAAATTAACGTAATAAATATGAAAAATATTCAAAATAGCGCCAACTAATACTGAGATTTTAATGAATATAGAATGGATTTTTGATTACGCAAGATAAATTGTAAATTGGACTGACCAACAATTAACGTTTACGTTAACGTCACCCTATGTGACGCGTATTTCGCTGGATGTAGGAAAAGGGAGCTGCAAACAATTTATTCGCGTTACAGCTTTTTCAATATAGATGGGTATAATAAGGGGAAATTTTTACCAAAACGAACGTCTATGCCCTCCCTTGAACAAAATGAAAATTTATCTTTTCAAAGCCAATTTAAGTTAGATAAAGCCTATTATCGAGAGTGTTTTGAAGAGTCTGAAGCCAATGGGCTTGCTGTTAAACCGAAATATGGCTTGCTTGTACTGCTAATTGTACTGGGGCTGTTTGCTATTTACGGATTGCAGGAGCACTACGTCGGGAACTTTCTTATTCTATTGGCTGTAGTTGAATGCGTTGCTTTCTACTATCGCAAAGCTTGGTGGGTGATAAGACAGTCATATTCTCGTGCCGCCGGCAATATCGTCGAGGTTTCAATCTCTAAAGCAGGCATTAGCACCAAAGCGACACATGCCGAATTTTCTTACCTATTTGACGACTTAGATAAACTTGTTGAAACGAACAGAGGTTTTTTGGTATTTCACCAAAACAAACCGAGCTATATCAGTAAATCTGGACTTAACGAAGAAGCGATAGCCTTTTTATCTGAGCAAAGCCAGAAATAAGAAACCCCGCAATGGCGGGGTTTTTTATGCCAGTTAAACCATGTTAACTAACATCGTAATTCAGTATTTGGTCAATTACATATTGCCCGGGCTAGATTTCTCAGCCTGGATTCGCATGTAAATTTCTTCACGGTGAACTGAAACATCTTTAGGCGCATTTACACCAATACGTACTTGGTTACCTTTAACACCTAGTACTGTTACAGTCACTTCATCACCAATCATCAGGGTTTCACCTACTCGACGAGTTAGTATTAGCATTCTCTTGCTCCTGTTATTCCAAAATTTAAAAGATTCCGCGTCAAATCCATTTTAAATAAAAGTTCCTAGAAAAGTAAGCAAAAACTTCTTTTACTCTGTACTTTCCAATTCGAATTTGGCATGTAAAGCCCGTACAGCTAGCTCTAAATATTTTTCTTCTACTAGTGCCGAGATTTTTATCTCTGATGTAGACACTAATAGAGTGTGAATATTTTCTTCGGCCAATGCCATAAAAAAGAGACCAGCAACACCTGAATGAGATTTCATCCCGATGCCAACCGCTGAGATTTTTGCCACGTTAGCATTAACCTCTACCGTTGCGCCACCTAAATTTTGTGCATGTTGCGCTAAAACTTCTTCCGCCAGAATACAATCATTTGTGTGCACAGTAAAAGCATAGTCTATTTTTTTCTCACTGTGGTTCAAATGGTTAATCATATCGACTTCGATATTATGCTCACCAAGAAGAGAAAGTATATTGGCAAGATTACTAGGTTTTGCATCTACATTGTTAACTAAGATAAGCGCTTCGTCTTTGACACTCGCTACCCCAGAGACCACTTTGGTGTTTTTCATCTTACCTTCCTCATAGCTAATTAAGGTGCCGTTATCAGGAGAAAACGAAGAAAGTACGCGCAGCGGTACATTATATCGACCGGCCGCTTCAACCGAACGGATCTGCAAGACCTTAGCGCCAACACTTGCTAGCTCCAACATCTCAGAAAAAGTAATATGTGATAGACGCCTTGCATTTGGCTCTATTCGCGGATCGGTAGTGTAAACACCATCGACATCAGTATATATCTGACATTCGTCTGCTTGCAAAGCCCCTGCGATTTCAACTGCTGAGGTATCTGTACCGCCGCGTCCTAGCGTGGTGATATTACCTTCTCCATCACGCCCTTGAAATCCGGCAATAATGGTTATCCGGTTATGCTCAAGTTCTTGCTTTAAGCGGGTTGTGTCTATTTCTGTGATCCGCGCTTTAGAGAACATGTTATCGGTTTTAATACCAACCTGATCGGCAAGTAAGCTCACGGCAGAATGCCCACGCTTAATGATGGCCATCGCCAATAACGCGATAGAAACTTGTTCGCCGGTGGTGATCAACACATCTAGCTCACGAGAACTTGGACGTGCATCGATTTGTTGGGCAAGGGAAATGAGACGATTTGTCTCGCCTGACATTGCAGACAACACGACCACCACTTGGTGGCCTTGTTGTTGTGTTTTGATAACGTGTTCGGCAACCGCCTCAATACGCTCTACCGAACCTACCGAGGTGCCGCCAAACTTTTGTACAATCAGCGCCACTTGCTGATTACTGCGTTACTTCATTTAACCAAGTTGGAACACTGTTTAGTGCTGCGTCTAGGTTTTCTGGTTGTGAACCACCAGCTTGCGCCATATCAGGACGACCACCACCTTTACCACCGACTTGAGAAGCCATGTGATTAACTAGCTCACCTGCTTTTACCTGACCGACTAAGTCTTTCGTTACGCCAGCGATTAGGCTTACTTTATCGCCATTTGCTACACCTAGCGCGATGACACCTGAGCCAATCTTGTTCTTCAGATCATCGACCATGCCACGCAGTGCTTTAGACTCAGTTCCTGCAACGTTTGCAACGAGTAATTTAATCCCGTTCACTTCAGTTACAGAGTCAAGTAGCGTTGCACCCGCTGCACTTGCTAATTTGTCATTTAGTTGAGCAACTTGCTTTTCAAGGCCTTTTGACTTTTCAAGTAGCGCAGATACTTTTTCTAGCACAGATGAGGTATCACCCTTAACCAAAGCTGCAATTTCAGAAAGCACTTGCTCTTGCTCATTAACATAAGCGATAGCATCAGCACCTGTTACTGCTTCGATACGACGAACACCCGCTGCGATACCGCCTTCTGAAACAATCTTGAAGAGACCAATATCACCAGCGCGTTTTACGTGTGTGCCACCACAAAGCTCGATTGAGTATCCACCAATTGAAACGACTCGAACTTCATCATCATACTTTTCGCCAAAGAGCGCCATTGCACCTTTGTCTTTGGCAGCATCGATATCCATCAACTCAGTTTGCAAAGCAAAGTTACGACGGATCTCTGCGTTCACTGCATCTTCTACTTGCTGTAGCTGTGCTTTAGTGACGCCTTCAAAATGCGAGAAGTCAAAACGCAAACGATCTGGCAGTACCAATGAACCTTTTTGCGTTACGTGATCGCCCAGTAAATCGCGCAGTGCTTTATGTACTAAGTGCGTTGCAGTGTGGTTTTTCTTCACTCGCTCGCGGCGCTCAGCATCAATACGCGCATCGGCTTTATCGTTAACACCAATGCGGCCAACTACATGACCATGGTGTGCAAATGCATTACCTAGCTTTTGTGTGTCAGTAACCACAAACTCGCCGTTAGCCACTTTTAGTACACCTATATCACCAACTTGGCCGCCTGACTCAGCATAGAAAGGCGTGCGGTCAAGGATAACCACACCTTGCTCACCATCTTCTAACGTATTGGTATGTTGACCTTCTTTAAAAATTTCAACCACAGTGCCGGTATAGTGCTCAGCGTCATAGCCTTTAAAGTCAGTGTTTTTATCAGATTTCAAGCGCTCGTTGTAATCAGCACCGAACTTGCCAGCCGCTTGCGCTTTTTTACGCTGCTCTTCCATGCATGCTTGGAAACCGCGCTCGTCGATCGTCATAAAACGCTCACGCGCCACATCTGCTGTTAAGTCCGCAGGGAAACCGTAAGTGTCATACAGTTTGAACACTAAATCGCCTGGAATAACGTCGCCTTCAATACCTGTAAGGCTATCTTCTAGAATAGTTAAACCACGGTCTAAAGTTTTACCAAACTGATCTTCTTCAATACGTAGTACTTTTTCGATAATTGCTTGTTGCTTAACCAGTTCTGGGTAAGCTTCACCCATTTGCTCAGCAAGTGCAGCGACTAACTTATAGAAGAAAGCCCCTTTTGCACCGAGTTTATTACCGTGACGAACTGCACGACGAATGATACGACGCAGCACGTAACCACGACCTTCATTCGATGGCATGACGCCGTCAGCAATAAGGAACGCACACGAACGAATGTGGTCAGCAACCACACGTAGTGATTTATCTTCTAAATCTTGAGCATCTGTTACTTGTGCAGCTGCTTTAATCAGCGCTTGGAACAGGTCAATCTCATAGTTTGAATGCACACCTTGCATAATTGCAGAGATACGCTCAAGACCCATTCCGGTATCAACCGACTGCATTGGCAGCGGTTCCATTGTGCCGTCTGCATGACGGTTGTACTGCATGAATACTAAGTTCCAGATCTCAATGAAGCGATCACCGTCTTCTTCTGGTGAGCCCGGAGGTCCACCCCAAATGTGCTCACCGTGGTCATAAAAGATTTCAGAGCAAGGACCGCAAGGACCCGTGTCGCCCATTGACCAAAAGTTATCCGCCGTCGCAATACGGATGATCCTGTCTTCAGGAACACCAACTTGCTTTGACCAGATCTCAAATGCTTCGTCGTCTTCATGGTAAACCGTGACTAGTAGCTTTTCTTTTGGCAGCTTGATCACATCCGTAAGGAAGCCCCAAGCAAACTTAATTGCGTCGGTTTTAAAATAGTCACCGAAGCTAAAGTTACCTAGCATTTCGAAGAAAGTATGGTGCCTTGCGGTATAACCTACGTTTTCAAGGTCATTATGTTTACCACCAGCACGAACACAACGCTGTGAACTGGTTGCTCGCGTATAAGGGCGTTTTTCCGCACCCAAGAATGCATCTTTAAACTGCACCATACCAGCGTTGGTAAACAGTAAGGTGGCATCATTACCCGGAATTAACGAGCTTGAAGGCACCACTTGGTGCTGTTGTTTAGCAAAGAAATCTAAGAAGCTTTGCCTGATTTGTGCGGTAGTCATATGCTGCATGTGATCATTCACCCTTTATTTCTTCTTGCTCTGCTGCAGTCATTGCAGCTTCAATTGCAAAATCTATTTCATCAAAACTAAAGCCACGATAACTCATGTAACGTACGCGCTTAGTTTTTTCTTTATATTCTATCGGTTGTGCGCAAAGACCGTACTTTTTTTCATAGGTTTTTGCGGCTTGCATGTACCAATCAATTTCACGCTCGGCGATTAGTGTATGCAAAGTCTCTCGGCTCACACCCTTTTGCCCTGCATCCATTAATACACGCTTTTCTCCAAGTCCTTTTGCAATCTGGCGGTTTAAAAAACTCTCAGCATAGCGGTCGTCATTAACGTAATCGAGCGACTTTAGCCAAGATACCAATTGTTCCGCGACTGCCGCTGTAGCCCCTTTTTGCAGTAGCTTTTGCGTCAGTCCTGATTCAGAGTACTCTTGTCTCGATAGTAACCAAACCGCATAGTTTTTTAGCTTTTTAACTTCTTGTTCATCCATCAGGCGTCAAAGCGTCCTGAGTCAGACTGAGAAATGTCAGCATTTTCATCATTTTCCTTCTTTTCAACGATAATTGGCATAAACATCGCCTGGAAAGAAACAAAAAAGCCTATCATGGCGACTGGCATGATAATAATCGCCGGGATCATCGATAGCGGTATAGAAGCGACGATAAGCGCTGCGACGACTAAGCCGTAAATACTCAGAGCAGCCATATTATGATAAAAAGCGGCAAGCGAGCACTTCATCGCGTGAAAAATACGTTTTTCACCTTGGAAAAAGACCTGTGGCACAACAAAAGCAAAGGCCATCATAATGACCGATTGTGCAATCACAAATACTGCAACTTCGGCAAAACTAATATTGCTCGCGATAAGCCCGATAAGTTCATTCGGATCGGTGTTTGGGCCAACACTCTCTAGCGCACTCGCCACATCACTGAATAGCACACCGGCAACCATAGTCAGCAACAGTGCACCTGCCATTTGATAAATACCAACTCGGAACAAGTGTAATCGACGGCCTTTTGCTGCAAAAGGCTCAAAAATGTCTGCCAACTTTATTGGTTTATTGATCTGTTTATTGATAACGGCAAGATAGAAGCCTGCACTTAAGAAAGGACCAGACAAGGCAGCGATAATATGAAAAATAGGTGCGAACAGGGGTAATAGACTTACTACCGCCATAAAAATGTACATCAGCATGAAAGTCATAGGCTGGGTTTTGAAAATTGCCCACCCGGCTTTTAGCCACTGCACGCCCATGCTTGCTTTGAATGTTCTAATTGGTGTCGACATAGTCCACTTAATTTAAGCTATAACGTCTTTGATTATACTGATTACCGCGTCGAGTGAAAAGGCATGAAAGGCGGATTTGTCAGCGCTTTTTAGCATATTTTAAACAAATACTGGCGGTAGACGTAACCTACTTGAGCATCTTAAGTTTGAAGGGATTGGAATGAGAATAGAATGTTTGATATTACAAGCCAACCGAAGCACTTATCTAGTCGGCTTGTTGTGATAAGCATATACGCTTAGGCTAATCCGCTTTTGAAATCTTTTTGATATCCAGCATATGCGCGCCATGTTGGATCTTCGTTTTTAGATACTGTTCATTACCAGAAACCCCTGCCTTAACATGTGCCTGAGTACCAACGACTTCATCGACGGTAATACCAGCTTCTCTTAACGCCTTTAGCTTTCTTGGATTGTTCGTCATTAACTTAACATGGTTTAACCCTAGCGCTTGAAGCATCAATACTGCATCAGAGAAATCTCTTAAGTCATCTTCAAAACCGAGGTGATTGTTTGCCTCATAGGTGTTCATCCCTTGCGATTGCAATACATAAGCATCGATTTTATTGTACAGGCCAATGCCACGACCTTCTTGGCGCAAATATAATAAAATGCCGCCTTGTTTATGCATCGCCTCGATACATTCATTTAGCTGTTCGCCA
The DNA here is from genome assembly GCF_000238315.3 of Pseudoalteromonas piscicida. Lineage (NCBI taxonomy): Bacteria > Pseudomonadati > Pseudomonadota > Gammaproteobacteria > Alteromonadales > Pseudoalteromonadaceae > Pseudoalteromonas > Pseudoalteromonas piscicida. Next base: position 2,094,505 of record NZ_CP011924.1, read on the forward strand.
CAATCACAACGAGAAGAATGAAAGACATCGCCGGTTAAGCACTCAGAGTGCATACGAATTAGGGGGACTTGCTGCTGACTGTCTGCGCTATTAAATACCAGCGCAACATGTTCTTGGCCATCTTTTAGCCCTGAAAAAGAAACTATTTCTGCAGGGATATTACTATGCTGCCCTACATTCAGCTCGACTCTCGCTCTTACTTCTGCCACGTCTTAATCTTGCCTAATGTGATAATATAACAATATGCTACCATAAATGGGATATGGTGTCTCTAAGTTCATTATACAAGGGCAAGGCGGACATCGCATTGGTAAATGTCAAAATTCGAACTAGGCTATATAAAAAAGGAAAGCGAATACATTTATAACTCATGCGCTCTGTTTTTATCTGCCTACTATTTTTAACCCCATTCAGCTATGGCTCTGACATCGATTTCAGTGGCTTTGCTACGCTCAAAGCGGTTAAAACAGACTCCCATACCGCCAAAATAAGAGAGTCCATCTCACAACCCAACGGTGTAGAAAGAGATGAACTCAACTTTTCATTTTCTTCTTTAGGCTTGCAAGCCGAGTGGCATGCAAGTGACAATCTAGAACTCGTGGGCCAACTGCTGTTAAAAGAACAGCATGATAACCAAATTAACAATGCAATAAAGCTTGCTTTCTTACGCTATAATTTAAACTCAAACTGGCAAATCCGTGCGGGTCGTACTGGTTTAGACTTGTTCCTGATGACCGAGTATCGAGATATCGGTTATTCGATGGATATGGAACACCCTCCTGTCGAGTTTTATTCTATTATTCCTCATCAGAACTTGGATGGCGTAGACCTTCAGTATCGCGTGCCTCTAGAACAAGGTATCGCAAGTATCAAAGCTTATTGGGGACGATCCGAAGCGCCAATCTACAGTGATATCGACTTTTATTGGAATGTAGAGCTCAAGTCTACCGTTGGTATGGTCGCGCAATACGAAACGTTAAACTGGCTGTTTAGAGCAAACTACACAACGACCAAATCCGCCAATGAGCATGAACAGCAAAGATTGTTACGCGATGCTTTAGCGCAAGTTCCATTGCAAATTTGGCCGACCAAAAACGAACTAATTGATTCTTTATACATTATTGACGAGCGCTTTACCTACAGTGCGCTCAGCATGAGATACGATGACTCAGACTGGCTCATACAAAGTGAAATATCGTTAACAGACTCAACCTCTAACATCCTCAACCATCTCAAGGCGGGGTATGTTACCTTAGGTAAGTGATTTGGTTTAAACACGGTCTCTTTTACCTATTCTGTCGCTGAATCAGATAATGAGACAATGATTGAATCCGGTCCATTGACTCCATCACCAGAATTATTATATCTCTATGAAGAAGCCTCAACATACTCTGGTTTTTATCAATTGGATCAGCGCAGCACTTCCTTAACGTGGCGGCGCGAACTCAGCCCAACACTCGCATTGAAGCTTAACTGGAAACATACTTCTACAAATCACCTACCCAGTGCTTTCTATCTTCACAATATAGAGCAATTTAGTAACCCAGACCTTTCGTTTAACACCTTTACGCTTAGCTTTAATTGGGTGTTCTGATGAAAAGGTTACTTATTACTGTTTTCTTCCTCGTTTCATACCCTACTTCAGCAGCCGCTGATATTGCCGTCATCGTTAACAAAGACAACCCCATCGAGTCGATATCACAGCGTCAACTCATCGACATGTATATGGGAAAATACGTTGCCTTTCCTAACGGTGATATAGCCGTGACCTATGACTACGAAAAATCGCATCCATTAAGAGGCCCTTTTTTTCTGGCACTGACTGGCCGAAATGAGAGCCAAATTAACGCCTATTGGTCGAGAATAAAATTCAGCGGCAAAGTTTCTCCCCCACAATCATTTTCTTCACCATCAGCTATACTTGAAAATATAAGAAATACGCCAAATGCAATCGGCTACATTCCAGCAGACTTTGTGACGGGTGATGTAAAGGTAATCTATCAAATCGATGACTAAGTATGGATTGATTGTACGACTGGCACTCGTGCTGGTTGTCTCAACTTTTATTTTTTCAATGCTTTACGCTAAGTTATATCACGACCATATTGTTGAGCGTGAACTTCGGCGCTCTAATACTATTATCGGGCAAATTGGCCAAACCGTGTCGTCTTCTTCCTCTATTGCAACTTATCTCAATGACAAAGACCTGGCTGTAGAAGTCATTAATGGCCTAGTCAGTAACGATGTAATCTCTTCAGCCGCAATCAAAAGTGAAGAAAAGTGGCTCGCTCAAAGCGTAGGATTTAAGCCGCAAAATGCTACCATTATTAAGCTCAATCATCCGTTTTTATTGAGCGAAATCGTTGGTGAGATCTATATTCAGCCAAACTCCGTTTTTATCGAGCAAAACGCTAGGGATATCGCCCGCTCAAGCGTTCAAACCTTACTGGTCGTCATCATTCCAATCTTAGTGATATTCACGGTTGTGACACACTTTATCGTGACAAAGCCCCTGAGTAACTTAAGTAGTCAAATTGCTAGGGTTATTCCCGGAGCCCCCTTAAATTTAATCGTACCTAAAGGACATGAATCAAGCGAAATCGGTGATATTGCAAGCAATACCAATCAACTTATTGCTAAAACCGCTTCCATGTTCGAGCAAGAACGGCAACTTCGAGCTGATATCGAAATCCTTGAGAAGCGCTTTAGACTCATGTTTGAGCGCTCATCTTCTCCCACCCTACTGGTAAAAGACAAAGGGGAAGTGATCTTAGCTAATGATGCCGCTTGTGATTTGCTGGCTGGTATGGCGATTGACCTTGATGAATATTTTCCAGAAAGCTTTGGTCGCTACTGCAAAACTCCGGATATTCTTTATACCTTTACGGAGCATACTTTGGAGCTTAACCAGCCAACTCAGTCAGAGTTTGAGTTTATCAACCCCTTGACCGAGCAACTTGTTTGGCTGAGTGTCATCATGCTGAGAGTGGAAAGTAGCGGACATTTCTATTTACAGGTATTTTTATCAGATATCACGCTGAGAAAAACCGTGTTTCAAGAACTCAATAAAAAGGCTAACCGCGATAAGCTAACAGGCCTCTACAATCGCCATGGTACTGAGATCAAAATCAACGAGTGGTTAGATAACGAAACTCCGTTTAGCTTATTTATTCTTGATTTAGATGAGTTTAAACCAATCAATGATATTTATGGCCATAACGCCGGTGACGCTATGTTAAAACATATCGCCACTCAAATTAGTACTCAGGTTAGAGAACAAGATGTAGTTTGTCGTTGGGGAGGTGATGAGTTTTTGATTGCCTTGCACTGCGCCAAAAATGAAAAGCTGCAGCGCATCGCTGAAAACCTGCTAGAGGCGATTAACACCGAAATGATTTGGCAAACGCCAGAAGGGAAATCACTGCCACTGCGAGTTGGCGCGAGCATAGGTATTGCAAGCTACCCAAGAGACGCTATTGAGCTAAGCCAATTAATCGAATGTGCTGATGTCGCCATGTACACGGTTAAAAAAGACAAGAAAAACGCCTTTCAATTTTACTCATTAAGCGCTTAGTTATACCGCTTGAGTTAGTGTGTACCTATACACAACAGCACACCTAAGTCTCCTTTATCTACTGAAAGTGGCTGATCTGCTGCATCGCCTCTTGAATATATTCAAAGTTTGGTTCTTGCTCAGATGGCTTGTTCGTTTCATCGAGCGTCTCATATGTTCCCATGGGCGAGACTTCAATAATTTGCTGCTTACTCACAACCGCATATTTGTTGTAGCTGCTAAGTAGTAACCAATTTCTCTCTTTAACAGGCCCGGTTAAGTTATAACCCGTACTATAATCTTCAGGCGTGTTTTTAATCCCTAAGTACTCACTCATCAGGGTTGGTACTACGTCTAAATGACTGGTTACCGCATTTGAGGCTTGCCAACGCTGCCACTTTTCGCTTTTTGGCCCAACTACAATAAATGGCACCTTTATCTGCGGCTCAGTAAAATTACTATTGTGTCCCCAGTAATTAAGCTTGTTGTCATTTAGCTCTTCACCATGATCTGAGGTGATAATCACCAGTGTATTTTCTATATCAAGCTGCGCTAATACCGATGCAGCAAGACTATCTACAAAGTGTGTACTGGTAAGATAACGATTTAAAATTGGTTCTCTATCATAATCGTTGTCCAATAACATATGGTTAATGGGACCGTGCATTGGCTCAAACCCAGCATGGTAACCCTCAGGAACTGCGTAGCCATGGATTGCATCATAGAAAATAAAACTAAATGAAGGCTTATCTGGATCTCGCTTTGAATACCAAGAGGACCAATTATTAGTGACCTGTTTATCTCGTGCTAATACGTCATCGCCTTCAGTATGCGTTTTTAGCCCCTCAACGCGAGCAAAGACGGTTTCATTAAACTCAGGGCGAACAAGCTGAGCAGAAGAAAATATTCCAAATTGATAACCCAAATCGCGCATTCTATCCATCAATAATGGAGTAACTCGATTATTGTAAATGTCCTGCCAAGCGGTGCCAGGCAAGCCATAAAATAACCCGGTTATCCCTGTACGTGTAGAATTTCCAGTAGAAAAGTGGTGATTGAAGACCGCTCCTTGTTGTGAGAATCGCCAAATATTGGGAGTCACTTGCGCCGTAAAAGCATCATACCGCCATGAATCCAGCACCACAAAAACAATATCAAGAGGCTTCTTAACTGGCTCTACTTCAATAGGTTGTAAAGGATAGTTAAATTGTCCTTGTGTTAAAGACATTCTCTTCTGCTGCGCCAATGCAGCTTCATTTAGCAAATCATATTTACGCAAAAAAGAGTTTGCTGTTGCGGGTTTGTAGAGAGGTAAGTACTTACTGAACCCTGTGATTGGTTGATATACCGTCGCACTTGCCCAAGCATGAATTGTATTGCTCGCCAACAGGGCAATAATGGTTACGCTGGTAAACTTTCGACCAAAGCGCAGCTGCATTACGGCTCGGGGCTTACTTAACCACGTTGACAGGTAAAACTGGATCACAAATATCGTAACAAAAATAGCTATCGCTTGAGCCCATGCAATTGCTGAGAACTCAATAACTTGGCCTGCAAGCAGCATATCGACAATAACACCGTTAATATGAAACTTGTATAGCTCAAAGCACAAGCTATTTGCAATAAGCGCTACGAAAAATAATGCATAAAATAAAGCAAAGCATACGGATCTCACTTTATTTGACTGTAACCATATTAAAGGCATAGCGACAATACTCACTAACGCTGTGAGTAAAGCCATATGGCTCCACGTTGATACGGAAACGTAAAATAATGTCAGTCCTTGATAATCGGCAGGATTAGTATTTACAACGTTTATGGTAATTAAGATTGAGCAAAGAGAGTTGATAAGAACCAACCAGCCGAACTGGTGAAACCGATGACGCAATAGCACAGTTCAATTTGTTCCTTTAATAGAAAATTCGACTGTTATATTACCGTTCTGACACATTAGTGTCACATTAAAAATTGTGAAAAAGTTTAACGCCGAATCAAGCCGCTTTGTTAGTACTGTTTCAACATCGTTTCTTTATAGTTTTCTGCTTTTATTTCAACTTGATATTTGCTAGCCAGTGAATCCAGCTCCGCTTGCCACATCGCCAAATCACCCATCGTTATGGTATTGTCATCCAATTGCCATAGCTGACGAGATCCCGCATAGCTATACTGAATCGCCGTCATCGCGTCCACATCCCCCTGCTGCGCAGCCTGTTTTAACTTCGCCATTTTACGAGTGATTTTGTTCAGTGATTGCTTTAAGTCCCACACATAACTTACTTCGGTCATAAATGGGTGCGCTTTATGCTTTTTGAGCACGAGCCCAATAACGATGCAGGTCACGACTACACCAGTTAAATTCCAATGAAAATGGCTACCATCTACATCAGGAAATAATTGGATCAATAACTGAGCAACCCCTAAACTACCGATTGTTAGCGCTGCAACGCAAGCAATGATAACTTGATTTAAATGTTTGCGATAACGCGCCTTGTTGATCTCAACTAGCTTCATAACAACCTATGATCACGAAAAATTAAATAATGCACTCTGCTCCTCGTGCATTGTAATCCAAGGCCTGTAGCCAAACCAAGATACATATCAAAAAAATCTAAAAACTTTCACCCCGTTTCCGTTACCCAAACGTTCTATTTACGAAAACAACATAACGGGGATAAAATCATGACGACATTAGCCACTCTTCAACGGCATAACTCAGCAATTCCAAAACTCGCACTAGCACTTGTTGGCGCAGTTATTATTACTTTTGCCACCTTTGGCTTTATGTAAAACTTGGTTTCTCAAGAACTCACTCGCCCCATTATCGACATAGAAGTATTTGATCTTACTATTGCAGCAGATAGAGAGGACTCTCCAGTCGAAGAAAAAAGGATAATGCCAGAACCACCAAAACCAATAACGGCCCCGATTAGACCTACTGAAAATATCGTTGATACAGGAGATAATCTACAAATTAGTAGCGAGACACCTAGCTTAGATTTAGGTAAGTTTACTAACACAATGACGCTGCAATTCTCCACCGATGGGCAAGCGACTCCACTTGTTAGAAGCAACCCTAACTATCCACCTGCGGCTGCGAGAGATGGAGTGGAAGGCTGGGTAGAAATGGAGTTTGCCATTTCTCCACAAGGCGAAGTGATTGATGTTAAAGTGACGAATGCGGAACCTAAAAGAGTATTTGATCAGGCTGCTGTCAGAGCACTAAGGAAATGGAAATATAGACCACTTATTGTTGATGGAAAACCGCAACCGCAATACGCTCAGCGCGTTGTATTAGAGTTTACACTGGAACAGTAACAGCCATTGATATGTAATCAATTTGAGTCGCTGATTCACGAAGTAAACTTCTTAATTTAGCTTATTGATATTAGGGTCTATTGACCCTTGAGACTTAGGATTGCCTATGCTGAGTAGCTTGAAAATGTGGCGTGCTCGCGCCATCAGCAACGTAGAAGATCCGCTTTATGAATATGCAACAACGGGTAAAGTAAAATACCTCGAGCAAGTCATTGAGCGCTATCAAAGTGATTTATTTCACTTTCTGAAAACACAAACACAGGCGGCGTCGGCAGAAGATATATGTCAAAAAACATGGCTAAAAGTCATCGAAAAGAAAAGCGCTTATCGACAGCAGGGCCACCCCAAGGCTTACTTGTTTCACATTGCACGTAACCTGCTAATCGATTCAATCAGAGCGTCAGGTAAACTCTCTGAGTTGACAGATAGTAAAGTAGGTATGACCAACTCCAATGAGTTTACAAAAGCCTCGGAGGAACAGTGGCTATACCAGCAAATTGCTGCACTTCCTTTATTACAAAAAGAAGCGCTAAGCTTACAGTTAGAGGGGTTCAGCTTAGCTGAAATAGCACAAATTGTAGGGGCCACACAAGAGACCGTAAAAACTCGAATTAGATACGCAAAAGAGACACTTAAGTCTCAAGTGGGTGAAAATCATGAGTAATTTAGACAAATTTGACGCCAAGTTAAAAGCGGCTTACCAAGCCAACAAGCAGAACAAACCGTTAACTTTGGCTACTCGCATCAAGGTGCGACTAGTTAGCTTTGTCCATCATTTTTTGGGTCGTATAGAAACTTGGCAATGGAGCGCGGTTACTTGTTCAGTCGCTTTACTTTTCACCTTATGGTATCAAAATCAACATGTTGATATTGATAAAGAATATAACTCAAGTGCTCATTTAGTCAGCTATGGAGATTTTCAACACATCGAAACACATGAGCTACAGCAAGGCCAGTATCTTGCCCGTATAGATAAACAGAAAAAAGTGCTAGATGCTAGATTTGAGGCTACGCAACAACAAGTTCAAGAACAGCGTTACGGTCGACTCGTTGCGATTAACGATGATGCTTGGTTAATTGAAGAGTGTAATACCCATACTCTCATAGAGTTAAAACAAAGCCTACTTAGCGTGATGCCACAGCCAAAAACTAGTGTTATCAATTTTAATACGCCAGTTATGCTAGCACTGTCGACCGCCAACAACGGGCAAATTATTGCTATTGAAAGTACGGGACAAAACCAAGTTTTGGCTTGCCCCTAACTGGCGCTTACTTTTAAATCATAATAAGACTGGCAATAAAGAAGCAGATAATTGCTAATACCCCACCCACCAATGCATAAGGCAACTGGGTTTTAACATGAGTCAGTAAGTCACATCCAGATGCCAGTGCCGATACCGCGCTGGTATCAGAGATAGGCGAGCAGTGATCGCCAAATATTCCGCCACTTAAGATAGCACCAAGCACAAGCGACGGTGGCAGGCCTAGCGCTTGAATAAGTGGCACGCCAATCGGTATTAATATGGCGAAAGTTCCCCATGATGTACCCGTTGTAAATGACATGATTGCACCTGTAATAAAGAGTACAGGTACTATCAAGTAAATAGGCAGATAGTCACCAACTAAAGACGCAACAAAAGTCCCTGTTCCCAACTCTTTTAGACTTGCACCTAAAGTCAAAGAGAGTAACACAATGCTTACCAATGGCAGCAGCTCCCCCATCCCCTTAAATCCAACATCCATTAGCTCGTGATGACTAAATCTCTTGCCACTTAACAGCAGCAGGTATGCAACGGTTGAAGCTAAAATTGTGGCATAAAGTACTGACTTAGAGCCACTACCATTTGCCAATACACCGTTGCCTGTCCAAAACATAAATCCAATCATACTTACAATCAGAGTTAACAAAGGGATCAGCATATAACGCGATTTGGTGGCACTTGGCCCACTACTTATTTCAGCTGTATGGTGCTTTAACTCTTGCTCTGCGGCCCTCATCGGTCCATGAACTTTATCAAAGACAATCGTATAGAGAACAATTAACAGTGCAATAATCGCATAGAAATTAAACGCGACACTACCCCATAAAATACTCACTGCCGACTGCTCAAGTTCGTAGTTACTCAACAATCCAAGCACATAAGCGCCCCAACCATTAAGTAAAATCAAAATACATACAGGAGCGCTAGTACTATCGATGATATAAGCCAAACGAGCCCGGCTCATTTTGAACTTATCAAATAGTCCCCTCGCAACAATACCAGAGGTTAGTACACTCATATTTGATTCGATAAACACTGCCGTGCCTGTAAACATGGTTAGTAAGCCAACCTGACGTTTACTTTTAGCGACGCCTCGATTAAGCAGCATATTCACCGTTGCAGCAACCCCACCAGACTCTCTGATGTAGGCGAGCAATGCACCGATCACTATACTAAAAATCAAGATCCGGCTGTTACCTGCCGATGTCGCAACCTCAATAACACGTTCAATACTGCCTACGAATGTGCCAGCGACTAGTGACTGCTGACCATGTAGAGCCAATAAAAATTCGGAAGAAACTAGCGCTAAAATCAATGCGATAATCACTTCTTTACGCCAAAACACGACTGCAATTGCAATCAAAGGTGGCAAAATCGAGTACCAAGCCATATAGTTTAATCTATAAATTCAAAACACTTAGCTTAAGTTAAGCGGTTTAAAACACCAAGTCTTTGCGACTAAATTAAATTTAAGTCAACATTTAACCCCAATACTGGTACAATGAGTGTGTTTTGTGCAATGATATTCCTTTTTGGTCTATCGTAACATTCCAATTGAACCTATAATATGGACAGATTAATTTAGTTCGGATTGAGTATCGCATGTCTACATTTGTCAAAATAAAAGCACTTCGTCCATCACTATCAAATAGTGAAGCAAAGCTTGCTGACTTTACCTTGAACTCGGGCGATAAAATCCGTGCGCTTTCCTCCGTTGAGCTGGCACGCGAAGCCGGTGTCAGCCAATCTAGCGTCGTAAAATTTGCCCAAAAGCTGGGTTATAAAGGATTTCCAGCATTTAAACTTGCCGTTGTTGATGCGCTCAACGAGCAAACAGATACCAGCGCACCAATTGATGAGTTAATTTCCAGTAATGACTCCATCGAGTTAATCGCAGATAAATTACAACTAAAACAGCAAAATGTTATTTCCGAAACTCGAAAACTTAACTCAGCAAAACAGTTTGAGAACGCAATTCAGTTGGTGAAGAACGCACGAAAAGTCATTGTGTGTGCACTTGGTAGTACTTTCACTATGGCCCAAGATTTAACTTGGAAACTCCAAAAGCTTGGTATTCCGGCAATTGCTCAGGTTGATGAAATCAGCGCCTCCAGCTTTATTGCAACGATGGGGAAAGACGATCTTTTTATTGTGATCAGCAATACAGGAACCAGTAAGAGCTTGCTAACCTTGACTAATCAAGCATTGGATAATGGTTGTAAATGTCTTGCCATTTCTCGTTATGGTAGCCACTCACTTGCGGAAATGGCAGATGCGATACTGTATTGCATCAATGAAGGGGAGCCACTTAAACATTCAGGTATGCTGTCTCGTACTTCTCAAGCCTACCTTATTGATGTTTTATTCACGGCACTTGCACAATCAAACCTGCATTGGCAAAAACGCGTGGATAAGGCCAATGAAAACATGCAAGTATTGCGTAGCGAGTAAGACTTAATCTGCTCACGGCAGACTCGTGCTGCCGTTTACCTCTAGCAAAAACCCGTTACGGTCTCGGGTATAATAAATACTTTTTTCGCTGCTTTAAAAAATCTTGTACATCCTGCTGCCACAGCTTTCTCAACTCTGATGCCGATTGGCCAGACTCAATGGCTTTGCGGATTTTGTCCGTACCTGCAAGCTTATCGAGAAAATCGGGGGACTGAAAAAACGCTTTATTCTCGTACTTGAACTGTGCGTATGCAGCGACAAACCAAGTTAGATCAAAACCTCGTACATTGCTGTTTCTTAAGTCCAAGCCAAACGCAGTCACACCATTTAATTTAGGATTGGAAGCCGCCCCCAACACAGGTCTAGGTGTGAACTGAAACTCACCCAATTTAGGAGCTGGGTAGCCAAAAACTTGAAATGGAAAATTCGTTCCACGACCTACAGAAATAGGTGTCGCTTCAAAAAAGCACAATGATGGATACAAATAGATTGCTTGCTGGTTTGGTAGGTTAGGACTTGGCGGGATCGGCAATCTATATTCCGTGCTGCCACTATAGTTTCGCATTGGAAATACACGTAACTGTGGCGCTTTAAGCGAGGTTAACCACCCCTCTCCTTTAATCATAGTTGCCAGTTCGCCAACGGTCATGCCATGCAATACGGGAATGGGATGCATACCAACAAAAGATTGAAATGGTTTTTCTAATAATGGGCCATCAACATATGCGATATTTGGATTTGGCCTATCAAAAACCCAAAATTCAATATTTGCATCGGCTGCGGCTTCCATCGCGAGGTGCATAGTGCTGATGTATGTATAAAAACGCAACCCCACATCTTGAATATCAAAAATAAGCACATCGATATCTTTGAGCTGCTCAGGCCTTGGCTTTTTATTACTGCCATAAAGCGAAATGATTGGTAGCCCAGTTTTCACATCTTTTGCATCAGCTACTTTAGCACCCGCATCATAATTACCACGAAACCCATGTTCCGGTGCAAAGACCTTTTTAACATCCACTTCTTTATTAAGTAAGTAATCAACTAGATGTTGGTCGTCAACGCGGGATGTTTGGTTTACGATTAATCCGACGCGCTTACCTTTTAACACAGGTAAATACTCATCTGCACGCTCAGCACCTAATATAAGCGCTTCAACGGTTAAAGGAACACAACAAAAAACAAGCAGTAAATAAACTCTGAGTGATTGAAACATATAACGCTTTCTCTAAATAAATACGCGATTAGGGTATCAGTCAGAAAAAAAATGAAAAGTGTTTCGGGAGTTTTATCATACAGTGGCGGACGCAGGACGTGTGTTGTGGAGAGTGGACCTCCGAGCGCCTTCATATTCAACTTTCGTAACAGCTCGCAGGTAAACCAGCTCCTACACGAAATGTTTAGGTACAAAAAAACCGACTTCCGTCGGCTTGTTTATCTCTTTATTTTACCACTTGAGGAAAAGTAGCGGACGCAGGACGTGTGTTGTGGAGAGTGAACCTCCGATCGCCATCATATTCAACTTTCGTAACTGATCGCAGGGTAAACCTGCTCCTACACGAAATGTTTAGGCACAAAAAAACCGACTTCCGTTGGCTTGTTTATCTCTTTATTTAACCTCTTAAGGAGAAGTGGCGGATGCAGGACGTGTGTTGTGAAGAGTGAATCTCCGAGCGCAGTCATATTCAACTTTTGTAAAAGATCGCAGGGTAAACCTGCTCCTACACGAAATGTTTAGGCACAAAAAAACCGACTTCCGTCGGCTTGTTTATCTCTTTATTTTACCACTTGAGGGAAAGTGGCGGACGCAGGAGGATTCGAACCTCCGACCGCCTGGTTCGTAGCCAGGTACTCTATCCAGCTGAGCTATGCGTCCGTTATGAATGTATAGTTTTCCAACTTATTTATTTTTAACCACTTTAGGAAAAGTGGCGGACGCAGGAGGATTCGAACCTCCGACCGCCTGGTTCGTAGCCAGGTACTCTATCCAGCTGAGCTATGCGTCCGTTATGAATGTATAGTTTTCCAACTTCTTTTATATTTAACCACTAAAAGAAAAGTGGTGGGTGCAGGACGTATTTTGTGAAGGTGAACCTCCGACTTCCTGTTTCCTACCTTTATTATTTAACCACCTAAGGAGAAGTGGCGGACGCAGGAGGATTCGAACCTCCGACCGCCTGGTTCGTAGCCAGGTACTCTATCCAGCTGAGCTATGCGTCCGTTATGAATGTATAGTTTTCCAACTTCTTTATATTTAACCACTAAAAGAAAAGTGCCGGACGCAGGACGTGTTTTTTGAAGGTGAACCTCCAACGCCTGTTTCCTACCTTTATTATTTAACCACTTAAGGAAAAGTGGCGGACGCAGGAGGATTCGAACCTCCGACCGCCTGGTTCGTAGCCAGGTACTCTATCCAGCTGAGCTATGCGTCCGTACAAGACAACCATTAAAAATGGCGGAGAGGGAGGGATTCGAACCCTCGATAGGGCTACAAACCCTATACTCCCTTAGCAGGGGAGCGCCTTCGGCCACTCGGCCACCTCTCCGTCTTGTGGGGCGTATAATATAGGTTAGAAAAAATATGTCAAATACTTTTCTTGTAAAAAAGCACTGAATGGTGATAGATTGTGCAGTCTGCTTAGTTACTCGGCACTACCGCCAATTTTTACTCATTTTGTAGGGGGTTAGGATCGCTGTAGGTATTTCTTAATGCACGTTGTTGACGCAAAACTTCGTCCAAAAATGCTTCTTGATAACCAAGCTGCTGAAACTCAGCGATACAAGCCCGATAATATAAAATTCTCGCTTGCTCGTGCTCATCAACATTTTCAAACTCATTATTGCTCATCTTATTGGATTCCCTATTTGTTATTTTTAACGCAACATTAGAACTTGAAAAAGACTAGTTAGGAAATTGGGATAATCTAGTTTCAAATGAGAAACAACTTTTATTATGAATAGGAGTTGGCAATAACTACATAATAAAACTAAGTATTTAAAAATACTGTGAGATTTATCTTACGCAAATAACAGAAAAGCGCCATTAGGCGCTTTTCTAGATGTACTTTCAGATTACGTGAAAATACTTACTGTTCAGCTTGTACTTCAGGACGCATATGCGGGAACAAGATAACGTCTTTAATAGTCGGTGAGTCTGTGAATAACATCACAAGGCGATCGATACCAATCCCCTCACCTGCTGTTGGTGGTAAACCATGCTCTAGCGCACGAATATAATCCGCATCGTAGTGCATTGCTTCATCATCACCCGCATCTTTTTCTTCCACTTGGCGAGCAAAGCGCGCAGCTTGGTCTTCAGCGTCATTAAGCTCAGAGAAACCATTTGCAAGCTCACGGCCACCCACGAAGAACTCAAAGCGGTCAGTGATAAATGGATTTTCATCGTTACGACGCGCAAGCGGAGACACTTCCCAAGGATATTCAGTGATGAATGTCGGTTGGATAAGTCTGTGCTCAGCAACTTCTTCGAAGATTTCACATAGGAACTTACCTGGGCCCCATACACAGTTTTCAGGGATCTTAACGTGAACTTTCTTAGCGTATGCTTTTAGTGCTTCAAAGTGGTTTTCTGGATCTTTGAAGATTTCAGCTTGTGCTTCAGCATCTGGGCCATATTGTAAAATAGCATCAGCCATAGACAAACGCTGGAACGCACTACCAAAGTCATACTCAATCGTCTCTGTCACTTCGCCTTCAGCATTCTTCACAGTATTAACAACCGTAGTAGTGCCTAACACGTCTTGTGCCACGGTGCGTAACATGTCTTCAGTCAAGTTCATCAAATCATTGTAATCCGCGTATGCTTGATAGAACTCAATCATAGTGAACTCTGGATTATGACGCGTAGATAAACCTTCGTTACGGAAGTTACGGTTGATTTCGAACACACGATCAAAACCACCAACCACTAGACGCTTAAGGTATAACTCAGGCGCGATACGTAGATACATATCGATATCTAGTGCATTGTGATGCGTTACAAATGGGCGTGCAGAGGCACCGCCCGGAATAACCTGTAGCATCGGCGTTTCCACTTCCATAAAGTCACGCTCGGCTAAGAAACGGCGAATACCTTCAATCACTTTTGAACGAATACGGAATGTTTCGCGCGTGTCCATGTTAGTGATCAAATCAACATAACGCTGACGGTACTTTGCTTCTTGGTCAGTCAGGCCGTGGAACTTTTCAGGTAGTGGACGTAGCGACTTAGTCAGTAGTTCATACTCAACCATGTCGACGTATAAATCGCCTTTACCTGATTTATGAAGCGGACCTTTAACACCAACGATATCGCCGATATCTAATTGACCATACTTCTCTTTTAGGTCTTTTTGTACGTCTTTTGAAGCATAAGCCTGAATACGACCTTTCATGTCTTGCAACACTAAGAAAGGACCACGTTTCGCAAGCAGACGACCCGCAACAGAAACATGATGATCAAGTTCTACTAGCTCTTCCTTCGATTTATCACCAAACTTAGCTTGTAGATCTTGTGTGTAGTCTTCGCGGCGGAATGAGTTCGGGTGGCCATTCGCAGGGCAATTTTCCCGGATCGCATCTAGCTTGCCACGACGCTCAGCAATAAGTTTATTTTCGTCTTGATTGTGATCTGTCATTGTTTAGCTCTTAGTTTAGCTTGTGGATTAAAGGCCTGATTTCAGGCTTGCTTCGATAAATTTGTCTAAATCGCCGTCTAGTACGGCTTGGGTATTGCGATTTTCAATACCTGTACGCAAATCTTTAATACGTGAATCATCTAGCACGTATGAACGGATTTGGCTGCCCCAGCCGATGTCAGATTTTGCATCTTCTTGAGCTTGCTTTTCAGCGTTTTGCTTTTGCAGTTCAAGTTCAAACAATTTCGCCTTTAACTGCTTCATCGCTTGATCTTTGTTCTTGTGCTGCGAACGATCATTCTGACACTGCACTACGGTATTGGTTGGTAAGTGCGTAATACGTACCGCTGACTCTGTACGGTTAACGTGCTGACCACCCGCGCCCGATGCACGATATACATCGATACGAAGATCTGCAGGATTAATATCGATTTCGATATTGTCGTCAATTTCTGGGTAAACGAATACAGAAGCAAACGAAGTATGACGACGGCCGCCTGAATCAAAAGGACTCTTACGTACTAAGCGGTGTACGCCCGTTTCTGTACGAAGCCAACCGTAAGCATATTCGCCCGTGACTTTAACTGTCGCGCCCTTAATACCAGCAACGTCGCCATCGGTCGCTTCAACGATTTCGGCTTTAAAACCTTTCGCCTCAGCCCAGCGCAAGTACATACGCAGCAACATGTTACACCAGTCTTGAGCTTCAGTACCGCCAGAGCCTGACTGTAAGTCGATGTACGCATCGTTGGCATCTTGCTCGCCCGAGAACATACGACGAAACTCTAGTTTTTCCAGCTGCTCAACAAGGCCGTTGACCTCTTGCTCTGCTTCATTGAAAGTTTCTTCATCTTCGGCTTCTACGGCAAGCTCAACCAAACCTTCTACATCATCGGTACCAGACACGAGATTATCGATGGTTTCAACAATCACTTCTAAATTCGATTTTTCTTTGCCCAGTGCTTGGGCTCTTTCCGGCTCGTTCCATACAGCAGGATCTTCTAATTCGGCATTAACTTCTTCTAAACGCTCTTGCTTTAGAGCGTAGTCAAAGATACCCCCTAAGAAGCTCTGTACGTTCGCGAATTTCCTTGATTTGGTTAATCACAGGATTCACTTCAAACATTTACCATTACTCCAGAACTAAATTTGTCGGTTTGTGAATTCACACAAACAGGTCTGACAACGGGTCAGACCATAGATTTAAGCGACCAATAGTATCAAATAATAACCGCGCTTAGCATCCCTTAAAGTGAGAATTTTGGGAGTTTTTTAACAAACTCGGTACGCACATCTCTATTAATTCGATTGCGCCTGAAGTTCACGCACAATAAGCTGCAAATTATATTTACCACGAAACTCATTAATATCTAATTGATAGGCAAACAAAGCATGAGTTGCCTGGAGATTTGGCCAAGCCCGAACGTCAACGTTAAATGCTATCGCATCAACCAATCGGCCTGAACGATGCTTAAGCACAAGTTTTAGATGTTTGTCGCCAACAATACGTTGCTGCACCAACTCAAATACATCCTGAAATACCGGCTCACTAAATTGCTGCCCCCACGGACCTGCCTGCTGTAGTTCAAAAGCAAAATCCATGGTAAAGCAATCGCCCGGCAGCTCACCGTCCGTCAACAGAATGCTTTGCTTTGCTTCTTCGCTCAGCGTCGCACTGACGTTTTGTTCAAATACCTGTTTAAACCGCGCAAATTCAGACTCTAAAATGGTCAATCCTGCTGCCATCGCATGACCACCAAACTTTACAATTAATTCTGGGTGCTGGGTATTGATTGACTCCAGCAGGTCACGCATGTGTAGACCTTCAATAGAACGACATGAGCCCTTGATCTCGCCGTTGTCGCCTTGTGCAAAAATAATACACGGGCGGTGATATTTTTCTTTTAAGCGTCCCGCTAGAATACCTATCACACCTTGATGCCAATCATCTTGATACAAACACAAGGCATCTGGTACTTCTTGGCTTTTAAGTACCAAACGCTCTAATACCGCTTGCGCCTCTTGCTGCATACTTTGCTCAATCTCGCGTCGTTCTATATTGAGACTATCGAGCTCGGACGCAATACGGCGGGCTTGATTAATGTCTTTCGATAACAAGCAAGCAATACCTAAACTCATATCGTCAAGACGCCCCGCGGCATTGAGTCTTGGTGCTAACGCAAAGCCAAAATCACTGGCACTTAATCTAGCATTATTACGGTTAGAAACCTCGATAAGCGCTTGGATCCCCGGTCGCGTTTGACCACTGCGGATCCGGGCGAGCCCTTGATATACCAAAGTGCGGTTATTCGCATCCAAAGCCACAACGTCAGCCACGGTGCCTAGGGCGACAATATCTAATAATGCCGCCAAATTTGGCATCGCGATATTTCGCTCCACAAAATAGTTTTGCGCTCTTAAGTAATGCCTTAGTGCTATCAGCAGATAAAAGGCAACCCCAACGCCCGCGATAGACTTAGACGGGAAATCGCAGTCAACACGATTTGGATTAACAATCGCATCGGCAACCGGCAACTCATCACCTTGTAAATGGTGATCGGTAACAATCACTTTAATACCCGCCTGCTTCACGATTTCGACACCGCGAATACAGGAAATACCGTTATCTACGGTGATCACCAAATCAGGTTTTATGGCAACGATTTGCTCGGCCAATGCTGGACTTAGGCCGTACCCCAAGCTAAATCTATCTGGCACGAGGTAATCCACCCGCTGAAAACCAAACTGAGGCAACCCCTCCATTAACACGGCGGTGCTCGTTGCGCCATCGGCGTCAAAGTCACCAACAATCAACACTTGTTGTTGCAAAGAAAGTGCTTCAGCCAGAATTTGGCTTGCAAGCTCGATGTCTTTAAATAATTTAAAATCGTGTAAGGTTGCGGCGCTATTATCGAGTTCAACGACCGATTTAACCCCTCTGGCAGCATAAAGCTGTTTGATCACGGGATGTAGTGAAGCCGGTAAATGGCTGTCATCAACCCGCTCTCTTGGTTTAATTTCTGTATGCATACTTTTTCACAAAACAAAAAAGGCCAAAATGGCCTTTTATATTCTTTATCTTGCTATCTTATCGAGTTCTCAACGCGAACTCCATCGCTAAGCGTGAGTCATTATGACTTAGGGCTATTTGCATCTAGCATTTGTGCGATAGCTGCTGCAGGTTGATAACCTGGGATCATTGAACCATCTTCAAGTATGATCGCTGGTGTTCCTGAAATGCCAAAGCTTTGCCCTAGTTGATAGTGCTCGGCTACTGGCGCTTGGCAGTTTTCAACTGGTTTCACTTCACCACCAGCTTTCGCCTCAGTAAGTGCAGCAGCGGCATCTTTTGCACACCATACATTTTTCAAATCTTCATAGCCTGAACCACGCAAACCACCACGTGGGAAAGCTAGGTATTTCACGGTAATACCAGCTGCCAAGT
Source organism: Pseudoalteromonas piscicida (assembly GCF_000238315.3). NCBI lineage: Bacteria > Pseudomonadati > Pseudomonadota > Gammaproteobacteria > Alteromonadales > Pseudoalteromonadaceae > Pseudoalteromonas > Pseudoalteromonas piscicida. The sequence continues at coordinate 2,113,168 of NZ_CP011924.1, forward strand.
AATCTTCTAGTTCACGGTGAAGTTTGCGGCAGTAGCCACAAGTAATGTCTGTGAATACCGTGATTTGATGCTTTTCATTTTCCGCTTTGTAGACGATCATTGAATCTTCGTATTCAGCAATACCTTTTTGGCGCACATCACTCAACGCGTCTTCGGTGATATTACGGCGGTTATCAAGATCAATCATAGTGCCCTGAATTAGGTATTTACCATCGGCACTTGAATACAGTACCCCTTTATCTGTGATCACTGTTTTTAAGCCCGCAAGCGGACTATCTTTGATTTGCTTAACCGTTATACCTAATCCGCTAAATTGCGTTGTAATTGGGTCTACTTGTGCTGTTGGTGCGACAGGACCCTCAACTTGCTCAGCGAAAGCGCCAAAGCTCAATGCCAGTGAAGCGGCAACTATTAGTTTTTTCATTATGTTCTCTCTAAACCTGTTATTTGAGGGGTTCACGCGCCCCTTTGTGCTACTCACTAAGACCGGAGTAACCATAAATAATTCCCAAGCAACAAAAATTAAGCTCTTGGGTGATGCTGCTGGTGCAATGTTTTTAAACGTTCACTGGCAACATGTGTATAAATTTGAGTCGTCGACAAGTCGCTATGGCCAAGCATCATTTGCACAACTCGCAAGTCAGCGCCATGATTCAATAAATGTGTTGCAAAAGCATGACGTAGCGTATGTGGCGATAACGGCGACTTAACGTCTGCCAAAATAGCATAGTGTTTTATGCGATGCCAAAAAGTTTGTCGCGTCATACCTATGCCTCGCCTGGATGGAAAGACAAAATCGGTAGCATGCTTGATCATTAAGCCCCGCCCTTTTTTGAGAAATTGTTCGATCCAATGCAATGCTTCTTCACCCATAGGCACTAAGCGCTCCTTGCCTCCCTTACCACGCACAAGTACAACAGCTTGTCTCATGTTGACTTGCTCCATTCTTAGCCCGACTAACTCAGTCACGCGCAACCCCGTGGCATACAAGAGCTCGAGCATTGCTTTATCTCTCAGCCCCATCGGGTCGTCACAATCAGGAGCATTTAACAAGGCCTCAACTTCTTGCTCTGACAAGGTTTTTGGCAGCGACGGGGTTGTTTTGGGTTGCGCAATAGTATCCAGTGGAGACTGCGCGATTTGTTTTTCTCGCAACCAATATAAATAAAATCTCTTTAATGCACTGATGGCTCGCGCGTTACTCTTTGCTTTTAAGCCCTTGTCTATTCTGTGTGCCAAATAAGCCTCAACGTCCTGACTTGTGATTGCCAGTAAAGAAGACACCGAGGTTTCTGCTTTTATAAATAAGAGAAACTTTTCAAGGTCACTGCGATAGGCTGCAATGGTATTTTCACTGAGCCCTTGCTCCAAAAATAGCGCATCTAAAAAGGCTTCTATATATTGCAGATCGGACAGTGTATGGGTAGTTGCTTGGTGTTCGCTCACAGAGTACCTGTATTAATTATTAACGTCATGATGTAGACTTGCCACCTATAATACCAGTCAAATTGAAAGTGATAAATACAATGCAAATTGGGTTATTTTACGGCTCGACAACATGTTACACAGAAATGGCCGCAGAAAAGATTCAGGAAATCATCGGCAAAGACACAATTACCTTATTTAATATTAAGGACGAGCCGCTAAAACAAGCTGAGCAGTTTGACTTCCTCATTTTTGGTATCTCAACATGGGACTTCGGCGAACTTCAAGAAGACTGGGAATCTCACTGGGACGATATCGACAGCGTTGATCTGAGCAACAAAGTCATAGCGCTATTCGGCATGGGTGACCAACAAGGTTATGGTGAATGGTTTCAAGATGCACTAGGCATGCTACATGAAAAAATTGCCCCTCAAGGCGTCACCTTTTTAGGTTACTGGCCAAATTCAGACGACTATGAATTTGAAGCGTCAAAAGCACTGACCGAAGATAAAAGTCAGTTTGTTGGCCTAGCATTAGATGAAGACAGTCAATACGACAAAAGCGACGAGCGTATCGCAACTTGGATAGAGCAAATCATGACGGAATACGCCGAATTAGATGTTTAGCGCAGTAAGCGTTAGCACTAATCCAAAGTGTTAACGCCCATCCCTAATATCATCTGTAAAACTGACTCAATGCGGCCTCAATTTGTGATAGCTTATACGGCTTATGGATCACATTATCAAAAACTTCATTTTGAGCTTGAGTTAAGAAAATATCAGCGGTTATCGCCAAAATCGGTAACCTTGAATTTTCTTGTTTGATTAAATGTGCCGCCTCTGTACCACTCATACCCGGAAGATTCACATCCATAAAAATGATGTCAAAGTGTTTTTCTTTTGCCACTTCAAAATAGGCTTCAGCAGATTCGAAAATATCATAACTACAATTCAGTTTGTCGAGTATCGCAGTGATCAGTAGCTGATTAAGCGGATTGTCTTCTATTACACCAATCTGATGATAGAAAATGGCGATATGCTCTGTTTTTGGTGGCGAAGCGACTTTTACTCCACTTTCGCTTTTGCATGGAATAATAAACACCACCTCAGTCCCTTCACCCTCTTGGCTGGAAACGCTGATCCGCCCCCCCATAATATCAATAAGTGCTTTAGTCACACATAGGCTTAATCCAACCCCTAAGTTTCCTCTGCCCTCAAACATGCTAAAGCGGTCAAATAGATTACTTTGCTCAAGCGCCGAAAGGCCTTTACCACTGTCTTTTACAATAAACTGTATTTCATTACCAATGACATATGCTCTGAGCACCACTTCTTGCCCAGCCTCGCTGCTCTGAATTGCAGTGTCGAGTAAAGTCTCTATGACGCGCGACACTTTATCCTTATCGAGCATCAAAGCCTCACCTTTATAGACGCCAGCAATAGAGTGCGTAATCGTAATATCATGTTGTTTTGCCTCAGTAGCAAAGCGAGCAACTGACTGCTTGAGTAGATCGGATAATGAACAAAGAATGGGTTCAAACTGAACTTTTTCACCTTCAATAAGCTCAAGCTCTAATACGGAATCAATGACAGTAAGCAGCTTACTCCCCCCCGTTTCTATATTTTGCAGGTAGCTTGTCGTAGATTCAGAAAACCCTTCAGCTTCAGCAGAGTTGAGTACCACATCATTAAAGCCAATGATGGCATTAAGTTGAGTGTGTAATTCATGGCTGATATCAGATAAGAAATTGTCTTTGGAATCATTGAGCAGCTTAAGTACGTTTACTTCTCTGCGCAGTTCAAGTTGCCGAATTACCTGACGACCCAAGGTGACAAGTGTTTTCCTTTGCAAATCGGTGAGTTTTTTGGGCTTATCACTGATAGCACAAATAGTGCCTACCTTATAACCGCCAGAGCTAATCAGCGGTGCACCGGAATAATGGCGGATTTTCGGACCGCCAGTAACCAGTGGATTGTCAAAAAAGCGCTCATCTTCTAGGGCGTCTTGCACCTCAAATACATCTTCTTGCAAAATAGCATGAGAACAAAAGGAGATATCTCGATGGGTTTCATCCACATCCAACCCTACTTTAGACTTAAACCATTGGCGATTTGTGTCTATCAAGCTAATAAGCGCGATAGGCGTTTCACAGATCTCTGACACTAGCTGCGTAATTTCATCAAGATTTGCTTCAGCAGCGGTATCCAATACCTTATATTCGCGCAGCGCTTTGAGACGATTTTCTTCGTTATTTGGGATCTCGGCTTTTTTCATGAACACCTACACAAGCGAATTAAACCAGCAAAGTACACGTAAATCAGACTGCACTTTTGACACGATGATTCTGACTATTTCTCAGCTAAAGTGTAGAAGATAAATCACGATACGAGCAAAAAATATCCATCACATTTTTAGGTAAAACTCATGACATAAAGAAACAAAATCATTCGTATATTGGTTATCTACATCGTATATCACCAACGATTGCTCATGACTTGGTTGTGCTATGCTTTGTTTGCCTATCAGTAGCAATCTGCGAGAGTAAGATTTACTCGGGGTAGTTTTAATCGCACAGCTTGAAACAAGAAACCAATTTCGCGCTTTGGCAAGCCGACAAAAGAGCAAACTCTCTTGATAGGGTAAAATTACCGCAAGTTGCCCAGCATCCGTCGTAAACTTTTCGAAGGCATCAAGCAAGGCATCAAAACTTAGGCTGTCCGTATGTCTCGCTCTATTCCTCGCTTGATTTTCTCCTTTCAAACTCGCGTTGAAGTATGGTGGGTTTGATACCATGAGGTCAAAGCGCAGCTCGCTATCAAACTCTTGTATTGCACAGCGATGCAGCTCAATATCAGGCCACGGGCTGTGCTTGATATTAAATTCAGCATCTTTCAACGCATCGTCATCAATCTCAACCGCATGGACTTTACTCGTTGGACTTCGCTGTTTACACATCAATGCGATAAGCCCAGTTCCCGTTCCGACATCAACAATCCGATTGGCTTTAGCGAGTGGAACCCACGCGCCAAGCAAAATACCATCGGTCGAAACCTTCATTGCCGCATGATGCTGGGTCACCGAAAACTGTTTAAATGCAAACTGAGACATCCTATACCTTTGAGAAAATGCAATAGCAACGTATAATTCCGCTATTGTCCTTTATTTGTGATGCAATATGCAATTTACTGAATTTGATTTAGACAGCAAGCTGATTAGTGCGATTAAAAAAATGGGTTTCGATACTCCCACCAGCATTCAACAGATGGCTATTCCTGAAGCGCTAATTGGCCGAGATATTCTCGCCAGCGCACCAACCGGTACGGGTAAAACCGCTGCATTCTTGATCCCTGCGATTCAGTATTTGCTTGATTTCCCTCGCAAAGAGCCAGGCTTTGCCCGCGTACTTATCATGACGCCAACGCGTGAACTTGCCTATCAAATACACGAGCAATGTGAACTCCTTGCCGCAGGTGTTAACCTTAAAATAGGCGTGGTAACTGGCGGTATTAATTACGGCAGTCACAAAGAAATCTTCGAAAAGAACAATGATATCCTTATCGCAACCCCAGGTCGTTTGATGGAATATCTTGAAACCGAGAACTTCCACGCAGAAAACGTTGAGCTACTGATCTTAGATGAAGCCGACCGCATGCTAGACATGGGCTTTCGAAAAGAAATGCTACGTATTTGCTCTGAAGCGGTTAACCGTCGTCAGTGCTTTTTGTTCTCTGCAACGCTTGAGGGCGAAAGCGTTGAGAAGTTTGCTGAGCGTATATTACAAGACCCAGCACTACTTGAAGCCACGCCATCACGTAAAGAAAAAGGTAAAATCCATCAGTGGGTTCACCTTGCAGATAACTACGAGCACAAAGTCAATTTGCTCGCACAACTACTAGATGACGAAGAAGTCACCAAAGCGGTTATCTTCGTAAAAACGCGTGAACGCTTAGAAACACTCGTTGGCGAGCTATTTGCCAAAGGCATTAAAACCACTTGGCTACGTGGTGAAATGCCACAAGACAAACGCATGGCTGCGATGGCAAGTTTTCACAGTGGTAAGACGAATATCTTAGTGGCAACAGATGTTGCAGCCCGTGGTATCGACGTTGCGGATATCAGCCACGTATTTAACTTTGATATGCCACGCACCGCAGATATTTATGTACACCGCATCGGTCGTACAGGCCGCGCTGGTAAAAAAGGCACCGCGGTTTCTTTGGTTGAAGCCCATGATGTTGAAGTTTTAGGGAAGGTTGAGCGTTACACCGACCAAAAACTTAAGCGCCGTGTAATTAAAGGCCTTGAACCTAAACATAAAGAAGCAAAAGCACCGAAGAAGAAAAAAGACCCGGTGAAAATTAAGGCGAAAAAGAAAGCCGCCAAGGTTAAAAAGAAAAAATAACCCAAAAAACCAGCGTCAATACGCTGGTTTTTTTATGTTAATTTGGGAAAGTGCTAATCTAGATAAATGCGACTGTTCAATTTTAAAACGCGTTGCCACCGTTTATTATAATTGGCGCAGAACTTCGGAAGAGCTCTTTATTTCTACCTGAAATGAAGCCTGAAGCAATGATCCTACCATTAAGACTGGATACTGTTATTTTCCCATGGTAGATTCTAGAGGAACATGCAACATTCCCTTTACCAAATGGAATGTGGTAAGTTGTAGTTGCTCTACCACTTAATACCAGCTCCTGTCCAGTTGTAAGCTCAGATTCCATACCGTTATTAGCTGTTCCTCCATGTATCAAAGGAGTGCCTTTGATTGTGTATAGATCTAATTTTATTGTTGTTTCAACATCGCTTAAATTTGATACTACCAGTGATAGCTCAGTCACATGATTCGCATCACAATACTGATTTCCAGGCACAGAAAACTCGACAGTCCTCTCGTTTGCATAAATACCAGAGCTAAAAAATGCCGATAGTAATAATAATTTTGTGAAATGCTGTTTGATTTTCATAGTGATCCTTTTTGTTGTTAAAAAGTCTAAGACTTTCGTATTTACGCCGATTAAACCTGAGATATTTATCCCCTATGGTATTTACACACAGTGTCTGAAAGTATTTATAACGCTCGCGTGCGCGAGTTAGCGAGCGTCCTGATTGACTCGTTTGTTAGTTTGCGTTGCACGAATAAAATCAAGATCACTAGTGATAACTCCAATACCCGATGTGACAACATCAGAGTAGGATTGGGTGATCGATTCATGTCGAGACCATAGATAAACATCCGAACCATAGCTCTGTAATCTTGATGCAAGGCGTTCAGGGTAGCCCCAAAAATACTTTGTCATCGAGGGTGGTATAAAAAGAATGGTGTTCCTACAGGACTCAGGAACTAATCCCGCCCATCCAACTAAAAGATAATCTATTCCGCAACTCTTTACACTACCAACACTTGCTAACCGTAAAGATGAATCCTTGTTTCGAAACCCGTTTACGGGTTTACCTAATCCTGCCGAACAGGGCGAACATAAATACACAGTGATGAACTATGGCGAACGACCATTTTTATTTGCTATATCAAAACCTGATGTAATTGCTCCAAATGTGAGCTTACCTAGCTTTCTTTCCGACTATTCTCGTAACCAAGGATATGAGGACAATGCCTACCACAAATTTAAAAGTAGTAATTTACCTTTGGAGGCTAAAGTTTGGCTTCCGTTGGGAGCCCAACCACTACCGTTAGTATTATTAGTCCATGGAAATTCTGCCCCGGGGTTTGATTATCTAGGTGAATTGCTCGCCAGCCGAGGTCACTTTGTTGTGCAAGTAAATCAAACTTATTTGAATGATTTATTGGGAGAAAATGGTGCCCGTGGTTGGATACTACTTGAACATATTAAGCTGCTGCAAAAATGGAATGCTGAGCAAGGTCACGCTTTTTATAACAAAATAGATTTAGAGAATATCGCTTTAATAGGGATGTCTAGAGGAGGGGAGGCTGTTGCTTTAGCTGCATCATTTAATCAATGGAAGACCTTACCAAATAGTAGTGAATCAACAGAGTTTGGTTTTAACATTAAATCCATTGTCGCTTTAGCCCCAATGGACGGGCAATATCAACATGCTGATGGTAGAAACATCCTGAAAAATGTTAACTATTTAGTGTTACAAGGAGGTCATGATGCGGATGTTTATCAGTTTCTTGGTAGCCAACAATGGCATCGAACTCACTTCGATGATGATAAAAACTACTTAAAGCAGTCCATTTATATCTATCGTGCTAACCCACTGTAGTGGCATAGTTAATTTGGCCACCCATTAAGAAAGAAATGTTATGCTATTTGCATACAAATTTGGGTGAAAAAATGACGAAATTAAAACGCGCAACCTATTCTGCGGCAATCAAATTAGAAACAGCTCAACTTGTAGTTGACCAAGGCTACACACAAGAAGATGCAGCTAAGGCTATGGGGGTTGGTAAATCAACTGTAAGTAAGTGGGTAACTCAATTGAAGCAAGAGCGGAATGGCCAGACCCCCACAGCGTCACCAATGACACCTGAACAAATTGAAATCCGCGAACTTAAAAAGCAAATCCAACGTATTGAATTAGAAAAGGATATATTAAAAAAGGCTACCGCTCTCTTGATGTCCGACTCCCTGAACAATTCTCGTTAATTGAGAAATTAAATCAACGAGAGCGTTACCCAATTAGCGTGTTGTGTAGCGTATTCAATGTGCATCGCAGCAGCTATAAATATTGGGCCATACGGGATACAACGCCTACACCAGAGCAAATAAGGCTAGAAGCTGAAGTTAAAGCCATACATGCAATGAGCGGCGGTTCAGCTGGGGCACGGACAATCGCAGCAATCGCAACGAATAACGATTTTGAATTAAGCCGTTATCGCGCCGCTAAGCTAATGGTTAAACTAAAACTAGAGAGCTGCCAAGTACCACAACATCAATATAAAAGGGGTGGTAATGAGCATCTTGAAATCCCAAATTTGCTAGACAGGCAGTTTGATGTTGTTGAGCCGAATACGGTGTGGTGCGGTGATGTGACGTATATTTGGACAGGCAATCGCTGGGCCTATTTAGCGGTCGTTGTTGATTTATTTGCACGTAAAGTCGTTGGTTGGGCAATGTCGTTGTCGCCAGATACTAGCTTAACGCTAAAAGCGCTTGAACTCGCGTATGAAAGCAGAGGTAAACCAAGTGGATTGATGTTTCACTCAGACCAAGGAAGCCATTATACAAGCTTGAAGTACCGCCAACGTTTATGGCGCTATAAAATTACACAAAGTATGAGCAGGCGCGGAAATTGTTGGGATAATGCGCCAATGGAGCGATTTTTTAGAAGCTTTAAAACGGAGTGGATGCCAAAGGTTGGATACGAAAACTTTAAAGATGCTAAATATGGTGTGAGTGATTATATCAACGGATATTATAACAACGTTAGGCCTCATCATTATAATGCTGGTTTAGCGCCAAATGAATCTGAGGTTAGATACCAAGATTCTAAAACTGTGGCCAAAATTAGTTGACCACTACACCATTATAGTGCGAGAAAGAGTGACCTAGTAACTCCATTGCACTCTGGAATAACGGTGATTCGATTGCCACATAATCTCCTTTGTATGGCTAACATTTTAGTATTCATGCGACACGCAGTTTGTGTTGCATAATCGCTTGTTGGACTGAGCAGCTACCCGCTCGATGTGTCAGAGTTGGTGTTATTTATGCCATGGGAATTTGCTTTTTAGAGAAATTAACCAAATCAGTTGGTTTGAACAGCTAATCTATTATTAATTAAGCTTTCCCTGCATTGCTCAGCGCTTATTATGTATTCATTACACCTAAATTTTCCTTAATAATCAATGATATTTTTTACGCGCACAGAGGCCGTTAGCCTGAGTAATTAAGCAGGTTAACTACTTGATTTTACAAATCAGCCATAATCAAACATACCCTCCTTGGCTGCAATCAAAACGCATCCATGCACTTCTCGTTCATTCTTTTGAAACGACGCAAAAGAACGAACCAAGAAAACGTCGCCCCAGCATCACACTCAATCCTCAAACCCTAAGCCGATATAGTGCAACCGTCTTGTAAGGCACATCCCTATGCCAGACAAGACTTGACCGACATCCTGTCGGCACATTGCATATCGGCTCATGCTTTTCGGGTGTGATGGAGGGAGATTATTTTTGACTGCGAGTTCTAGTTTTTCTCTCAAAGCAGCAAATTTGCCTACAAACACCAAACAAAACTATCAGCACCGTTTTCCTCCCTCATCACACCCGAAAGTAAAGTGACAATGAGTCATTTCAACGCATGGATGCGTGAAAAGCTGTGACAGGGACAGGGATGTCCCTTACACAGCGGTGACGTTCATATTGGCGATTTACTTGAGGAGTCAGTGTGATGTCAGGAGTGCCCTTTCTTTTGCGCAACGATTCTTTGGACATCAAAGAAAAGTATGTCGTAGCCCATGGATGGGCGTCGAAACTAGTCAGGAGGACATATTAGCCTTACTCTCCTTGGCCGATATCAAAGCGCATCCATACGCTTCTCGTTCATTCTTTTTAAACGACGAAAAAGAACGAACCAAGAAAACGTCGCCCCAGCATCACACTCAATCCTCAAACCCTAAGCTGATATAGTGCAACCGCCTTGTAAGGCACATCCCTATGCCAGACAAGACTTGGCCGACATCCTGTCGGCGAATTGCATATCGGCTTATGCTTTTCGGGTGTGATGGAGGGGGAATAAGTTGCTTGTGAGATCTTCTACGATTTTTATGATTAAGCTACTGGCACGCATTGCAAAAGCTATCTGTATCGCCTCCTACCTCACAGTCTAAATAGTTTTGTGGGAGGCAGTTCACCCGCCGAGAAGTTATGCTCTTCTGGTGTGGTTAAGCGGATTAGTTTTGACTGCGAGTTCTAGTTTTTCTCTCAAAGCAGCAAATTTGCCTACAATCACCAAAAAAACTTTTCAGCACAGTATGTCTCCCTCATCACTACAACAAATCAAACACAGGCTCTATCGCATCTAGACTGAAGTTATCCAAATCCAAGCGGTGCTGTATTCCTAGCGGCAAAATCCACTGCGGATCGGTATGGCCAAAGTCAAGCCGAGTTATTACGGGTAAACTGTCACAGCCAAACTCATCACGTACAACCGATAAAATCACTTCATCAAGCGCAGCCATCTCGCGCTCGCTGTAGTCCCGTGCGCGGCCAATCATTAAGCCGGATATTTTTTCAAACACGCCCATTACGCCATAGTTACGTAACCAAAAGCGAATATAGTCTTGACTGGGTTTGTCTTCAGAGGTTTCTAAAAATAGCAATTTGTCTTGCCAAAATGACGGCGATGGCCAGTATTCTGTGCCTTTTAGCATCTCCATCACTTCAAAACAGCCACCAAATAGCCGCCCTTCCACTTGCCCAGTACCTTGCAGTACTTTAGGACCATTTGTCGCAATAGCGGGATGCAGCTTACCGACGTTTTCTGGTATTGCCCACTCAGGATACCCATGAGAATAAGCTTTGAATATTGGATAATGGACTTCACCTAGCAGCGCCTGCGCTAAATAGGCTTGATACTCAGCACTAGCGTTGTGGTACTGGGAGAAACCGGCCATGACCGATGGGCCGTTAAAGGTGACTAATCCCCATTGGTTCAGCAATGTGGTAAGCGTCGAAAAGTCAGAATAGCCCATCATAAACTTAGGGTTATTCAAGATAACGGATTTATCTAAATAAGGTAGGATCCGCGCGGAATCTGAACCACCAATAGAAGAAATTATCCCGGCGATATTCGGGTCTGCAAAGGCATCATTAATATCTTTTGCACGTAATTGTGGCTGTGAAAAGAGCACATCCGCGGCCGTTCGAGCCGACGGCATTTCAACAATATTAAAACCAAGCGAACGCAGGTTTGCTAACCCTTGCTCAAAGATGTGAGGAAATATACCTGGGCCACCCCAGCTAGGTGATACAATCGCAAGGGTATCACCTCGGTTTAGTTTTTTTAGGCTCGCGTAATTGCACCGTCTATCTTGCCTTAATGGAATATTCATCAGCAACTAGATATATCCCATTAAGACAACAGAATCAAACGCTTATTCGAATCGTTCAACGCGAAACGGAGCTAAATCAACAGAGGTAGGTTTGCCTGTCATGAGTTCAGTAATAAGCGTGCCAGTAATGGCCGACATTAAAATCCCCGTCCTAAAGTGTCCACACGCATTAATATAACCTTCTACTCCATCAACGGGGCCCAAAATTGGCAGCTCATCCGGTGTACCAGGTCTAAGTCCTGCCCAACAACGTTTAATACTCGACTCTTTTAGCACCGGCAAGCACTTCATAGCACCTTGTGACAACTCGGTGATTTTATCTAGACTATTGGTGGTATCGAAGCCTTTTTCCTCCGTTGATGAGCCAATCAAAATCTCGCCGTTGTCCTTTTGTGCAATGTAGCAATCACTGGTACTGATACAACCATTTAATACTTTAGGCATGCGCTCAGACAGCACTATTTGGCCTTTAACCGGGTAAACTGGCATGTGTTTACCAGTCGCCTGATGGTAAATGTCATCCGCCCAGGCACCAGCGGCATTAATTAAGGTCTCGCAATGCAGGCTTTGATCTTGCGTCCTCACACCTATCACCTTATTGCCTTCACGCAGTACCTCTAGCACTTCGGTATTCAAAAATAACTCAACACCATTTTGGCGTGCACCTTCGGTATACGCATCAACTAACCGGTATGGGTTTACCTGATGGTCGCAAATAAAATCTATCGCACCAATTGCATCTGGGGTGATATAAGGCTCCTCTGCACGTAATTGCTGTTGGTCTAACCAACGGATCTGCGAAGACAAATTAGGGATCCCAGACACTATGCTATCTGCATATATTTCATCATCGCGATTGTACATAATGAATTTAAGACCGGTACGTTCAAACTTAAAGTCGACATCATGTCTGGCCAGCATTTCTTCATGCAGTGCTGGATATAACTCGTTTGATTTGAGCGCAAGTTCAAAAAAGCATTCTGGTAATTGATGCGGCCGCAATGTTTGTGCAGCTTCGGTATCTCCTTCACTTTGGAGCTTCGACAAGGTTTTGAAGAAGATCACACCACAGCCAAGTCCAACCGACTCACCAATTGCCCATAATCCACCCGCAGATGCACGAGACGCGTTACCCGGCTTTTTTAAATCCACTAACGCGATTTTTAGGTTAGTATCGCGGCTTAAAAAGTAAGCACAGGCAGCACCAATTACACCGCCACCTGCGATAATGACATCATACTGCTTCATGGTTTTTCTCCAGTAAAGTAAATGGAATTGGGTCAAGTGGGAATCTTGGCCTTATCACACCGAGTGTATCTAAATGCCCTGCAGCGTGCAGTCGGTCTAGTGCATAGCTAGAGCACATTTTTCCTTGGCAGTCTCCCATGCCAATACGGGTTCTCATTTTCACGCTAGACAAATCTTTCGCACCTTGTTGCAACGCTAAATCGAGTTGCTGGCGCTTTACTTGTTCGCAGCGACACACCACAGTATCTGGCTGGGTTAACGCTAGTAGCCCCTCTCTGCGCGCCGAGAAGCGGTCAAATCCGGCTCTAAACTTCTGTGCTTGCTTACGTTTAGTTTTGAGCTTGCGCATCCGCGTGTGGAAGGCCGTTTCGCTTAAACAGGCTTGTTCATAGGCAAGCATGGTTGCGGCCATTTTCCCTTCAATGATAGCCGCTTCTGCACCTAGCAAACCATTGGTATCACCACAGACAAAAATTGAATTTAAGCTACTGCGTAAATTGTCATCTAATAAAGGCACATAACCATTCGTGGTTGTGTACTGATGAGAAACCCCAAGTAGCATGGCAAGCTGGGTGCGGGCAACAAAACCATAGCCGACCCCTAGACTATCCACGGCTAAATGCTGTGCTTTTGACAAGTCCGCATGCCAGTGCTCATCGTAAGGCGCTACGGTAACACTGGAGAGTTTTTCTTGGCCTTCTGCTTTCACAATGCCATAGCCATACTTGAATGGAATATTATGCTTTTTGAGATACGCCAACATACTCAATCCCGAAAGCGTAAGCTTAGGTTTATTAAGCAGCGCCACAGTCTCTTTCGCCAGTTCACTAAAGCGACTCGCTTCATATACGCCAACCACTTGTGCACCGGATTTATGTAACTGGCAAGCAACCAATGGTAATAATGGTCCAGTTCCAACTAAAGCCACTTTTTTCCCTGGTCGAACTAACCCACTTTTAAGCTGAAGTTGCATCCCGCCCATTAACATCACACCAGGTAACTGCCATCCTTCAAATGGCACACTGCGCTCGTGACAACCAGTTGCCAGAACCAACTTGGTGTAATCTATTTGTGTTAACTGATTTTGTGTTTGCAACAGCAAACCGCTCTCGCCTTCAGGCCCAAGCACTTTGGTTTGTAGTTGTAGTGTTATATCTTGTTTATGATGTTCGTAGCGTACCTTTAGCGCAGCCATCGCTCGTTTAAGATTTTCATCTAAATGAGGAAGCTTGCTCGCTTGTCGAAGTGGCCCGCGATAGATCACCCCACCAATTTTTGGTGCTTCGTCAACTAAGGTGCTAGTAATGCCATATTTAGCCAGCTCAGCTGCACAGCTAACGCCTGCAGGTCCTGCACCAACAATAACGATTTTTTCTTTTTGACAACTAGACATCACACTATACTCCAACCTGCTTGAAGCGATTTTGTTTAGTTTCAACCTGCATGTTGGGTTGTACTAAGGTTTGGCAAGCCTTTTGTTTATGTTGCTTGTTTATCGTTACCTGACAACAATGGCAAACGCCCATACCACAATAAGCACCGGATACGGCCTCTCGATCGCTTTCCATGATTTGCTTATAGTTTGCCGCAAGCAAAACAGACAACACGGTTTCACCATCGCATGCATTAACCGCAATGTCGTCGATTTGAATTTGGAACTGTAACCCCTCAGGGTCTGTAATATCTTGGGTTCTGGATAATTCAGACATGAAAAATGCTCCTTCAATAAAGTCGCACAAAGCCTACTATCCAAATATTAAAAATAAACATTTTATTTACTTCATTCACTTTAATTTGATCCAAATTAACTTTTAAGCACTCTCGCGCTAATTCTGTTCAATTCGGTGCAAATGCTGCACCCACCTCACTAAAGCAGTGCAATGCGAACGTATTTACAGACCAACGCAAACCGTATCCTATTGATATTAAATAGTTTTAATTTCTGGCACAGTTTTTCCTTATTAAACGACACGACGGATGAAAGGAGCGTAATTATGTACACTTTATATCAAACGATGTACTTACTTTGGCATTTGGACGTGAGTATCTGGCCTGTGCACGATACAGCAACAAACCCAGTAGATGTTAAGGAGAAGGCACAATGACACTTGGCAAACTAGACACAGCAGTACACGCAGTAATGAACGATATGCTCACCCCATCACAAGCTGCAAAAGCCTATCATGTGTCGCAGCGAGCACTTTACGAAGCACTGCGAAGCTCCCAAGAAAAACAGCAAACTCGATGGCAAAAATTAATGCATGAAAAGGCAAGGCTTGAGCAAAGTCTGGCTCGGATAAATAAGGAACTGCATGAACAATTTGTCTAATAGCGCTATGCAGCTTCGCATTATTCAGGCGCCTAGCTTGAAATACAATCGCTTAGATTGTCAGCTTTGGGTAAAACAACTCAGCGCACTGACGCAAGCCTGTATTAATCTTGGCGCCTCTATCGGCTTTTTGCCCTCATCCTCTAGCAGAGCAATACAAAACTACTGGTGGCAGGTATTCGATGCTGTGATCAAGTCGCAAAAGACGCTTATTATCGCTGAACTTAATGGCGTAATGGCAGGTTGTGTGCAACTCTCACCAGCAACAAAAGATAATGCTCAGCACCGAGCAGAAGTGGAAAAGCTATTAGTGCATCCAAACAGCCGACGAAAAGGCGTGGCAACAAAGCTGATGCAAGCCATAGAGCAAGAATCTACGCGGCAGCAGATATCGTTACTCGTCCTTGATACACAATCAGATTCGGACGCAGAAATTCTATATCAGAGTTTGGGCTTTAAAGTCGCAGGACAAATCCCTCATTTTGTCAGTGATGAGCGCGGTGACTTCCATGCCACCACATACTATTACAAACTGCTTGCACCGACCTTGCGCAAACATATTGAGCGCGTAGCTCAAACGCATTGTGCCAACGAATATTAGCAAACCAGTCTAATCAAGCGACTCGCTACGACTTTCATTCAGGCGATAAAAAAACAGCTTACCGATGTGCTGTGGTGTAGTTACAGCCTCTAAGATTGGCGCAGCACCTTGTGGTATGCTCATCACATTGGGATTATTGATAGTAAGACCAGCGCGCAGCTTCGTATCTATTGCCCCGGGACACAGTACCGTTATTTTGTAGCCATCTTTGTGAAGGCCTTTAGATAAGGTCACCACACCCGCTTTCGCCGCACAATAAGACGTCCAATCTTTGTAACTGTTAAATGCCGCCGTCGACGCCACATTGACCAAATGTACCGCTTTGTTTGCTTTAATTGCAGCACGAGAAATTAAATAAGTACCGATTAGGTTTACTTCGATGTCACGGATCCAGAGATTTGGCTCAGAGTCTGCGACTAAACTTGAGTAAAGCGTTCCTGCCGCATTGATCACACAGTCATAAGATTTGTCGTCAAAAAAACGCTCAACTTCAGCTGGTTTAGAGACATCAAGCTGCACGCGCGATGGCGCTTCCACTTCATGTCCTAAGCGCTTCAGTTCATCGCTTAAATAAACGGCAAGACCACCCTGTCCGCCCGTTATTAACACTTTCATTTCTGTGGCTCTGGGATTGGATGATTGTCGCTTTGCTCTATCAGCTTTTTATACTGATCGTAGATTTTTTGCTTTAAGTTACTAGAGCTAACCCCAGCACCATAAGGAAAGTAAAATACCTGAACTCCAAGCTCTTTCAGATAATCATATTTTCCCTTCCAATCATCGCCAATCACGAACACATCAATATTTAGATTTTTCACCGTTTCACGATGATCTAAAGTACGTTGTGGAATAGCAAGATCTGGGTCTCTTAACCCTTCGATAATCGCCAAACGCTCTTCAAATGGCACTGCCGGTGGCTTTTTATAAGAACAAACAAGTTCATCGGTACTTACACCAACGATCAACGTGTCTCCTAAACCTCGGCCATAACTAATCATTTTTAAATGATTACTGTGAAATAAATCAAATGTTCCTGAGACATAAACAATTTTATTTTTCATAAACTGCTATTTCCCTCCAGCTAAATCAATAAAAGTTCCTGTAACAAAGCTTGCTTCGTTACTTAAAAGCCAAGCGATAGCATTGGCAACCTCAATCGCGGTTCCACCTCGCTTCAGCGGTAAAAAATCGGCTAGACGATCAACTCGGTTTGGTTCACCACCGTCGCAGTGGATATCGGTATAAATACAGCCCGGTCTCACGCAGTTCACTCGGATCTGCTCAGCGGCTAATTCCAGAGATAAGCCTTTAGTGAAGCTGTCTATTGCACCTTTTGCAGCCGCATAGTCAACATACTCATTAGCTCCACCTAAATAAGAAGCTGCCGACGATACATTCACTATTGCGCATTGTGCTGGATTGGCACTTAAACGCATGTGCTTAATTGCTTCGCGAGCACAAATAAAATACGGCGTAACATTATTGGTAAGCATATTGTTGATGCGAGCTGCAGTCATGTGCTCAACTCGAGTCTGCGTGTTCAGCACGCCAGCGTTGTTGACCAGATGCGTAACTACGCCAACATCAGTCTTTATCCTGTCAAACATTGCCTCTACAGATTTTTCATCTGTGACATCTGCTTGTAACAAATGCGCTTTACCATTATTTCTTAGGATGGTATCAGCAACCGTTTCTGCGGCTTGCACATTCTGCTTGTAATTTATAACAACGGTAAATCCTTGTTGTCCCAGCAGTTGAGCCGTTGCCGCACCAATCCCACGGCTCGCACCGGTGATAAGTACCACTTTTTGCATTTATTATTCCTTAAATTAGGCCAACAGCTACTGATAGTTCAGTACTTCTACACCCATGTCTTCTTTGACGTGTTCTATCACCATATAGGTATGATTTGTACCAACGCCAGGTATTTCAACAATTTGACCTAATACCTCACGATATTGACGCATATCCTGAACTCGGATCTTAACTAAATAATCAAAGCCACCAGCTACCATATCACAAGAAACGACGTTGGGGATTTTTACAATATGCTGTTTGAATACCTCAAATACCGCTTCGGTCGAGCTTTTTAAGGTGATTTCCACATGCGCAACCAAATGCTGGCCAAGTTTTGCGGCATTTAATCTTGCCGTATACCCTTCGATATACCCCTCCGACTCGAGCTTTTTTACTCGATCGAGGCAAGGACTCGGACTCAAGTTTACCTCTTTCGCCAAGTTTACATTAGAGATCCGACCATTGCGCTGGAGCGCGTCTAAGATTGCTAAATCGATGCGATCTAATACCCGAGTTTTAATGGAAGTCGTCATATCAGCATAAAATTTTGTGAGGGTTTGAGATTACCCGCAAATTTACCGTATTCCTTAAAAATAAAACAGCATATTCTGCTGTCTTTTCGATAGAATGCCCGCGAAATTAACGATAAAGGGCAAAGCGGCTTATTTCAGTCTTTAACGCGGCTTTGTTCGAACATTTAGATAATGCATTCTGGCTAAAATTTGAACCCCCAAATGGGTGTGTTATGGTTAGCAATGTGACTGCATCATTTTGTCGTAATTGAGGCTTCCTATACAAATTAAACTACACTTTCAACCTTTGGTTGCTTAGTTTGGCATCAGTTCAGATGTAGTTTTGTAATCTGCACATTAAGGTGTGTGATTCCATAGGCAGGCGCGAATTACATGTATTTTTGACTCCAATTTTTGAGGGTTGCTTATGCTTTATAACGGCGATTTGACAACTAACTGTCCTATCCGACAAAAGATCCGTGATTTTTACCGCATCGATGAGAACGCAGTAATTGATCATATTTTACCTTTAGCTGAGGTAGGCGTTACAGCTCGAAGCCGAGCATGGGAACGTGCACGTCAAATGGTATTGAACATTCGTAGAGATCAAGATGGTCAAAACGGTGTAGACGCGCTTTTAAATGAGTTCTCTCTTTCTACCGAAGAAGGCGTGGTACTGATGTGTTTGGCCGAAGCTTTACTTCGTGTACCAGACAAAGCAACACAAGAAAGCCTGATCCGCGACAAGCTCGCAAAAGGCGACTGGAGTTCACACCTAGGCAGCAGCGACTCGCTATTTGTTAACGCTTCAAGCTGGGGTCTACTCGTTACCGGTAAAATGGTTAACTATTCAGACAAGAATAAAGAAGAACAATTTGGCGTGTTAAAGCGTACAATTGGTCGTCTTGGTGAGCCGGTTATCCGTAAATCCGTTAACTACGCAATGAAGATCATGGGTAAGCAGTTTGTAATGGGTGAAACCATTCAAGATGCTATCGATCGTGCCGCTGATAAAGAACAAAAAGGTTATGTATATTCGTACGACATGCTAGGTGAAGGCGCACGTACGATGCGTGATGCAGATCGTTACTTCCAAAGCTATATGACCGCTATTCACGCGATCGGTAAAGCAGCGAAAGGCCGTGGCCCAATTAAGAGCCCAGGTATCTCAGTGAAGCTTTCTGCTATCCACCCGCGCTACGAATTCACACATCGTGACCGCGTGATGGACGAGCTTGTACCTAAGCTAAAAGAACTTGCTATTGCTGCGAAAGAATACGATATCGGTTTCACGGTTGATGCGGAAGAAGCGGATCGTTTAGATATCTCACTTGATGTTATCGAAGCGGTATTCTCAGACGACGCGCTTGGCGACTGGAATGGTTTTGGTCTTGCAGTACAAGCATATCAAAAACGTGCTATTTTCGTTGTGGAATGGGTAGCAGAACTTGCTCGTCGCGTAGGCCGTAAACTGATGGTGCGTCTAGTTAAAGGTGCTTACTGGGATACAGAAATCAAAACCACTCAACAAGATGGTCTTGAGCACTTCCCTGTGTTCACTCGTAAAGCAACGACTGATGTTTCTTATAAAGCGTGTGCTATTAAGCTACTTGAAGCTCGCGATGTGCTATTCCCGCAGTTTGCGACGCATAATGCTTACACCGCAGCAACCATTCTAGAAGTGGCCAAAGGCGATAACAAAGGGTTCGAATTCCAACGTTTACACGGTATGGGTGAATCACTTTACGACCAAATCGTTGAAAACGAAGGAATTCAGTGTCGTGTGTATGCACCAGTTGGTCAGCACGAAGACCTACTTGCTTATCTGGTACGCCGTCTACTTGAAAATGGTGCAAACTCATCATTCGTAAACGCAATCGTTGATACCACTAAACCTGTTGAGTCACTACTTCCAGATCCTGTAGAAACGCTGCAAGGCCTACGTAACCGTTACAATACGCAAATTAAACTACCTATCGAGCTTTATGGCGATGAGCGTCCAAACTCAAAAGGTAAAGACCTAACGGACATCAACGATTTAACACCGTTTAAAGAAAACCTAGACAACTGGTTTAACGAACATCTAATCGATGAAAGCCAAGTACCAGAGGGTCACCTTGCTGTTCGTAACCCTGCGAACCACAAACAAGTGATTGGATCTGTGCCTTTACACGATGAAGCACACATGCAAAGCGTGCTTGCCAATGCTGATGCGGCTTTTGAAAGTTGGTCTCAAACCTCAGTTGAAGAGCGTGCAAACCTACTACGCCGTACTGCTGACATCCTTGAACGTCACCATGACGAACTTGTTGCCATCTGTATTAAAGAAGCTGGTAAAGTAACCCAAGACAGCATCGATGAAGTACGTGAAGCCGTTGACTTCTGTCGCTACTATGCAGCACGTGCAGAAGAGCTTTCTAAAGATGAGCGCTTTGAAGCTCGTGGCGTGATTTTATGTATCAGCCCGTGGAACTTCCCACTTGCGATCTTCTTAGGTCAGGTAGCTGCCGCTATCGTGACAGGTAATACCGTTATTGCAAAGCCTGCTGAACAAACCAGTATGATTGCACTGCGTTGTATTGAATTAATGCATACCGTTGGCTTACCGGAGCACGTAGTACAACCGGTTATCGCACGCGGTAGCGAAGTGGGTAAACACATCGTGCCTGACGAGCGTATCCAAGCGGTTATGTTCACAGGTTCAACAGAGACTGGTACGCTTATCTCACAAATTCTTGCTGAGCGTAACGATATTCAGGTTCCTCTGATCGCAGAAACTGGTGGTCAAAACTGTATGATCGTTGACTCAACAGCATTACCAGAGCAAGTGGTTGACGATGTTATTTCTTCAGGCTTCCAAAGTGCCGGTCAACGCTGTTCAGCACTTCGTGTGTTGTTCTTACAAGAAGATGTTGCTGACGGTATCATTGAAATGATCCAAGGTGCGCTTAAAGAGCTACATATCGGCGACCCATCGCTACTATCTACAGACGTAGGTCCAGTAATCGACGAAAAAGCGCTGACCACTTTGACTAAGCATGTTGATTACATGAAGTCGAACGGTAAGCTACTATTCGAAGCTAAGATCCCCGATAACAGCGAGAACGGCGCTTACTTCTTCGCTCCGCGCCTATATGAGATTGCTGATCTATCCGTGCTTAAGCGTGAAGTATTCGGTCCGGTAGTCCACGTTGTACGCTTCAAAGCTGATCAACTTGATAATGTGATCGACCAAATCAATGGTACAGGCTACGGTCTAACGATGGGCGTTCATTCACGTATTGAAGAGCGCTGCGAATACCTAGCTAAGATGTCGCGTGCGGGTAACGTATACGTGAACCGTAACATGATTGGTGCGATTGTTGGTGTTCAGCCATTTGGTGGTCGTGGCTTATCAGGTACAGGTCCAAAAGCAGGTGGTCCAAACTACCTACTTCGCCTTGTGAAAGAAAAAGCGTCACCAGACAACGTCCAAATGACAGATCTGACGCCTGATGAGCTAGAGATCCACCACTTCCCAGGTGCCGTTGAGCAAGTTGAAAAACTGATGCAAAACTCTAAGCGTGATGAGAAGATCTGGCGTCGTACTGCGCTTAATGACCGTGTTTCGGCAGTGCGTCAGCTACTTGCTAAAGTAGCAACAGTAGACATCATTGATGAGCTGGCGGATGATTTATCATTAACGCTTTCTGATGCACGTGCTCAGCTAAACCGCTTAGAAAAGCGTATGCGTACTTACACAACACTACCGGGACCTACTGGTGAGTCGAACACGCTGCACTTAGAAGCGCGTGGTTGTGTAGTGGTATATGCCGATAAGAGTACGTCGTTCAACTTCTGGGCGATTTCAATTATCACAGCACTTGCTGCCGGTAACACAGTGATCACAGTAGCCTCTGACTTATTCTATGAAGAAGCATTGGCATTTAGAGATAAGTTCATCTCAACTGGCGTTGCTGAAGGCGTATTCCAAGTAGCGAAGCAAAACCAGCTACAAGCGATTTTGGCACACCCTCACCTTGCAGGTGCTGTTGTGGCTGCGCGCTCTTCACGCCTTGGTTACTTCTCACAGCAACTTGCAGAGCGCAAAGGTGCTATCCTGCCTGTGATCAGTGCAGAGTACTACGATACGCTTATCAACCGTCTTGTGACTGAGAAAACCATCAGTATCGATACCACAGCTTCTGGTGGTAACACTTCACTGATGACACTTGTTGAAGACGAAGAGTAAGAGAATATAAGTCGCTATGTTAGACATAGCGACTTTATTGAACAAAGCCAGCGCAAGCTGGCTTTAATTTTTTACGCAGCGCTTGATGTCCTTAATCCCACAATGACATTAACAATGTCCATTAAATAAACATCTTCAACCAAAGCAATCACATCATTCCATTTAGGATTGTATTCGTTATTCTCCCAGCGCCTTAATGTTCGCTCCTCTATACCATAACTTGCGGCTGATTCAGCTTGAGTAAAACCGCGACTTTTACGTGCAAATCTAAGTATGGCAGCACCAAGCGGCGCGCGTTCAGAAATTAAAGGTTGGCTCATTAACATCACACTCATTCCTTAAAAAATTGCGCAAATATATGACTTTTAGAAAAATCACTTATTTACGCACTCACTGACTAAATGCATTCACTGCGTAATTTAATGAAGATAATAGATCTATTTTTTACGCATTACAACGAAAAAATGGATCTTTTTTGCGTCAAAAATGATTTTACTTCGCAAAAAATAGCCCATATAATGACGCACACGTATCATTATTTAAGAGGCAACGCATGGAACAAAGTCTCATGAGCCTAGCGGAGCGCGTAGAATATGCGATCAAGCCGGACAGTATTAGAGCTTTTGCGTTAAAAATTGATGTATCTGAAGGGACGCTGCGCAGAATATTAAAAGGGGAAGACCCAAAACTCAGTGTGATTGAACGCATTGCTAAACAGGCCAACGTAGATTTGATGTGGCTCGTTACCGGGATCCCACTTGATTGCAAAACCGAATCACCAATCATCCAGCAAAGTATTACCTTGGAAGACTTCAATGAAGACTTTGTTGTTGTGCCTGGCTACCATGTCTCTGTCAGCACCGGTTATGGCGCATTTAACCAAAGTGCCGAGGTTGCACGTTATCTTGCATTTAGAAAAAAGTGGATTGAATTTAAAAACCTAGATAAGTCACAGCTGGTCGTGGTGTTTGCCAAAGGCGACTCTATGGAACCCACTATTCACAATAACAATACAATTTTAGTGGATTTATCGGATAAAAAGTTAAGCGAAGGTCTGATCTATGTTGTCCGCCTTGGTGAAGAGCTTTATGCCAAGCGCTTACAACAAAACTTTGATGGCTCAGTACGCTTGATTAGCGATAATAAAGAATACAGGGAACAAGTTGTGATGCCGAATGAATTGGAGCAGCTGGAAATTCTCGGTAAAGTGGTATGGATTGGTAAAGATCTAATTTAATAATACGATGCTAAATCTTGAATACTTATTCTCATTTTTAATCGCCAGCATGGTAATTGCCGTGGCACCGGGCCCATCCAATGCGTTTTTAATGGCGCAGACCTTTACTAATGGCCGCGCTGCTGGCATGCAGAGCGCATTAGGCTTTGCACTCGGTGGGGTGATCCACACACTCTTTGCCGTTGTCGGCTTATCGGCACTCCTAAAAGCCTCAGAGACCGCCTATACCACAGTACAATACCTCGGCGCAGCTTACTTAGCTTATCTAGGTGTAATGACTATCAAAGAGACGCTTGGGAAGGGGCAGATAGCTTGCGAGGAAAAACCACACGTTAGCACCAAAAAGCCTAAAAACGTGATGTTCCAAGCAATGATGACGGAAGTCTTAAATCCCAAAGTCGCCTTGTTTTTTATTGCTTTTATTCCTCAGTTTGTCGATAGTAGCTTGACGACCTCGACAACGATGCAACTGGCCATGTTTGGCTTACTTTATCCTATTTTAGCTTTTCCCATCGACTGCATGTACATCTACGGTGGTGATAAAATCGCGGGCTATTTTAGGCAGCATCCCGCAGCGCCGGTGTGGATTGATCGAATTTCAGGCTTAATTTTTATCGCATTGGCAGTCAACTTATTACTCTAAACAGTTACGCAAAATAGGAGCAGTACACATGCAAAAACGTTCACAGCCACTGCCAGCTAAAAAGCATATTGCTTTGGTTGCACACGATGGCATGAAACCAGCCCTACTTGAGTGGTGTCAGACTCACTTAGATAGCCTTAAACAGCACAAGCTTTACGCTACGGGCACAACGGGTAACCTAATAGAAAAGCATACTGGTTTAGAAGTAACAAAGCTATTTAGTGGCCCAATGGGTGGCGACCAGCAAATTGGTGCCAAAATTGCGGAGCAAGATGTTCATGTCTTGATTTTCTTTTGGGATCCGCTGGCGTCACAGCCTCACGATCCGGATGTAAAAGCACTGTTGAGACTCGCTGCTGTTTGGAATATTCCCGTCGCCTGTAATGAAGCGACAGCAGATTTACTGATGGCGTGCGATAAAATGAGCCAGCCAATCGCAAGACATTTACCTGATTATGAGCAGTACCTTGCTAGTCGCTTAGATTGATGGATAGAAGCGGCTAGTGACCGCTTCTTTGATTTTTGACTTCGATTACTTAAATATTTTATCCGCCCACTTAGTCAGGCCTGCAGTAACACTACCAAAGTTATCCCCGTTCACCATTTCAATATCACCAATTTGCTGTGCAAGCGTTGCCTTGAGTAACGGTGATTGTGCACTACCGCCAGTCAGATAAATTACATCGGGTTTTGATCCCGCTTGATGAATCGCTTCTTTCGCAAGCATGTCCATCTGTTCTAAGTTCGACATGATGGACTCGGCAAAATCTTGCTGCGTAAATTCAGAGGTTAACTGTGGCTCAATAAAACCAAGATTGGCATTAAACTTTGCTTGCTCAGAGAGTGCTATCTTACCAAGCTCACCTTCACGAACCACTTGATGGGTAAGTTTGTTCTGTTGAATATGAAGTAAACGCGCCAGCTTTTGCGGCTCGGCGACATCTCGCAACATGCTTTGCAATTCTCGCGCTAATTTATCGCTGTAGAAGTCTAGTTGAGACTGAATATCATTGATTTTACATGCCTGCCAATACAGTTGACTAGGCATCGGCAAACCTGAACTCATGTTAGAACCTAGACCACACAACGGCATTAATTGGTGATAAGCTAGCGCAATGTCTAAGTCGTTACCGCCGATACGTTTGCCCGTATGCGCTAAAAAGTCTTGTTGGCGCTGTGTGTTATTGCGATAGCTTGGCCCCATTCGGACAAACGAACAATCGCTAGTACCACCGCCGATATCAACCACCAGCACAAGTTTATCTTGCTGAAGACGGCTTTCGTACTCAATCCCCGCTGCGAGCGGTTCGAAGAGAAAATCCACTTCCTTAAACCCAGCTCTTTTTGCGGCGGTGGTAAGAATATTAACCGCTTGTTGGTTGCTTTCTTCTCCACCGACGGACTGAAAGTTAACAGGTCGACCAATCACAGTGTCGGTGATGGACTGTTGCAACTGCGACTCGGCACGGCGCTTAATCTCCATCATCATCGCCGCAGCAATATCTTCAAAGAAGGCGATTTGTTGAGGTTTAAGCCCAACCGCACCAAAGAAGGACTTGGGTGATTTTACAAAAAAACCTTCTTCGGGAAATTCGATATACTCAGAAATCGCCGCTTGACCAAAAAAAACGCCCGCTTCATGCGCTTCTAAATCGAGATCGCGTTTGGCTTGCTGTGCTACCGTTAGCAGCCCTTGGCGAGACTGTGTGTAGACTGGATCTGGTTCACTCAGATGACGGTTAACAAATGCAGGAATTAACGCATTGTGCATCGCATACATAGTCGAAGGCAGGTAATATTTATCTTGCTCGAGACGCAGTAAGTCCACTTCATCATTTTGCATGACACCCATCGCACAATTAGAACTTCCGTAATCAAACCCGACTTTCATTCTCTACCTCAAACTGCTGAAAAGTCGCGAAGTGTATCATGGTTGTCGTTATTGTCAGATGAATTTATCTAGGTTCTCACATCCTTTATAGGCTTGTCGTGGAATGAAACCGTTTTGCATAACACACTAGGCATTGCACAATGAGAGCTTCCGTAATCAAACCCGACTTTCATTCTCTACCTCAAACTGCTGAAAAGTCGCGAAGTGTATTATGGTTGTCGTTATTGTCAGATGAATTTATCTAGGGCCTGTTGATCTTTCAAGTTTGTTTTTGCAGCAGTTTGACTGGTATTTATACAAGGCAGAGCCTGCGTAGCATAGTTATTCTATGTAAGTCAGGTGATAACACAGTAGAAATGCCAGTCAAGCGCTGCCCTTTGGGTTCACCTGAGTGCGCTTTGTTCATTGTTGCTCAACTTTTGCCTAGATTACTAGGCGGCAAGTCGAGCGTCGCTACCAAAACACACTCAGAAGAACAAAAATCAAACAGCAAAGGTCAACAGGCCCTAGGTTCCAACATCCTTAATTGGTTTGTTGTGGAAAGCATAGCGCACGCTGTCAGATTGCTTGGCTTGATATATAGCGGAATCTGCCTGTTGGATCCCAGTCTCGATATCGAGGTTATTAAACAGACTGACGCCGATACTAATCCGACAACTTAGCTTATTGCCTTCAAAGAGATATGGCTTATCTACCTTGTTGATTATTTGCTGGCAGATCCCAACCACATGAGATTCGGCTTGAGGCTGTTGTGGAGATAAGTGAGTGATTAAAATCACAAACTCATCGCCTCCCCAACGGATCACCACATCATCTTGGCGTACGCTAGCACACAAACGCTGGGCAACCGCCTTAAGTAGCTGGTCCCCCACATGGTGGCCATGCAAGTCATTTACTTTTTTAAAATCGTCAAGGTCCAAAAACAAGATTGCGCTATAACTACCAAGCTGCTGACCTATACGGAGCTGCTCCGTTAACCCATGTTGGAGAACATGGCGATTCGGTAGCTCGGTTAATTGGTCATGATACGCCAGCTTCTCGGCTTCAAGATACTCCAACTTACGGTCATTGATATCCCGAGATAACACGATAAAACGTGTTTCTGCATGATTATCGCTTGCAGTGACAACCTTACGGGCAATAGAGACCTCAAACCAACGCTCGCCAACAGGCGTAGACAAGTGAATATGGCTACCATGTGAGTAGCCGTTAACTTTTGCTTCCTGTAATGCCTGATCTTTCAAGTTTGTTTTTGCAGCAGTTTGACAGGTATTTATACAAGGCAGAGCCTGCGTAGCATAGTTATTCTATGTAAGTCAGGTGATAACACAGTAGAAATGCCAGTCAAGCGCTGCCCTTTGGGTTCACCTGAGTGCGCTTTGTTCATTGTTGCTCAACTTTTGCCTAGATTACTAGGCGGCAAGTCGAGCGTCGCTACCAAAACACACTCAGAAGAACAAAAATCAAACAGCAAAGGTCAACAGGCCCTAGGTTCCAACATCCTTAATTGGTTTGTTGTGGAAAGCATAGCGCACGCTGTCAGATTGCTTGGCTTGATATATAGCGGAATCTGCCTGTTGGATCCCAGTCTCGATATCGAGGTTATTAAACAGACTGACGCCGATACTAATCCGACAACTTAGCTTATTGCCTTCAAAGAGATATGGCTTATCTACCTTGTTGATTATTTGCTGGCAGATCCCAACCACATGAGATTCGGCTTGAGGCTGTTGTGGAGATAAGTGAGTGATTAAAATCACAAACTCATCGCCTCCCCAACGGATCACCACATCATCTTGGCGTACGCTAGCACACAAACGCTGGGCAACCGCCTTAAGTAGCTGGTCCCCCACATGGTGGCCATGCAAGTCATTTACTTTTTTAAAATCGTCAAGGTCCAAAAACAAGATTGCGCTATAACTACCAAGCTGCTGACCTATACGGAGCTGCTCCGTTAACCCATGTTGGAGAACATGGCGATTCGGTAGCTCGGTTAATTGGTCATGATACGCCAGCTTCTCGGCTTCAAGATACTCCAACTTACGGTCATTGATATCCCGAGATAACACGATAAAACGTGTTTCTGCATGATTATCGCTTGCAGTGACAACCTTACGGGCAATAGAGACCTCAAACCAACGCTCGCCAACAGGCGTAGACAAGTGAATATGGCTACCATGTGAGTAGCCGTTAACTTTTGCTTCCTGTAATGCCTGCATCACTATTTTAGCGGCTTGCTCTGGCATCACTTCAGTCACCGTATGGCCAATCAATTGTTCTGCTGGCGCGACTAATAACTCAGGGCGGAGTATTCTGGCGTCCCAGTGTCGCCCCTCTTCGTCCAGTTCAAACATCAAGTCCGGCATCGCACTCAATGTCGACGCCAATTCCTCATAGCTCGGTTGCGCCAAAGCTTGAGTGCGGGCCATACGACGGTCCTTAATCATGAGGCGTTGCAACATCCTGTTCCATAATTCTATAAACTTGAACTTTGCAATTTGAAACATGCCAATGAACACAGCTCATCTACAGCTATCGTTATAAAAATAATATACCAATTTTGCGAATTATGACTAATTACCGACTGCATCATAAAAATATTTTCATGTCATCGGCTTCGAAGGAGAAAAGCAATTGACGAATTGATAATAATTCCTATAATCGACACGGCAGCGCTTTCCATGATGGAAGGTCACAAGATATATAAGGATGACTATGTCTTTTTTCAAAAAAGCCCTTGGCGCAGTCGGTATCGGTGCAGCAAAAGTAGATACCATCTTAGAAACCCATCACGCCTCCCCTGGCGAAGAAATTTCTGGAACGGTTAAAATCATCGGTGGCAAAGTTGCTCAAGAGATCAACAAAATAGATCTTAACGTAATGTGCAACTACACAGTTGAAAGAGAAGACAGTGAAGGTGAAACAACGACCATCACTAAAAACCACACCCTTGCTAAATTTCAAATCAACGAACGATTTACTATCGAACCCGGTGATGAAAAGCACATTCCATTCGCGCTTGACCTCGCTGAAGAAACCCCGCTTACTGTTGGCCAATCCAAAACTTGGATCGCTACCAACCTTGATATTGATATGGCGCTCGACAAGTCAGATAGGGACTATTTACATATCGTACCTACCGAGCTACAACAAGCGGCTATCGATGCGATGGAAGCGCTTGGCTTTAAACTTTATGAATCAGACTGTGAAGGTATTGATGAAGTATCATTCTCACGCCTGCCATTCGTACAAGAACTAGAGTTTAAAACGATCACAGGTGACTTCCATGGTCGCTTTGATGAAGTAGAAATGGTTTTCTTTAATCGTGGTGAGCAACTCGAAATCATCTTTGAGATTGATCGCAAAGCGCGAGGCTTTAAAGGCTTCTTTGCGGAGGCGCTAGACCTTGATGAGTCAAAAGCCAGATTGTTGATAGATGAAGCAGATTTAGAAGACCTAGAAGATGCTATCTATGACATTCTAGAGGCGAATTGCTAAGGTATATTAACCTTATAGTATTGATAGATTTATATTGATGCTTTGGTGATCGTTGCATTCATACGAATGCAACTTCTATATGAACAAACTCTATTATTATCCCAGTCCACCTAACGCTATGGTTTATGTTAATACAAATGTTAAGGTGTATAGGTAATAACTTTCTAGACTGATTTATTGTTACAATTTAAGCCCCTTTAACATGCCGATCACGGCACGTTTGAGTTGACTTAAACTCAATAAAACAGCACATTAAAACGAATGGTCAAGGTAGATTAGGTGACAATGAATGTCCAACTTTAGAATTTGGAAACTGGTTAGCCTACTGTGTGTTTTGAGCCTAATGCTGGGCTGCGAATCGAAAGAAGAACGTATCCAGCAAACCATTACACATACACTTCAAGAAGCTTCAACAGCGATAAATACGCTGGGAACCGCCCTTGATAAAAAGCAGGTGAGAAACGCCAACCTTTTGACTGAGTATGGCAAAGTACTTAGTCAGCAAAAACCTCAGCTCAGTGAAATTGCGCAAATTATTTCCCAAGACGCAACAAGCAGTGGAACCTTATATCAGAGTTTATTGACTCGTTATCAGTCCCTCAAGTCCCCCGCTCCAAGTATGAACAGCGATGATATTATCAACCAAGCGCTCTTGTTAAAAGAAGCAGCTTCAATCAGTTTGTTCAATGATGCGCTGACAGATCCAATCAATGTTTTAGCCGATATGTCAGATGGGAAGCTAGCGCGAGTCGGCGCAATCAGTCAGCAAGCAAAACAAACAGCAAATGGTCAGACCGGTGTCGGTAACCAGCTTGTTGGTAATGCCAACTATGGCGAATGGCAGACCAACTCAAACGGCACTAGCTTTTGGATGTGGTACGGCATGTATCGCATGCTTGGAGATATTGTTGGTGATGTGGAGTATGGCCGCTGGAGTAAACACCGCAAATACAGCTACTACAGTGACTATGGTCGCCATAGATACACCAGTTATAAAAGCTACAAACGCCAAACTGAACTCGCCAAACGTACTCAACAATCGTATCAAAGACAGGGTAAACAGTTTACCAGTCCCTATGCCAAGAAAAAGTCTGGCGCGTCAGGGTTAAGTCGAAGTAGTAATACCCCATCAGCAGTAACTCGAAGCAGCTACTCTCGAACCTCAAGCTACGGCTCAGTTCGCAATAGCTCAAGTAGAACCTCCCGTGGCGTAAGCCGGGGCAAATAGCGCATATATAGCGGAGTTAACACATGTACCAATTTAACGGATTAACAGCTTGGACTTTTCAAGCATTGCTAATAGATATGGCGGTGATCGTCGCGTTGTTTGTTAGCTTAAAATACATCAAAGGTTGGGTATCTAACCTTCATGCAAACGATGAAATAACAGAAAAAGACAACTTTGCATTTGGCCTCAGCTTTGCTGGTGGTTTAGCAGGTTTAGCCATTGTGATTTCAGGTATTTCAAGTGGTGCTTTTGCCAGTTCTTTGGCTCAAGAAGCACTACAAATGGCGGGCTATGGTATCGTTGGTATCATTCTTATCAAACTCGGACACTTTTTCCAAGATAAAGTCGCGTTACGCAAGGTGAACCTTCATGACGAAATCGTTAAAGGTAATGTCACCTCAGCACTGATTGATTTTGGCCATGTGGTGAGCGTTGCCATTGTGATCCGCTCAGCTTTGCTTTGGGTACTCACAGAGGGCTGGTATGGTTTACCGATTGTGGTTGCGGCCTTCATTATTGGTAATATTTGTATGCTGCTTGTAAGCCAATACCGAGTACAACTATTTAAGCGCACCAACAAAAGTGGCGACTGTTTACAGCAAGCAATCAAAGACAACAATATCGCGGTCGGGATCCGCTACGCTGGCTTTTTAATCGGCTCAGCACTGGCACTAACTGCGGCGTCCGGTTTAGCGCCGTATGTAGCGGACAACATTAACTCAAGTTTACTGTACTGGAGTATTGCGGCACTGGGTAGCATTGTGCTTTTCATCGTCTTACACCTCATCATGATAAAAATTATTCTGGCGGGTAAAGATATTTCCGATGAAGTGAACAGACAAAAGAATGTTGGTGTTGCTGCAATCTCAGCCGCGCTTTCTTTTGCGATTGGTACGACTATGGCAAGTTTGTTAGGTGCATAACCCTTGAGCGCATCTGCACCACAAACTTCAGCAAGAGTGACCGGCAACTGGTCGTTGTTCGGTCACGACACCCTACTAATTGGCGTCATGGCTATTTTGGCCGGTTGCGGCCTAATCTACGAATATTTACTCTCCCATTATGCTGGTCGCGTTTTAGGCTCCGTAGAAAGCGCGATTTATGCCATGATAGGCACTATGATCGTGGCCATGGGCATTGGCGCATTTTTAGCACGCTGGTTTAAAGATCCTTTTACCGCTTTTGCTTGGCTTGAAAGCCTAATCGCGCTACTGGGCATGAGCAGTATTTTGGTGATCGCCAGTGTTATTGCACTTACCTATACCCTGCCCCATACACTTTCTAGCCTATACAGCCTGCCTCCCGATAGTGTCTTAGATGGCATGCCATTTGCGCAATTACAAGCATTTGCCCGATTTCTACCTTATGTTTTCGGCCTCATCCTAGGCATTTTAATTGGCATGGAAATTCCGCTGATCGCTAGGATCCGTCAACAAGTGTATGGCCGCTTCCTTGAAAATAACGCAGGTACCATTTACGGTGCAGATTATATCGGTGCTGGTGTTGGTGCTGCCATTTGGGTCACGATTATGCTTGCGCTGCCAATAATGCAAGCAGCAGCGTGGACTGCGCTATTTAATATTGTTGCAGGACTTATCTTCCTATGGCGTTACCATGCTCATGTCCGCTTCGCTAAGCTACTGTTTGCTTGCCACTTTGTGTTGCTTGGTATCTTTTTTGTCATCCTAAGCCATGGCTCTCTTTGGATGAAAGACCTCAGCAATGTGCTTTACAAAGACAAAGTGATCTATTCAGAGTCAACGAAGTATCAACATGTTGTCATCACTGAGCGATTGAGCCGCGCACAACCCATGCCAATTAACGATTTATTCTTAAATGGTCGATTACAGTTTTCATCTGTGGATGAACAGATCTATCACACTATGCTTGTGTATCCTGCAATGCTGGCATCCAACCGTCGCGAAAAGGTGTTAATTATTGGTGGCGGAGATGGTCTGGCACTTCGAGATGTACTGGAATGGCCTGTTGAAAATGCAACCTTAATCGATTTGGATGGGCAACTGCTCTCACTATTTGGACTACAAGGGCAGCCTTACCCGGCTAGACCGCATATCACCAGTCAATTAACCCGCTTGAATAGCGACGCGTTAAACGACCCAAGAGCGACGGTTATCGTTGCAGATGCATTTTTAGAAGTAGAAAAAATGCTCGACCAAGGTAGACAATTTGACACTATCATTATCGATTTACCCGACCCTAATCACCCCGATTTAAACAAGCTATATAGCGACTACTTTTATAATCATGTGCGTCAATTACTGGCACCTGATGGTGCACTCGCTATTCAGTCAACGTCTCCCTATCACGCCAAAAAAGCGTTTATTAGCATAGCTAAAACGGTAAAACATGCCGGGTTTACGCATGTTGAGCAGTACCAACAGAATATTCCCTCATTTGGCCAATGGGGATGGACAATCGCAACGAGAGCAGGACAACCAGCAAGTGCTAGGATCCGGTCGGCCGAGTCTTTGCCTGTTCCAAGTAACTGGATAAACAAAGAGTATTTACTCGCGACTTTCGCCTTCCCAAATCGCTTTTTTGATGGAGCAAAAGATATTGAAGTCAACCAGTTAGGAACGGGGAGACTATACGATTATTATCGCCAAGCATGGCGAACAGAAGATGAGTTGTATAAAAATTAGCGCACGGCCATTGACATATTATGTCTTACGTGCAACTCTTAACTCAGACATAATATGTCAAAACAAAAAGGTAAATGAAGATGGAATTAAATGAACTATCAATCAAATTAGCATCATTTGAAACAGAAGGTGCTAACTTCGAATCTTTCTTAATCGCCAATGAAGGCGAGCAAGATGTATTGCAAGTGATTGTTGACGGAAATGACGAATTACCAATTTTTGTGACTCAGACTGAAGAACAACTTGTATGCATTAGTTACCTATTTAAAGAGAATGAGGTAAAGCCTGAGTTGCTAAACGAGTTAAACGAAGCACTATTAAAACTGAATGTGCCGATCCCGCTGAGTGCGTTTGCTAAAATTGATGAGCAGTATGCGATATTTGGTGCTCTAGCCGTTTCCTCCTCAATTGATGAGATCACGCACGAACTGGTCACCCTCGCGGACAATGCAATCGAAGCATTAGATGCAGTGACTGTGTATTTGAATGAATAATATTGGAGTTGTGAAATGAGTATTTTAAAGAAATTATTTACTGCTGTTCGTGGTGGCGCTAGAGAAGTTGGTGAGTCAATTGTTGACGCAAATGGCATTCGTATTTTTGAGCAAGAAATTGCTGACGCACAAAACGCTTTAGCTAAAGCCAAAAAGAGCTTAACTGAAGTAATGGCGAAAGAGATGCAGACAAAACGCAAATTAGCTGCACTTGACGAAAGCATTATCGAGCATGAAAACTATGCTGGACAAGCGCTCGAAAAAGGTAACGAAGCTTTAGCGGTAGAAATCGCAGAGAAAATCGGTGAATTTGAAGTTGAGCGCGCAGAGCATCAGCAAGTGCTAGACGGTTTTAGTAAACATGTGATCCTGTTAAAGCAGCAGATCAAAGAAGCTGAAAAAACGATTAAAGAAAACCAACGCCAGCTGACCATGGTAAAAACCACAGACAGCGTTCAAAAAGCAACCATGGCAGTAAACAGCACGCTAAATACCAATGCGTCATCTATGGTAAATGCACGTCAGTCGCTTGAGCGTATCAAGCAACGCCAGCAAGATAGGCAAGATCAACTGGCTGCGGCAAAAGAGCTTGAAGCCGCTGCAACGGGTGCAGATCTAAAAGCTAAAATGGCAGAAGCAGGTATTGGCTCTACGCAAAAGAGTAATGATATTCTTGAACGTATTAGAGCTAAACAAAGCAACTAATATTTGCTGATTAGAAAAAGGAGGCCTCGCCTCCTTTTTACCCTTTTTGATTATGTAGGTGCATTATGTTTGGCTTTTTTAAATCAAAAAAAACTCCTGAGCGACAACTTACTCATGCAAAAGATCTGAAAGTTGGGGACATGCTCACCATCATCGATTCGTTCGCTTACCCAAGCTGGCTCAAGGGACAAACCCTAAAAGTTGTTGGCGTACAAACTTACCAATTTGAACGCAGCGCTGCATATGAATTTGTTCTCGAAAGTGATTCAGGTAACATTACTTTTTTGCAAATTGAACAAAGTGACGGTGAGGAATACGCGAATTTCTCTATCAAAATCCAAAGAGAAGACGTCGACGCTATTTTTACGCTTGATGAATTTGCGCGTATTTTCGATGAAGAAGCACTGACCCACATCGACACCCACGCCACTCCAGAGATTTTCGAGCGATTTTTAGGTAAAAGCTATCAACAAAGCGAAGCGCCCTACGTTTGCTATTTTTACGATAGCGATTATCGCGGCCGCGCCTTGCCACGCTATCAAGATGAAAGTGGCGAAGTATGTGAAGTTATCGAGTTACTGAGTCCTGACGAAAAGTTCGCTATCAATATTGAGATCTGGGATGGGGGGGAAACTGACGTGTCACTAACCATGTGTCGCCCACTGAGCGATATTGTCGACCTATTTCCTGGAGCTAACTCGTGACCACAAGAGAAGACAAGTGGAAACGTCAAGAAGTCGCATTGAGGGCCACACAAATGGCCTTCGATTTAACCACGGAAGTACAAAAAAGTATTAAAAAACAGGCAATAGACGAAGAGCTAACGCCATCCGATATGATCAGAAAGATCCTTGATTTAGAAGTTAAATCGAAGAAAACTCGGCAACGCTTATCCTTCAATTTAACCGATGATGAAATCGCACTACTGGCAGAACGTTTTGGCGTTGCTCCCAACGACAAACGGGCTGTAAAGCAACAAGTCGCCAATATGCTACTCAGTCGCTACTCAGATAAAAGAAACAAGTGAGCAGTAATACTAGTCCATTAATTTTCCAACTATTTTAAATAGTTAAAGCTACAACCTAAGAGGGAACGATGACAGAAGCAGAGATTAAGAAAAGTATTGATAAACATAGTGTGAAACCACTTATTTTCGTAGTCATCATGATGTTACTAATAGCATTATTGAATAACTACTTATTGGAAGATGACCCATTATCTTCCAACCTATTAATTTTAGGAGCATTAGCTGCTGGCATACACATCTTCAAAAATGTCCTCTGTGACGTCCTTGTCACAAAATCAGCACAGGATGGCTCTAAATAACCTGAGCTTAAATAACATCATTTCTCTCTAGCAGTCCACCTTAACAATTGTAGCGACGGTTAATCACGCTTGGGCAAATAAAAATAGCTGCTAGAGCCTCATCGCTTTGAGATCATCACTCTACCGCGAGCAGCTCAACTTCAAACACTAACAACGAACCCGGTTCGATTTTACCTGCTGCGCGGTCACCGTAGCCTAGATCCGGACCAATCCAAAAGCGGTATTTATCCCCTTCGCTCATCAACTGCACACCTTCGGTCCAACCCGGGATCACTTGATTAAGTCCAAAGCTAATGGGTTGGTCACGCAGTACCGAGCTGTCGAATACGGAGCCATCAAGTAAAGTGCCATGATAATGCACTCTAACTTTGCTCGTTGCATTTGGCTGCTTGCCACCGTCAGTTTGAGTGATTATTTCGTACTGAAGACCTGAGTCAGTTTTATGTACCTCTGCGCGCTTTTCGTTTTCTTTCAAAAAGTCTGCCGCTTGAATTCGATTAAACTGCGCAAGCTGCTTTTGTTTCTGACCACCTCGAAAAAACACCACTGCAATCACCAGTGCAACGATAACGAGGATAATGTTAGTTGTCGTCATGGCTTTCTTCTCCTTTGTCGTCATCGCCGTTTACTACTTTTGCAATACGTTCAAGTTTCGCCATTGCAACTGCATTGATACTGTTTTCGGGATAGCCTTCATCACTTAGCGCCCCTGCTGGTCTATCCATTAACAAGCTAAGCGCTTCATCTACTGTGGCAACGGCGTAGACATGGAATAAGCCTTTTTCAACAGCCGCAATCACTTCATCATCTAACACTAAGTTGACCTTGTTAGATTCAGGGACAATCACCCCTTGCTTACCTGTGAGGCCTCGCATTTTGCAGAGTTTAAAGAAGCCTTCGATTTTTTCGTTTACACCACCAATGGCTTGTACTTCACCGTGTTGGTTTATTGAGCCAGTGAGCGCTAAAGATTGATCTACGGGTAGTTGCGTCACCGCCGATAGCAGCGCACAAAGTTCTGCAAGTGATGCGCTATCACCGTCAATAAAACCATAATTTTGTTCAATGGCGATATTTGCGCTAAGTGTCAGGCTAAAGTCTTGCGCATACTTATTACCTAGGTAACCCGTAAGCAGCATCACGCCTTTTGAGTGAATTGACTTACCTAAATCTACCTCACGTTCAACGTCAATCACCCCGTCAGCACCCGCGTATACCGTAGAGGTAATACGCGCAGGCGTACCAAATGCGGTGTCACCAATATGCAGTACCGTCAGGCCATTTACCTTACCAATTGCGGTGCCTTCAGTTGCAATCAAAGTATGCCCTTCTTGAATATCGCTGAGCATGTTTTCACTCAACTGCCCAGTCCGATATTCTTTTCCAGCTATCGCTTCATCGATGTGATTAGCGGCTATTTGGTTTACGCCATCTTGCTTGGCATAAAAACTGGCTTCTGCCACCAGCTCCAAAACATCAGCAAAGCGCGCCGAAAGCTTACTGTGGTGCTCCGCTTGGCGATAGCTAAATTTAAGCATACGCGCCAGCGCCGCTGAGCTAAGCTCAATCTTCAAGGTATCATTACAGTATTCCATCACCTTAGTGATAAATTGATACTGCATTTTGTCCGAGCTTGGTAAATAGTAATCAAAATCGGCCAGCACTCTAAATAGTTCTGCAAACTCTTCATCGTACTCACCTATGGTGTAATATAGATCTCTCGAACCCAAAAGAATAATTTTGACATCCAATGGAATTAACTGCGGCTTTAAGGTAAAGCTGCTGCCCACCGAATTGTCTTGATACGGTAGGTCATTTTTAATTTGGTGGGTTTTTAACGACAGTTTAAGGCCATCCCACACTTGCGCGTTAGCCATGACCTTTTCAGCATCCATGATCAGATAACCGCCATTGGCGCGGTGCAATGCACCGGCTTGAATAGAGCGATAGCTGGTGATCAAATTACCTTGAGAGGTTGCATATTCCACCTTACCAAAAATATTACCAAAGGTCGGATTTGGCTCATACACCACAGGCGCAGGGTCGTCCTCTTTAAACTCAACCAGAATATTGGGCGCAAAAAAGTCCGTGAGCATTCCCTTTGAGTCAAAGTCATCTTTGTTTTCGTCGCTGTTGCTACTATCGTCGTCTAGCCAATCTAATACCGCATCGACAATTTCAACCTTCAGATCTTTAAGATAACGCAGCACGCCAATGTGTGCGGCATACTTATGCTCAAGTGCTTTTAATAGCGGTTTGGTCGCCACTTCGATGGTAGTTTTTTTAAGATTACGTAAGCGCTCAGAAGATTCACGCTTCCATCTTGGCAGCTCAATAAGCGATTCGATTAGGGCATCTTCTAATGTTTCTATTGCGGTTAAAAAGTGTGCCTGAACATGCTCGTCCAGAGCCGAAAACTCCGTATCACTGAGCTGCTTACCATCGACCACAGGAGCAAAGCCAACAGTCCCCGTATCTTCTATCAGTGCAACGCTCATATTCATAGCTTGCTGCTCAACAGCGGTGATCGCAGCATCGTATTTTTGTTCGAATTCTTTATCTAGCGACTTTTTCTTACGTTGATAACCCGGATTGTCAAAAGCTGCAGGAAAAGTATCTAAGATCTCATCGATGAAGGCGTCTATATCAGCCTCAAGCTGCTTACTTTCACCCGCCTGCATAAATAGCGCGATAGGCTCGCGGTGGTCGTCGTAGTTGTTGACGTACAACCATTCTTTAGGCGTTGGCTTAGTTTTACTGTGTGCCTCAAGCTTGTCTTTTACCATGGTAAAACGACCCAGCGCCGCTTCTCCCATGACATACACATTATAACCAGGAAGCTCCATTCCCAAAGCAAAGTCTAGCGCGGTTTGAGCGCGCTGCTGGCCAATAAACGGTAGTGCTTCTGGATAAGGGTTTTGGATACAATTTTCTATGTGAGTCAACGAAACTGATGGCGCGAGCTGACTCGCAGGCAGTGCTTTTTCACACGACAATTTAGATTTGGTCATTCTAACTTCTTTGTATTATTCGCATACGTTAGTCTACTCAGCTTGGTGCTTCCAAGCTGAGCGCCCACACTTTAGGGCGCTAATGCTTTTCTAGTATATTCCCCATGCCCGCACTCGCTGCAAGCTGGGATCTTGATGGCATAATAAACATCTAATTTATAGCCACAATTCTTACACACTAATTGTCCCAAAGCTATCCATTCACCTTCTTTATAAATGCCTTGGTGTTCAAAATCTTTTAAAAGTGCGGACCACTCAAGTTGAGTTCTATCTTCTAATTGGGATATTTCGAATAAGATGTTGGCTTTGAGTTCACTCCAAGCCGCTTCATCGTAGAAGGTTTTGTTTTCGAGAAGATGTTCCAAGTCACGTTTTAGATAGTAACTATAATCATCATAGGTTTGTTTGGTGTAGTCTTTCAGTGCGCTCTGCGCTTCCCAGAATCGCTTAGATAAATCGTCAATTTCATGTTCTTTGACGTCTTTGAGCCAATCGGAAAATTGATCCAGCCATTTTTGATAATCCGCCATTGCTACACTCCTGTTTCGCCAATAGATTAAGTGTAGACCAGATATACCATTCATTGTATTAGGGTTTGCTGAACTTGGTGCTCAGCAAACCCATTTGGCTTCGGATTATGAAGCCAAAAGTCATTGCTATTAGCTTAGAAACGATACTTCACGCCAACCGTTGCTGTTGTACCAAGGCCTTTAATATTGTAGCCACCGTACGTATAGGCTTGTGCGCGAGCTGGGTAGTAGTCTGAGTTAAATAAGTTTTCAATACCAACAAAAGCTTGCCAACTTTGGTCGAATTGATATTGACCACTAAAGTTAACCACGTTGTAGCTGTCAATTGGACCTTGATCGCCAACATAGTTGCCTTTATCGTTCCGCTCAAAACGTTTACGGTCGCCCACATGTAACCAGCTTAACGTCATCGATAGCGCATCAACTGGCTGCCAGTTTAGGTTTGCCGTAAGCTTTGGTGGGCTAATTTGTCTAGAGCCAAGATAAGTATCGGCTTCGGTATCTTTACCCTCTACATAGCTATATGTCGCAATGAGTTTTAGCGAGTCGTTGATCTTGTAATCGACAAGTGCCTCATAGCCCCATATTTTTTGTGGTGCTCGAACAGGCTCATAAACTCCGGTTACTTCATTGAATTTATTCGTTGTGCCAAACTCAGACGTACTTCTATATGCCGCAAATTCAAATCGTAACGTCTCAAATTGAGAGTTAAAACCGATTTCGTAGTTATCAACAATCGATGCTTCTGTTTGAATTTGACCTATGTCTTCTACCGTTGCACTGCGCAGCAGACGGCCAATATCGGAGATATCAGAGCCCTGCGAGTAACTGGCGAATGGGCTGAACTTTTCATTCGCGTTATATTTAATACCCACATTGTAAGTTGTGGCATCATAGTCAATGGTGTCGCCTTTCACGTTAAGTGGCACAGAGCACTGATCCGCTGAACGGCAAAGTTTTAGTGTTTGGTAATCAGCTACCGCAAGATCAATGCTTTCTTGTCTCACTCCCGCTTTTAACACTAGGTCATCCGCAACAATCCACTTGGTCTGTAGGTAACCTGCGATGCTTTCCATGTCCATTTCTGGCACCCAAATACGACCATCGACAAGTGGCTGTGAGGTCACATCATTCAACGCATCGATACCATAAATGAAGGTAGCTTGGACATTGTCAAAATCAACCAAGGTATTAAATGTCGCACGCGCGCCCTTTTTTTCAGAGCGGATGATAGATTGACCGCCAGTGTATCCTTCATCAGGGTTTGCTAAGCTTGGAGAGAAGAAGAACACGTTCTCAATGTCTTGCATATACGCATCAAGCGTCATTTGTGTATTAGCAAAAACTTCTATATCGGTGTATTTCAAAGTAATGTTTTCATTACCTTCTGGCCCTTGAGGCTTACCTTGTTTTTGCTGAGCTGGTGGCACGTGAATAGCGTAAGATTTTTCACCTAAATTGATGTTACCAAACACATCACCTAGGTCAGTTTTTTGCTGAGAACTGTAGAAGTTGTAGCTAAATTGCAGTTGCTTGTCTTCATCAAAGTCATAGCCAAGCTTAGTAAAATAGTTTTCTGTCACAGTATCCGACAGACCATACTGTAAACCCAGAATATCACCTTCAGCATCACGCTGAACACCATTTTCTTCATAGCTTGCCGTGACTAAATAACTAAATTGGTCAACGCGGCCATTAACCGCGCCCGCAATTCGAGCACCGGCGCTCTCTGCAAGCTTTACTGCGCTAAAGCGGCTAGATAGGCTAATTTCACCTTCTGGTTTGCCATCGCTTTTGGCCTGCTTGGTGATGTAGTTAATGATCCCGCCTGAAGCACCATTGCCATAAATTGAGGTTGCCCCTTTGATCACTTCTATACGGGCGATGGCACTTGGATCGAGTGTTTTTACACCTAAAGAACCATTTCGTAGTGGTGTAGACTGAGGTACACCATCAATCATCACCAGTGGTGCACGTCCACGCAACGATTGCCCAGTATTACTTGAACTACCCGTATCCGGAGCAAGACCAGGAACAATTTGAGATAACAAACTTTGTAGTTCTGGATTTACTTTTAAATGATCTTCGATTTGTTTTTGATTAATAATCGTAATAGAGGCAGGCACTTCATCGATGCTTTCAAACACACGACTGCCCGAGACCACGATATGCTCCATATCTGCAGCTTGAAGATCTTTAACATTGGTATCGTCTGCAATGGCTGCTGCGCTAACAGCCAACGCTACCATACTGAGAGTAGTTTTTAACATGGTTATCCTTGCTGGATTTAGAATAATAATGATGTAAAAAGCGGCAATATAATATTGGCAAACCTCAGTAAAAACAAGGCAAATGTGAATAATTTGCATTACCCTTTACTGAAAAATTATCCTACTCTGCACCACTTTTTGCAATTATATCTACATAACAGTAACTTAGAGTGAAGTTAATTACCTCTTCCTGCGATGGCGTTGTAACCAAAAATACAGGCCGGATACCGTGAAAAAGGTCGGAGCTAAGGCAAGTATTAACCAGACAAATTGCACGATGGGTCCTGCAAAATCACCAATATGAAACTTGTACTTAAAGTTCCAAACTTGCGTAGCGACTCCCGCTTTTGACGCATCATATTGCGCTACAACCTCACTATTATAAGGGTTTACCCAAACCCAGCTATAGGCATGACTTTCGCCTGGATTTTGAACTCTGAAAGCGATGCTGTCGGACGCTTTGTCAGGCATATAAATACGGAACAGCTGACTGTCTGGGAAGGTGGTTTTTGCGCGTGTTGTAGCGCTATTTAAATCATAGGGTAAGCCGTGAAAATTAACCGCAATAGTGGGCGGTTTTGGTCTTGCTTCGACCTCGTCAAAGCTCAACCACTCAACCACAGCCTTAGTTTGCGGCTTCCAGTTAAACGCCATACCACTAAAGGCAATGAGCAGTATAGGTAAAAGCAAATATACCCCCAATACGGTGTGTAACTGATAAAGCAGGATCCTTAGCTTAGCTTTTGGTTTTATCACTAGCCGTTTCAAGCGATTTTTAGGCTTTACCCAAAGATAAAAGCCCAACACCAACTCAATAATGAGTACAAGTGCACAAATAGATACCCAGTCTCTAAGCGGCTTTTTGTTGTCAGCATCTTCAAACAACAACCAACGATGTAGCGCCATCGTATAACCGTATAGCGTAGAGTAATACTCGTAGCGATGAAGGATCTTGCCACTGTAGGGGTTAACGCTGACATAATCACCGCTAGACAACTTCAGTTGCCACGCCAAATCCGGTTGCTGCTCAGGCATAAACAGTG
Organism: Pseudoalteromonas piscicida; assembly: GCF_000238315.3. NCBI lineage: Bacteria > Pseudomonadati > Pseudomonadota > Gammaproteobacteria > Alteromonadales > Pseudoalteromonadaceae > Pseudoalteromonas > Pseudoalteromonas piscicida. Next base: position 2,155,888 of record NZ_CP011924.1, read on the forward strand.
AAACTTTTTCAGCGGTTGTAGATTCAACTGAGGTGACTATTTGCTCTACCCCAAGAGGCTTAGACTGCGGCTCAACTCGCCACAACTGAGGCTGAGTAAGGTATTGAATATCTTTGGCGTATATAAGCAGTGCCCCAGTTAAGCTTAAGCAAATAATAAATGCACCAACCACTATCGCCATTACTAGGTGAGCACGGCGTAACCACAATTTTATCAAGGGAATTCTCAAACTTCTTTCGATATTTAGCAATAGTAAGTGATAATAACTCTTACTTGCAACAGCACAAAATTTACGCTTTTACCGCTGCTGGTCTTCGCGTAGTTTATCTCCACTTCAACACGCTCTTTCGTCCGCGACAATCGACTAAAATAATTCCACTCTAGGTGCTGTGATTGCTGGCCAATTTCGGGTATGCTATCGAGCAATTTTCTATTAATTTTGCCAGATGTTTGGAAACCTAGATGCAAGAGCAATATAACCCGCAAGATATCGAAGCCAAAGTACAGTCGTACTGGGAAGAAAACAATACCTTCAAAGTTGTCGAAGACGAAAGTAAAGAGAAGTACTACTGTCTCTCAATGTTCCCATATCCAAGTGGTCGCCTCCACATGGGTCACGTACGTAACTACACCATTGGTGATGTGGTTTCTCGTTTCCAACGCCTACAAGGCAAAAACGTTATGCAACCTATGGGTTGGGATGCGTTTGGTCTTCCAGCTGAAAACGCAGCAATTAAAAATAATACTGCACCGGCGAAATGGACCTACGAAAATATCGACTACATGCGCAACCAGCTTAAGTTACTTGGTTTTGGTTACGACTGGGATCGTGAAATCGCGACTTGTCACCCTGAATATTACAAGTGGGAACAGTGGTTCTTCACTAAGCTTTACGAAAAAGGCTTAGTATACAAAAAGATGTCAACGGTAAACTGGGATCCAGTTGACCAAACGGTACTGGCAAATGAACAGGTAATTGACGGCCGTGGTTGGCGCTCTGGTGCTATTGTCGAACAAAAAGAAATTCCACAATGGTTCATTAAGATCACTGATTATGCCCAAGAGTTACTGGATGACTTAGACAAGCTTGACCACTGGCCTGAGCAAGTTAAAACCATGCAGCGTAACTGGATTGGTCGCTCAGAAGGCGTTGAAATCGATTTTAAACGTGCCGACAACGACGAAAGTTTCACCGTATACACCACCCGCCCAGATACCTTTATGGGTGTGACTTATGTAGCGGTTGCGGCAGGCCACCCGATCGCTCAGGAAGCGGCGAAAAACAGCGATGCAATCTCTCGCTTTGTTGAAGAGTGCAAAAACACCAAAGTTGCCGAAGCGGATATGGCAACAATGGAGAAAAAAGGTATTGCAACTGGCTTTACTGCTATCCACCCACTCACAGGGCAAGAAGTGCCAATTTGGGTAGCTAACTTTGTACTAATGGATTACGGCTCAGGTGCCGTGATGGCAGTACCGGGTCACGACCAACGTGACTATGAGTTTGCAACCGCTTATGGTCTTGAGATCAAACAAGTTATTCAGCCTCTAGCCGGCGCAGAAGTAGAAGCTAATCTGGCTGAAGCGGCATTTACCGAAAAAGGTACGCTTATCAACTCTGGCGAGTTCGATGGCCTAGACTTTGAAGGCGCATTTAACGCCATCGCGACTAAACTAGAATCACTTGGCGTCGGTAAACGTAAAGTAAACTTCCGTCTTCGCGATTGGGGTGTAAGCCGCCAGCGTTACTGGGGTTCGCCAATCCCAATGTTAAACAAAGAAGATGGTTCTGAGCTTGCTGCACCTGAAGACATGCTCCCTGTTCGTCTACCTGAAGACGTAGTCATGAATGGAGTAACTTCACCGATTAAAGCAGATCCAGAATGGGCAAAAGCAACAATAAATGGTGAAGCGGTATTCCACGAAACCGATACATTCGACACCTTTATGGAATCATCTTGGTACTATGCACGTTACTGTAGCCCACGCTACGATGAAGGCATGCTTGAACCAGGTGCTGCAAACTACTGGCTACCAGTAAACCAATATATTGGTGGTATTGAGCACGCTATCTTGCACTTGTTGTACTCGCGCTTCTTCCACAAGTTGCTACGTGATTTTGGTTTAGTGAACTCTGATGAGCCATTTGAGCGCTTGCTTTGTCAAGGCATGGTACTTGCGGACACTTACTACCGCAAAGACGAGAAAGGCGGCGATATTTGGATCGCACCAACTGACGTATTAACTGAGACTGACGACAAAGGCCGCATCACTAAAGCGTGGCATAATGAAGACGGCGAGCCGGTATTCTCTGCAGGCATGAGCAAAATGTCTAAGTCGAAGAACAATGGTATTGACCCGCAAACGGTTATCAAGCAATACGGCGCTGACACGGTTCGCTTATTCATGATGTTTACGGCTCCACCAGAGCAAACGCTTGAATGGTCTGACTCAGGCGTTGAAGGTGCGCACCGTTTCCTTCGTCGTATTTGGAAATACGCGGTTGACGTAAAGCAAGCAGGCACTGCCGAGCTTGATTTAAGCAAACTAAATGCAGCGCAAAAGACACTCCGTCGCGATATCCACAAAGCCATTGCAAAAGTGACAGACGATATCGAACGCCGTCAAACGTTCAACACGGCAATTGCGGCGGTGATGGAGCTTTCAAACAAGCTTATCAAAGCGCCACTGAGCGATGAGCAGGACATTGCACTAGCAAACGAAGCGCTAGAAGCCATGGTGATCATGCTGGCGCCTATCACACCGCACATGTGTCACGAATTATGGGCTGAGCTAGGCAAAGCTGGCGATATCCTTGATGCGGCATGGCCTGTTGTTGACCAAAGTGCGCTCGTTGAAGATGAAAAGCTTATCGTTGTACAAGTCAACGGTAAACTGCGCTCTAAAATCACCGTGGCGGCAGATGCAACGCAAGAACAAGTTGAAGCGATTGCATTTAGCGAAGAAAACGTCACTAAGTTTACTGACGGCAAGACCATCCGTAAGGTGATCTATGTTCCTGGTAAGCTACTTAATGTGGTTGCAAACTAAGATGCGTAGCCTATTTTGGCACACCAGCAAGCTAGCAGTTTTGCTAGCTTGCTTGTTCGTGGCGAGCTGTGGTTTTCACCTCAAGCAAGCCTCTTATCTGCCTGACGATCTAAAAGAAATCACCTTAAGCGGTGACGACAAGCGTTCAGCCTTGTTTGAACAGCTACAGTCCGATCTTCAGCGCGCTCAGGTATCCCTTACGCCAAAAAATACCAAACAAGCCGCCGAGTTGTACTTGTACAATGACTCACTTGAACGTCAAACACTCAGTTTGTTCAAAAATGGTCAAGTTGCTCAGTATGAACTGGCATATCGCGTGTCATACCGTTTGAGTCGTCCGGGCCAAGAACCCGTTAAACAAATGTTCGAGCTGTATCGCAACTATCAGGACGACCCAGACAATGCATTAGCAAAAGCAAAAGAGCTTGAGCTGATCCTAACCGAGATGCGTCGTCTTGCAAGCCAACGTATTATTCGAGAGTTGTCGCAACTGTAATGCGTTGTTATGCCAATCAACTCTCCAATTACCTAAATAAAGGGCTTGCGCCTTTTTATCTGGTCTTTGGTGAAGAACCCTTTCAGCAAGGCGAATGTGCACTTGCCATACGAACCGCAGCTAAGCAACAAGGCTTTGACGAAGTCATTAAATTTGCTCTACTTCCGGGATTTGACTGGCAAGAGCTCAGTGCGCAGTACAACAGTATGTCTTTGTTCAGTGCGCGTACGCTCATCGAGTTCGACTTTAACGAGCAAAAAGTTCCTACCCAAGGTGTTGCAGTTTTGAAGTCTTTGGCCGAACAGCTCAATCCAGATGTCGTTGTTATTTTTAAAGGACTGGGCGCGGGTCAAGACATTCAACGCACAGCTTGGTTCAAAGCATTAGAGCCTAAAGGCCTGTTTGTCCCTTGCTATGCGTTAACGGGCCGTCATCTTGAACGTTGGTTTGATGACGAATGTAAGCGGCTGAAGCTGTCGGTGTCTCCACAAGGCAAGCGCGCCCTCCTCGTCGCCACAGAAGGCAACTTGCTTGCAACGCATCAGGAGCTCGAAAAGCTCTCCTTACTATTTGGTAAAAACCCGGTTGATGAACAGCAATTGCTGAGCGGCTTATTAAATCAATCTAAGTTCGATATCTTTGATTTAAATACCGGATTGCTAAGTGGCAACCCTAAACAAATCATCAAAGTATTGAATAAGCTCGCAAGCGATAATGTGGAGCCCGCGAGTATTCTCTGGACCTTGCAAAACCAAGCTCGCACCCTACTGGGTGTTAAAACCTTGTGGCAAACCGGCACTACTCTTGCAGATGCCTATAAAAAGCATAATGTCTGGAAAAATCAGCAAACCATCACGCAGCAAGCGTTAGATAGATTAACGCTAGAGCAGATGAAACAGTTGCTTTGTATGATGGCAGACTTTGATACCGCATATAAAGAAGCCAGGCTCACTGCGCCATATCAAGCTCTAGCACACATCGCGCTGGCCTTTGCTACACCTATCACGATGCCGCTACCAATTAGCCAGAGTGAGCATGTATGATAGCTCTGTTTGGTGGTACTTTTGATCCTCCGCATTTAGGTCATTTAAATATGGCGATGCGCTGCGTCGACGAGTTAAGTCTGGCTGAGTTAAAGTTTTTACCTTGTGCCATACCGGTTCATAAGCAAAAGCCCAGCATCAGTGACGAGCATCGCCTAGCGATGGTTGCAAATTTGCTATCAGGGCAACAAAAACTGGTTATTGATAGACGTGAGCTTGACCGACAAGGACCCTCTTACAGCCTGCTAACCCTGCAAGAACTACGTAACGAATATCAGGACCAGCCGATTTTATTTTTAATGGGTATGGACTCGTTTAATAGTCTGCACACTTGGTATCAATGGCAAGAAATCACAAAGCTGTGCCATCTTGTGGTGTATCAACGCCCAAAAGAACATTGCTCACCAGATGCTAAAGTCTCGGCTTATTTAGCTAAAGCACGCACAGATAACTTAAATAAGCTCCAAACCACCAAGGCTGGACATTGCTATTTCCTTCACGGTGAGCAAAAAGACATTGCATCGAGTACAATAAGAGCTGCAATTGCACAGCGAGATAAAGAATATTTGGAACATTGGCTGCCTGCTTCTGTCATAGATTATATAAATAGCCATGGCTTGTATGCTGATTAACCCTATAAAGCATGTTAAAATCGCCGATTATTTGAAATACAGAGACAAAAACTTGGATTCACAACAGTTATTAGATTTCGCGCTAGACAAAGTAGATGATATGAAAGCGCGTGATATTGTTAAGCTCGACGTTCGCGAAACTTCTTCAATCACCGATTACTTAGTGATCTGTACAGGCACCTCAAAACGCCATGTACAATCGATTGCCGATCATGTCGCAAAAGAAGCACGTCATGCTGGAGAAACACCAATTGGCCAAGAAGGTCAAGACGTTGGTGAGTGGGTATTGGTTGATTTGGGCGACGTTGTTGTTCACGTAATGCAAGACCAAACCCGTGATTTTTATGACCTAGAAAAGCTGTGGGGCTAATGTGAAGATCCAACTCATTGCAGTAGGTACCAAAATGCCGAAGTGGGTTGAAACTGGCTTCACCGAATATCAAAGACGCTTTCCCAAAGATATGCCACTGGAGTTAATTGAAATTAGCGCTGGCAAACGGGGGAAAAACGCAGATATTAAACGCATTTTGCAACAAGAAGGTGAAAAAACCTTAGCCGCTATTCCAAAAGGCAATCGCATCGTAACCTTAGAAGTGACTGGCAAGCCATGGGATACACACCAACTTGCGAGCAATATGGAAAAGTGGCAGTTGGACGGTCGTGATGTTAGCTTACTGATTGGCGGCCCTGAAGGGCTTGCACCAGAATGTATTGCTGCGGCTGAACAAAAATGGTCATTATCAAACTTAACCCTACCCCACCCTTTGGTGCGTATAGTGGTTGCCGAGAGCTTGTATCGCGGCTGGAGTTTAAATAACAATCACCCTTACCACAGAGAATAATAATGATAAAAAAACGGCCGACGATTAGGGATCATTCTGCCGAGGCTAACCTCTTTGCGAGACGGGCCTTTGTCGGCTTTGTTTTTGTCGTTATTATTGTTGGGATCTTGTTTCACAATGTCTACAAGCTTCAGGTAACCGAGCACGAGACCTATCGCACCCGCTCCAACGATAACCGTATTAAAGTCATTCCGGTCGCCCCTAATCGTGGTCTGATTTACGACCGCAATGGTGTCTTGCTCGCCGAAAACCGCCCTGTTTACAACCTTGAAGTGATCCCAGAAGATGTCGAAGATCTCGAAGCATCATTAGCTTCTGTACGTCAACTCATCGAAATTTCTGAGCAAGAAGTAGAAGATTTCAAAAAGGAAATCAAGCATAACCGTCGCTTCAAAAGCCAAGTATTAAAAGGTCGTCTGAATGAAGAAGAAGTTGCGATCCTTTCGGTTAACCAACACCGCCTGCCAGGCTTTAGTGTTGAAGCGCGCTTATCCCGTTATTATCCTTATGGAGATACCCTCACACACGCCCTTGGCTATGTCGCAAAGCTCAATAAAGAGGAACTCTTTGACCTCGAACTAGTAGGCAAAGACACTAACTATCGTGCCACCCATGATATCGGTAAGCTCGGCGTCGAGAAGTTTTATGAAGAACAGCTACACGGTATTGTGGGCTCTCGTCGCGTCGAGGTGAATAATCGCGGCCGTATCATTCGCACGCTAAGCATGGAAACGCCACAACCAGGTAAAGACTTGGTGCTAACGCTTGATATCGGCTTGCAGCAAATCGTCCAACATGTACTAAAAGACACCCGAGGCGCGATCATCGTTATGGATCCACGCGATGGCGGAATTTTAGCGCTCTATTCTAACCCAAGTTACGACCCGAATCTGTTCGTTCACGGGATCAGCGGCAAAGACTACCGAGCCTTGCTCAACCCAGACAGACCGCTTATCAACCGTGCAACTCAAGGCCGTTATGCTCCTGCTTCCACAGTGAAACCCCATCTTGCAGTGCTTGCACTGGAAGAAGGTGTTGTCACCGAAACAACCAAAATTTGGGATCCCGGCTTTTTTCAAATTCCCAATGTAAAACATAAATGGCGTGACTGGCGCCCTTGGGGCCATGAGCATGTTGATGTGTATAAGGCTATTGAGCAGTCTTGTGACACCTATTTTTACGAAACCGCATATAAACTCGGCATAACCAAAATTAGCGACTTTATGAACCAGTTTGGCTTTGGTGAGCTTTCGGGTATCGATATTCATGAAGAAACCTCCGCCATTTTGCCATCGGTTGAATGGAAAAGAGAACGTTTTAAAGAGTCATGGTACCCAGGAGATACGATTTCTGTTGGGATAGGGCAAGGCTACTGGACTGCCACTCCAATGCAAATAGCGAACTCGCTGAGCATTTTGGTCAATAAAGGTATACACCGCCAGCCGCACTTAGTACAAATTTCTAAGCAAGACACTGAAGTGGAACAACTATTTACGGAAGAAAAACCACCCGTTGTGTTGAAAAACCCTTATCACTGGGATATTGCATTAAAAGCCATGCACAACACAGTAAAAATAGGTACCGCAAAAAGCGCATTTAAGGGCGTGACCTATGACCACGCAGGTAAAACAGGTACCGCACAAGTTGTCAGCATTGCTCAGGGCGAAAGATACGATGCCAAAAAGCTAAAAGAAAAACACAGAGACAATGGTATCTACGTAGGTTTTGCACCTTTTGATGACCCTCAAATTGTTATCACTGTGGTTGTCGAAAACCAAGGTGGTGGTAGTGCTATCGCAGCGCCAATGGCACGACAAGTGATGGATTATTACTTTTCAGCCTACCCGCTTGAGAAGGAGCAACAGCAATGAGCCCGCTGAATAAGCCGCGTTCGCTATTTGAAAAAGTTCATATCGACCTACCGTTATTTGCCGCCTTGATCACTATGATGATTGGTAGTCTCGCGATTGTGTATAGTGCTAGTGGACAAGATATGGGCATGATGATGCGCCACGGCACACGCATGTTTGGTGCATTAGTTGCCATGCTATTTATGGCGCAGTTTTCTCCCAATACACTTAAGCGTGTGGCAATTCCGGTTTACCTCTTAGGTCTTGGCATGCTCGCCGCCGTGCTGTTTTTTGGAGTCAGTAGTAAAGGGGCTCAGCGCTGGCTCGACTTAGGTGTTACCCGCTTTCAACCTTCTGAAATAATGAAGCTAGCAGTACCCATGACGGTCGCTTGGTTTATTGGCCGCTCTCACTTACCTCCTAGTATTTTGAATTTAACAATCGGCTTTGTGATTGTGTTAGTGCCCACTATCCTTATCAAAGAGCAACCCGACTTGGGTACTTCTATCTTAATCGCCAGCTCTGGTATTTTTGCGCTCTTTTTAGCTGGGTTAAGTTGGCGTTTAATCGGCTCTGGTTTATTACTCGCGGTCCCTGGTGGCTATGCGTTTTGGCATTACGGAATGCATGCCTATCAAAAGCAACGTGTACTGACCTTTTTAGATCCAGAAAGCGACCCGCTGGGCTCTGGTTACCATATTATCCAATCGAAAATTGCGATAGGTTCCGGTGGCGTTGAAGGCAAAGGCTGGCTGCATGGAACGCAATCTCAATTAGAATTTTTACCTGAGCGCCATACCGACTTTATCTTCTCGGTGCTGAGCGAAGAATTTGGCTTGTTGGGCGTCACTATTTTACTCAGCTTGTATCTTTTTATAATTGGTCGTGGATTGTATATCGCAGTGCAAGCACAAGACGCTTTCAGTAAACTGCTTGCGGGAGCACTGACGTTGACCTTCTTCGTCTATGTTTTTGTAAATATTGGAATGGTTTCTGGTCTTTTGCCAGTAGTAGGTGTACCACTGCCCCTAATTAGCTATGGTGGCACATCGATGGTGACCTTAATGGCCGGTTTTGGCATTATTATGGCAATCGCAACAGATAAGAGGATGTTGTTAAAATAATGACAGTTCGTATTACCCTAATTTCAAAACTGGTTTTAGTATTGGCCCTGTTAAGCGTGCTCAGCGCTTGTGGTAGCCGTTATCATATTCGTCATGATAAAGCGCCATTGCGCGAACCTACCGAACTGGAAATGCAAGATGCCATTGTCACCAACGAGAAAAAGAGCGTGAGTGCCAATCGCCCCTACACGGTACTTGGAAAACGTTACACGCCAATTTCGGACGAGCATGGGTATCAGCAACAAGGTATCGCCTCTTGGTATGGCCGTAAATTCCACGGCTACCACACCTCCAATGGTGAAATTTTTAATATGTTCGATATGACAGCGGCACATAAAACGCTGCCACTCCCTAGCTTCGCTAAAGTAACAAACTTAGACAACGGACGCTCTGCCATCGTTAGAATTAACGACCGAGGTCCATTCCACGACGATAGATTAATCGACCTATCTTACGCTGCCGCCTATAAGCTAGGCTATCACCTTCAGGGTACAGCGCGCGTTAAGGTCGAAGCCATTACTCTATCGCGCGAGTCTCCAAGGCTAACCTATGTACAAGTTGCTGCTGGCAGTAAACTTGAGAACATACAGTTATTAGCAGGTCAGTTAAAACAAGAACTGGGGTTAGGTACACCCATCACGTTTGAAAACAACCTGTACAAGCTTAGAGTCGGCCCAATTACCGACGACAATCAAGCACAATCTTTACTAAAAACCTTACAACAAGGTCAATTTAGTCGTGCTTTCTTGCTTTACAGTGAGCAGGAACTTTAGAATAACCGCAATGAATGCCGATAAACAAAAAAGCGAGCATAATGACTTCTATCAAACCAAAAATCGTTAAAAAAGTCCTTGGACTGGTGTGCACTTTCTCTATTATGAGTGCCAGCGCACAAATTATTCCTTCGCCGCCGCAGATCAATGCAAAAGGCTATTTCCTTGTAGATTTCACAACTGGAAAGGTGATTGCAGAAGGTGAAGCCGATACTAAGCTAGCGCCAGCAAGTTTAACCAAAATGATGACCAGTTATGTTATTGGTACTGAAATCGCGGCAGGTAACATTAGTCCATCTGATCAGGTCACCATTAGCGAAAAAGCGTGGGCTAAGAATTTTCCTGGTTCATCGGTGATGTTTATCGAAGTGGGTAAGCAGGTCAGTGTTGATGATTTAAACCACGGGATCATTATTCAATCAGGTAATGATGCTTGTGTTGCAATGGCCGAGCATATTGCTGGTAGTGAAAGTGCGTTTGCCGATCTGATGAATGCGCATGCTGAAAAACTGGGGATGACTAATACCCACTTTATTAACAGCCATGGTTTAGATACTGATGAGCATTACACCACCCCAAGAGACATGGCAACACTCGGGGCGGCGCTTATTCGTGATGTACCTGATGAATACGCTTTATACAAGAAAAAGTCTTTCTCATACAACGGCATAAAGCAATATAACCGTAACTCATTACTTTGGGATGCAAGCCTTGAAGTGGATGGCATAAAAACCGGCCACACCTCAGATGCAGGCTATAGCCTTGTTACTTCAGCGGTTAAAGATGATATGCGTCTTGTTGCAGTAGTCATGGGCACAGAGAGTGAGCGTGCACGTAAAGTTGAAAGCAAAAAGTTGCTTAACTACGGCTTCCGTTTCTTTGAAACCATTACTCCTTACCAAGCTGGTGACGCTTTTGCCGATCAGCGCGTATGGATGGGTAACAAAGAAACCGTATCGCTTGGCATTATGGAAGACACGCCAATCACTATTCCACGTGGTCAAAGCAAGAACTTAAAGGCTAACTTTGAGCTAGATAAAACACTCGAAGCGCCGCTAGCAAAAGGCACTAAGGTTGGTACTTTGTTCTTACAGCTTGAGGGTGAAGACGTAGCACAATACCCGCTGGTTACGCTTGAAGAGATCCAAGAAGGTGGATTCTTTAGCAAGATCTACGACTATCTACGTTTACAGATCTCGCAATAATTTCTTATCTGATAAGCCAGCCGAGACAGACCGGTTGGCTTATCTTTTCTGAAAACTTATTTATTTCCCTTAGCTTCCCAGACATCCTACTTTCTAATCTAAGACCCCTTTTCAACATAGCACACGGCTGAAAAACCACTTTAATTTTACAATTTAAAAACAATTTGCAATAATTGATTTTAGGTACAAACTCGAACTATAAATAAAAGGATATTTAAATGATGATGGTGACAACCGCGGTAATAATGGTGAAGTGTAGAAACTCCTCATGACTGAGGAAATAATGACGGCGGTGGCAGTAGCTCTTCGGGAGGTTTTTGTTCAGTAGAATATTCTGTCTGTACAGGTTGTGGCTGTTATGAGTGGGAAGAAGTAGAGAGATGTTAATCTAATAGGTGATACACACTAAAGGCTTTCCTATGAACTACATAGATCGTATATATCTAAAACCAGGCTTACCAGTAGCCAAATTGACTATTGCAGTATTACTGCTTTTCTCTGCTATTTTATACAAGTCAAGCCTACTTTTATATATTGGTTTTTATATGGCGCTAATTATAACTGCATGGGATTTATTATCCGTAGTGGCAAAAGAACAAGGAGCTTGTGCAAAAGTTACGCTCATAGCTTACTGTAAACAGCACTGGATACAGTTACCACTTATGCTAGCGTTTGCTTGTATAGGTATTGCCGGGCTACACCTTGAATACCCACTACTTACTCTTTTTAATATTGTATTCAGTCTGTTATTGGCTGTCCATGTTATTAAAGTTGTGTATAAAATAAGAAATACGTCCGCTATTGACGCGATAAAGGAGAGATTAAAAACCAAGTCGAGGTTTATTTTTTCCGTTAACCTGCTACTCATTGTTGTTATGTGTGCCATACCATTTCTAACAATGTCTTTAGGAACGTGGGCTGCTAGTTATATGGTTATTTTTAACTGCTACATACAGTTCTTAAACCATATTATTAGTGAGAATATTTTTGCGCCTGATTAAACTAGTTTAGAGTTCTCGCAATAACCTATTTAGATAAAAGTCAATCAGTGGTTAGATACTGATTGACTTTTTACACCCCGAGCAACAATCTCCTATCTAGATCCACATTAGCATGGCTGTATTTATTGTCTGCTTCATATTAAGTGATTATTTAAATAAACCTGTACTACTGTATCTTGGTTTTTATATTGCTCTGTACGACGCACTTTATCAACTTGCTACGCAGCTTAACAATACCCAAGCGGAAAAAGCCAATATGAAGCATTTGGATACATTCCAATATTTATTCTGCTATTGGTTAGTATTGTTACTCTCTCATCTCCTTCAATGCTTATTACCGGTATCAATCTTGCCGTAGTTAGTATCATCATTTATCAGCTGGTACGAATTCTTAGCGCTAGAATCAAGCTGTCTAAAAGAAACATAGTAAAGACCTTGAAACGCAACAAAACAGCGCTTTTGATACTACTACTATTAACAACAGTATTTCGATTTTTCTTTGACTCGGAAGGCTTAGCAATCACTGCTTCCTTCTATTAGCTACTTTAGCAGTTTTTGATAATTGTAAAGACGTAATCAATGGTGAAAGCTAGCTTCAAAATGACTCAACAAAAACGCCCTTATCGTGAACGTTTTTTTTTGCGCCAAAAATGATAGAATGCGGCCAATAAATGACGACCTTGGCAGCTCTAGGCTTGAAAGAGCATCTAAGTGGCCAAATAAGGGCGTCAGCAAGTAGTTCGTTGTGAGGATACCGTCGTGGTAAAACCAGTTAAAAATACTAAGTTTGATGAATACTTAGAATTTCCTTGCCCATTTACATTCAAGATTATGGGCCTTGCAAATGTCGATTTGACGGATCAGATCCTAGCTAAACTGCAGGTTATTGCACCGGGTGATTATGCACCAAAGGTTAAACCAAGCAGCAAAGGCACCTATGAAGCCGTATCTCTTGTCGTTACCGTAACCAGCAAAGAGCATATCGAGCAGATTTATACCGAGATCGGTGGCATCGAAGACGTCCGTTACATCCTGTAGTTGGTAAGGACCCCTAATTATGGAATCTCGTAAGTTAATTGTGCGCCAACTCGGCCTTTGTAGTTACGAGCCAATTTGGCACAAAATGCAATCTTTTACCGATGAGCGTGATGACACCACGGCGGATGAAATCTGGCTGGTGGAACATGAGCCTGTTTTTACACAAGGTCAAGCCGGTAAAGAAGAGCATGTCTTGGCGCCCGGTGATATTCCTGTCGTAAAAGTGGACCGCGGTGGTCAAGTTACCTACCATGGCCCTGGGCAACAAATGCTTTATGTTCTGCTCAACTTACGACGATTGAAAATAGGGGTACGTGAACTCGTCACTTGGCTAGAAGAAAGCATTATCGACTCCCTAAAAGAATATGGGATAGAAGCCTACGCTAAAGCCGATGCACCGGGTGTATACGTCAACGATAGCAAGATAGCATCTCTTGGACTTAGAGTCCGCCGTGGCTGCTCGTTTCATGGACTCGCACTCAACGTCAATATGGATCTTGGTCCATTTTTACGAATAAACCCTTGTGGTTATGCGGGCATGAATATGGTGCAAAGTAGCGAAATTAATGGACCTCAAACCGTCGCTGATGCGGGGGCTGGTCTGGTAAAACACATGCTAAAACGCATTAATGCTGAGCATGTCGAATACACTGAAGGGTTTGAAAACGTATGAGTAAACCAGTCAAAATGGAGCCAGGGGTAAAGCTCCGCGATGCTGAAAAAATGGCATTGATCCCAGTTAAAGTCATGCCAACAGAACGCGAAGAAATGCTGAGAAAGCCTGAGTGGTTAAAGATCCGTTTGCCAAAATCAAGTGAGCGTATCGATGGCATTAAACAAGCAATGCGTAAGCACGGCTTGCACTCTGTTTGTGAAGAAGCGTCTTGCCCTAACCTTTCTGAGTGCTTTAATCACGGTACAGCAACCTTTATGATTTTAGGTGCAATTTGTACTCGCCGCTGTCCATTCTGCGATGTGGCCCACGGTCGTCCATTAAAACCCGACGCTCAAGAGCCGGAAAAGCTTGCACTTACCATCAAAGACATGAAGTTAAGCTACGTTGTTATTACCTCTGTTGACCGTGATGATTTGCGCGACGGTGGTGCGCAGCACTTTGCCGACTGTATTCGTGAGATCCGTAAGCACAACCCAGGTATTACAATCGAAATTCTCGTGCCTGATTTCCGTGGCCGTATGGATAGAGCGCTTGAAATCTTGAGTGAAACACCACCAGATGTATTCAACCACAACCTTGAAACTGCACCGAGACTATACAAGCTAGCGCGTCCAGGTGCCGATTATAAGTGGTCACTCGAATTACTACGCCGCTTTAAAGAAATGCACCCAGAGGTAAGAACAAAGTCAGGCTTAATGGTTGGACTAGGCGAAGAAATCTCTGAAATTGAAGAGGTCTTAAGAGACTTGCGCGAGCATAACGTAGATATGCTCACCGTAGGCCAGTATCTGCAACCTTCAAAGCACCACTTGCCAGTAAAACGCTACGTGCCACCGGTTGAATTTGATGGGCTAAAAGAATATGCCGACGAGATAGGCTTTAGCCACGCAGCTTGCGGACCATTTGTACGCTCTAGCTATCATGCGGATCAGCAAGCCGCCGGTAAAGAAGTAAAATAACTTCTCTCCGAACTTAAGTTCAAGTAACGCGGATATTGCTTCTAGTCGTAAATAGGAGCAATTTCCGCTCTCCCCTCTACGCATTCATGTAAATTCAATGTAAAATAGCCAAAGTTCCCTTAATTTACACCCTTGTCTAGCCAGAGAGTTTTAGTGGTAACAAGGCATTAATTATCCCCAGCTCAAGTTACTTAGAATAATAATATGGAATACGGACCAATCAGCTTTTACGCTATTTTTATTGCCGTTGTGGTACTTGGAGGCTCCTTAGGCGGGCTCCTACAAGCGATGCGTTCAACGTCGTCATATAAATTTCGCAAACCTAAGTTTAAGAGTGCGAATAGCGCCGCCCCAGAGTATTGGGACTTAGGTGGATTCGGTGTCATTCTAGCCGGTGTGATCTCAGCATTTATGGCAATCGGTGTGCTCACCATGGCGGGCGCTGCTGACTTCAGCCCAGTCAGTAAGTATGCATTTAAATCATATCAAAATGGGGAGCACGACTCCCACCATCAAAACAATGATGAGATACTCATTCCCGTGGCGATGTTTTCATCTGCGCATAACGATAATGCCGTTGAGATCAACCGTATAATCAAAGTGGTCGTTGAGCACAACTTGAAGCGGGAAAACGACTCAATTACCGGTTCTGATAAAGCATTTTGGACTTGGATTAAAATCTTTTCATTCTCTATTTTAAGCGGTTTTGGTGGTGTAGGACTCGTTTCTAGCGCCTACAAGCGCTACGTTGGCGAAGATGAATTCAATGACATCCAACAAAAGGTTAAAGAAGAGTATGAAATAGCACGTAAGAATACCGTAGAAATCGCACTCCAACGCGCTAGGGAATTGATTGCAAACACACAATACGATGAAGCAATTAAGGTTTGTGATGACATTCTTACCAACATTCATCCAAACCATGCAAGAGCAATTGGCATAAAAGCCAGAGCACTCAGCCGAGATGGTAAGCTCGCAGAAGCCATCAAGCTGCTAGAAAGCGCACTTTCCATCTCAGATATGAGTGAGTCCGTCAGAGCTCGTATGCATTGGAATATCGCCTGTTACCAGACTCGTATAGATTTTAGCGAAGGCTTACCTGAGGAGCTAGATTGTATGGTCCGGACGCTGGGTGAGATCCGCAGCCATTTAGAACGTGCAATTGCGCTTGATGAGCATTTAAGATTGAAGCTACCCGACGGTGAGAGTGACCTTATTGTGCTAAAGTCGCTCAGTTCGAGAGGTCAAGATTGGTTTGACAATTTAGTACGAGCGCAATAGACTCTTAGGTAAGTTAGCTTGATACGGTGCAGTTTCATGAGAGATGAAGACTTTATTTAAAAGTTAAAGGTACAAGCACAAACTCACTGGATGAAAATACCAGTGAGTAGAATAAGCCGCATATTGATATGCGGCTTTTTTGTTTTTAACGCATAAATTTTATACGCGAATTGGTATTAGCAGCAAAACGGTTTCATTTCCTCGCTATTCGTTATATCTTGCCTCACCAGATAATAATAATCAGGGGCAAAACGTGCTTAAGAATAAAACTTTGGGCAGCATGCTGATTGTAGCAGGTACTACAATTGGCGCGGGTATGCTCGCCCTCCCTATTGCATCAGCAGGACTCGGCTTTTCTACCGCTATCGCATTATTAGCAATCACATGGTTGTTAATGACCTATACCGCTTTGCTTATGTTGGAAGTACATCAATACGCAGATCAAGACGCAACGCTAAATACACTGGCGAAAAACTTGCTCGGTAAAACGGGCCAATATGTCGCTAACTTTTCTATGGTATTTTTATTCTATGCACTGTGCGCAGCTTATATCGCGGGAGGTGGAGCACAACTTCAAAGCAAACTGGTTAGTATACTAGGTGATGGGATCACTCCCCAACTCGGTTCAGTATTGCTTGCTGTTATCATAGCAACCATAGTGACATTAGGCACAAGTACCGTCGATAAGCTTAACCAATTACTATTTACCATTAAAGTTATCGTGCTCGCGAGTTTGTTTTTTATCCTGACTCCCTATGTCCATGGCCAACACCTTATCGATATGCCAGTGGAGCAAGGACTTGTTATTGCAGCAATTCCTGTAATTTTCACTTCATTTGGGTTTCATGGATCAATCCCGTCAATCGTTAAGTACGTGGGCGTAGATATCCGCCAATTACGTAAAGTAATGATGTTTGGTGCTTCCCTCCCGCTTATCATCTATGTATTTTGGCAACTACTAAGCCAAGGTGTTATGGGGCAAGAGAGCTTAATGGCAAGTGAGGGACTGCCAGGTTTTGTCACCAGTATTTCGTCTATCGCACACAACGACAACGTACAATTATTTGTGACGGTTTTTGCAGATCTTGCTCTGGCGACTTCATTCTTAGGTGTTAGTCTCGGTTTATTCGACTTTTTTGCTGATGCCTTTAAAAAGCAAGATACCAAGAAAGACCGTATAAAAACGGCGTTCATTACCTTTTTACCACCGCTAGGGTTTGCCCTTTTTTATCCCAAAGGTTTTATCATGGCACTGGGATATGCGGCGATTGCGCTCGTGGTGTTAGCGGTATTTCTACCAGTTGCTATGGTATGGAAACAGAGAAAAGTTAGAGGTAATGACGGATATCAGGTTAAAGGCGGTACGCTTGGACTAGGACTTGCCGCCATTTTCGGTGTGATGATCATCACCTCTCAGCTAATGCAAATGGCTGGCCTTATTCCTAGTTTAGGGTAAGCATTATCAAGACGACGTAGGTCTTAACGGCCTATTTCGATTCTCTCCAGCGCACCGTCTTGCATTCGTTTATGTTTCAATTGAAAATAAGCAACTACAGGTACAAATGCTAAGCATAGAGTAGCAAAGTTAACTATTGGGATAATTGTAACGTAGAGATAAGACGAATAGCTAAGTTCCATTAAATGCCTATCAACTAAGCGGAACATCTGTAAGATTGGTGCAGGTATAATAATGAGCTGAGCAATTACACTCTGCCACATATAAACTTTGTCCTTAATAGCCCAAACAGCAATTATAGCCATAAACACAATATCGTTAAATGCCCAAAATATATAGCGATAAACCAACTCATCGTCTATCGCTCTAATAAAATCACCAGTAAAAGAGCCAATAATATAAAATAAAGCAATCAAAATCGCATAACGAGCGGCTTTTATATCTCTTAAAACTAAACAGACCAACACTGCAATCAGCGATAGTGGAATGCTGTATTGGATATAAAAAAGCCTAACCGACTCCCAAGCCTCTAACATATTTACTCTTCTAATTATTAGTTAAGATGATTTTTTAATGGGTCAAGTAATTATTACAATCGGTTAAGACGGCTTTTTTTCCGCCTCTTCATCACCGCCTTCACCATTACCGCCTGGCAGTCTAAAATTTTGAGGTTTTTTTATTGAAATCATTCTATTTCTCCTTTAAGTAGAACCAAACGAAACAATAGCGAATTCCCTGTAATTTGGCAATAAACTGTAATTAATTTTGCCTCACTTCAATAGGGTCTGACTCTTTAGGTTTACCCTGTAAAATTGAGATTTCAACACGCCTATTGCGGCGTCTATCAGCATCGCTGTCATTGGGAACAAGTAGTCTGGTGTCTGCGTGACCAACCACGACCATTCTATTCTTATCAAAACCACGGACGCGCTCCATCACAGTCGCAACAGCGACCGCTCTCGTCGCCGATAAATCCCAGTTATTAGAGTAAAGTTCGTTTGTGACTCTAAAATCGTCTGTGTGACCTGATACAGTAATTTCACCGGGTACATCTTTAAGTAGTTCTGCAATTTCGGCAATCACAGGTTCAAACTTAGGTTGCAAAAACGCACTACCTGCAGGGAAAGAACCATTCTCTTGGATACGAATAATGATTTGCTGCCCTAGAGACTCAAGCTCAATCGCACCATCCATTATTTGCTTTTCTAGCTGCTGCGCAATCTTTTTAACAAGCTCATTAACTTGTTCTTGATCTGCGGATGCGATTGCTTGCGTTGACGCCATTTCTTGAGCTGTACTGGCTGACTCACCACCACGCTTATTGCCCCGCTGCTCTTGCCGACCACCCGCAGACGATTCATCACCAGCCTGAAACTCAAGCATCTGTTGCGTCATTTCTACGGTTTGCTGTTGGATAGTTTCAATTGGTGTTGGCTCTGGCTTACCAGGAGTAAATTCCATCGCGATAACACTGGTACCTTTTGGGATATCCTTCACTTCAATTTTGTTTTGCACACCAAAAGCAAATTTCATCGACCCGGCAATTTGCTTAAACTTCAGCACGTCCATTTCAGAAAATGCCAGTAGCAGTACAAAGAAGCACATCAGTAATGACATCAGATCAGCAAATGTCCCCATCCAGGCGGGAAGACCTGGAGGAGGACATTTACATTCTTTCTCATCTGACATGGTTATTCCTCAGCCTCAGCGCCACGTTTAGATTCAGGCAAATAATTTTTCAAAATGCCTTCAATAACTTTCGGGTTTTGGCCATCCTGAATGCCTAAAATAGCATCTAAGATGAGCCGCTGATTTCGCTCTTCTTCATCTTTACGAAGCTCAAGCTTAACCTGAATAGGGATCGCAACCACGTTAGCTAAAAACGCACCATACAAAGTTGTTAAAAGTGCAACAGCCATGGCTGGCCCGATTGCTTTTGGGTCATCCATGTTAGATAGCATAGCCACCAAGCCGATGAGTGTTCCGATCATCCCCATCGCAGGCGCAATATCGGCGAGGGATTTAAATAAACCCGCGCCTAGTTCATGTCTTGAAGACGTTAGGGAAATGTCTTTTTGCAGTGTGGCACGTACAACATCAGCGTCATGGCCGTCGACTAACATATCAACGCCTTTACGCATAAATTGGTTGGGAATTTCAGCTTCTTCTAACGCTAAGAAACCACCTTTACGCGCAGAATCAGCAAGCTCAACGGCTTTTTCAATCAGCTCTTCAGGGGTTTCAATCTTAAACATGAAGGCCTTGCCGGCCACTTTACCAATGCCGAAAAATTGTCCAAGCGTAAAGTTAGACAATACGATAAAAATTGAACCACCAAATACGATAACGACGGAAGGCGTGTTATAGAACATAGCGATCTGGCCATCACTACTCAGTACCATCGACATTACAATCAAACCTATGGCACCCAGGATCCCTATTACCGTTGCTAAATCCACATGTCCTCCGAGGGAAGTTATTTGTGATAAATCACGCAGTTATTATTGTTTGAGTTATCGGCAAGTTTCTCTACAACTTAACACTATTATATTAAAAAGTGTTTAAAATGCGAGTTTATAGCAGATCTTGTAATGCCGATACTCCGTCAGATCAAAAAGTCTCTGGTTTTTTTGACCTTGGCGCGCAATCCCCCTAAAATTGCCACACTTTTACTTTACGGGTCAGTGTGACATATGGCGGTAAAAAAACCTGATAATTTGAGCTTTGAAGAGGCCATGCAAGAGTTGGAACAAATCGTTGCAGACATGGAAAACGGTAGCTTACCTCTGGATCAAGCACTTAAACAATTTGAGCGTGGGATAAAGCTCGCAAAAGCTTCAAACCAAAAACTTCAGCAAGCTGAGCAGCAGGTCGCTATTTTAATGGGCGAAGATGAGCAAGCGCAATTACAGCCATTTGAAAACGAAGCCTAATGTCAGCAAAATTACAAGAAAAACTCCTGTCAGCTAAGACTCGTGTAGAAACCACCGTTTTACACTATTTTGATAATGTGATTGATACTGAAGAAAATATCAAAGCCGCAACGCGCTACAGTATAGAAAATGGTGGTAAACGCTTGCGACCATTCTTGGTGTACTGCACTGGTGAATTGTTTGGTGCGGCTCCAGAAGACTTAGACAAGGCCGCTGCAGCAATAGAATGCGTGCATAGCTATTCGTTGGTGCACGATGATTTACCCGCGATGGATGATGATGAACTTAGGCGCGGCCGTCCAACCTGCCATATTCAATTCGATGAAGCGGCAGCTATCTTAGCTGGCGATGCCTTACAAACTCTGGCGTTTGAGCTGTTAAGTGGGCATCAATTCGCAGTAAGCCACCATGCGCAAATAAAAATGATTTCCGCGCTAGCTAAAGCATCGGGTCTACAAGGCATGGTTGGTGGCCAAGCACTTGATATAGCTGCTACTAATCGTTCAATTTCCATAGACGAACTTGAACGTATTCATAAGCTAAAAACAGGTGCACTGCTAAGCTGTGCTGTGGAGCTTGGGATCTTATGCGGCAACCCAGAGCAAGTTACCGAGCAAGCATGTAATGCAATACGCACTTATGGTCGTGCAATAGGCCTTGCATTCCAAGTCAGAGATGACATTCTTGATGTAGAAGGTGACACTGCGGTGCTTGGTAAGCCACAAGGCTCTGACATAGAACATAATAAGTCTACCTATCCTGCACTTTTAGGCTTAGAGCAAGCAAAAGAAAAAGCCGAACAGTTGATAGATGAAGCACTGGATGCGCTTACGAAAATAGATGGTGACACAGAAATACTTGCAGATTTAGCAAAATACATCATAGATCGAGAATATTAAGCTGACGTATAAAATAACTACGCCAAGCTAAGAAAATATTCACAAGTACTTTGTAAATACTGGCTAACATAATATTATGACCAGTTGGTGACGAATTTTAATAATTATGAAGTGAGCTGCGCGAGTAAGTACTCAGCAAAGACTCACTAGGACTCTGATAAATACCATGAAACTTGATAGTAGCAAGTATCCTTTACTCGCGTTAATTGACGACCCAAGTCAACTTCGTCAATTACCCCAGCATAAGTTATCTGCGTTAAGTGATGAATTACGAGAGTATTTGCTCAACTCAGTCTCTCAAAGCAGCGGTCACTTAGCTTCAGGTCTTGGCACGGTCGAACTGACCGTTGCATTGCATTACGTCTACAACACACCACAGGATAGATTGGTGTGGGACGTAGGTCATCAGGCTTATCCCCATAAGATTCTAACGGGCCGCCGTGACCAGATGCATACTATTCGCCAGAAAGATGGGCTACACCCTTTCCCATATCGAGAGGAAAGTGAATACGATACCTTTAGTGTTGGTCACTCAAGCACCTCGATTTCTGCAGCGCTCGCAATGGCTATTGCCGCTGAAAGAGAGGCAATAGGCCGTAAAACTGTTGCTATTATTGGTGATGGCGCAATGACTGCTGGTATGGCGTTTGAAGCCATGAACCACGCAGGGGATGTTAACCCGGACATGCTCGTGATCTTGAATGACAACGAAATGTCTATCTCTGAAAACGTTGGTGCACTTACAAACCATTTCGCTAAGATCCTCTCTGGTAGCTTCTATACCAATATTCGTGAAGGCAGTAAAAAGCTGTTAGCTGGTGTGCCACCAGTTAAAGAACTTGCTGGCAGAATGGAAGAACATTTAAAAGGGATGATAATCCCAGGCACTTTCTTTGAAGAGCTTGGCTTTAACTATATTGGTCCAATTGATGGACATGATGTTGGCACCCTAGTTGATACGCTGCGTAATATGCGTAACCTAAAGGGGCCACAGTTATTGCATGTTAAAACGCAAAAAGGGAAAGGCTATAAGCCTGCAGAGGCGGATCCTATTGGCTACCACGGTGTACCTAAGTTTGATCCAACCGTGCACAGCTTACCCAAATCAAAACCCAGCGCACCGACCTTTTCAAAAGTATTTGGTGACTGGCTCTGTGATATGGCCGCACAAGATAATAAGCTGATGGCTATTACACCTGCAATGCGTGAAGGTTCTGGCATGGTGCGCTTCTCTAAAGAGTACCCGGCTCAGTATTTTGATGTTGCGATTGCTGAGCAACATGCTGTTACGCTTGGTGCTGGCTTTGCCTGTGAGGGCTTGAATCCTATTGTTGCTATTTATTCTAGCTTTTTACAACGTGCTTATGACCAATTAATTCATGATGTTGCACTACAAAACCTGCCAGTACTTTTTGCCATTGACCGCGCAGGTGTCGTTGGTGCGGATGGTGAAACACACCAAGGGGCTTATGATCTAAGCTTTTTGCGCTGCATTCCTAATATGGTGATCATGGCACCAAGCGACCTCAATGAGTGTCGCCAAATGCTCTATACCGGTCACCGCCTAGATAGGCCAGCTGCGGTAAGATACCCTAGGGGCAGTGCGGGAAGCGCAGAGATTAGTGCAGAAATGAGCGAACTGGAAATTGGTAAGGGCAAGGTAGTAAGAGAAGGTGAAAAGCTGGCTATTTTAAGCTTTGGTACATTGCTTGAAAACGCTCAAGCCGTAGCCGAAGAGCTAAATGCGACACTAGTTGATATGCGCTTTGTAAAACCTTTAGATACCGCACTTATCGAAGAGTTAGTGGTAACTCACGAGCGCTTTGTAACACTTGAAGACAATGCGATTGCTGGTGGTGCAGGTTCAGCTGTGAGCGAATATCTATTAGCCCAAGGCCATCTAAAGCCAATCAAACTACTCGGCCTACCTGATGAGTTTATTAAGCATGGTTCACAAACTGAGATCCACGCCGAACTGGGTTTAAACAGCGAAGGAATAAGCCAGCAAATTAAGGCCTGGCTAAATCCATAGTCTTGACTTTGAGCTGTTCTAAAAAAGGCTTCCATTTGGAAGCCTTTTTTATGCTCTTGTCCCATCCTAAACAAGGTTGACAGTTTAAGCGCTAGTGATGAGTATTACCTCATCCACACTCTCACTTCCGCAAGTCCATTGCTTTGCAAAAGTTGTAACTGAGACTCTATGTTTGCGCTTTGCTCAAATTCGAATGCATCCAATTGATCGTCAAAGATGATTGTCGCAGCACCATCACCGCCACGTTGTTTGACCTGATGCAATGCGATATCAGCTAAGTTCACAGATGATTCCCAGCCAATGACCTTACCACCTAGTAGTGGCAATGGATAATATGACCATCCCATCGACACCGTTAATTTAGTCGTTTTACCATTCGGTAAGCGGTAATCCGTTTCAGCAATCGCCTTACATAAGTCGCTGACGTACTCTTCGATATAGTCTCTGCTAAAGTCACGTAGCAGTAATAGGAATTCATCACCGCTCCAACGGACGACATAATCAGAACCTTGCGTTCGTGTATTGAGTAACGTCGCTAATTGCTGCAAACAGCTATCACCGCCAATTGGACCATAAGAATCATTAATTTTGCTAAAATCATCAATGTTCATGATCATCAATACCAAACTCTTATTTTGAGCCTGTAGTGACTGCGCATTGCGCTGATAATGCTCGACATCTTTTGGTAACTGATCAAAGAGGAAGCGACGACTACGTAGCCCCGTCAATTCATCTGAGTGACTTACAAGCTTAAGCTGAGTATTGACCTGATTGAGCTTTTCATTGGCTTTTCTGAGCTCTGTCGTACGCTCTGCTATCAACGCTTCTAGTGCGGCTTGCTTCCTTCTTTCTTGTGCTCTAAATACCCAGAAAATGAGATAGAACATAAATATAAATGCACAAGTGATAAACAGTCTAAAGTAAATCGTTTCATCAAAACGGCGCGGTAACGTAATGGATAAGTTAAGCACCTTCGCCTGCTCCCAATCTTGCCCTTGGCGCTTAACCTCTAAAACAAAGGTGAAGTTGCCTGGTGGTAAATTGGTATAAATTGCTTCGCGGCGAGATTGAGCATCACGCCATTGCGTATCGTGCCCTTTTAGCTTGTATCTAAATTCAATACTATGCGGCGCGTAAAAATCGATTGCAGTATAATTAATGGTTAGATCACGCTCAGATGTATCAAGCTGGATCACTTGATTTAAGGATTCTGTACTAAATACTCTATCGTGGGTAGACAATGACTCTAGCCTTGGCAATAAATCCCCACCACCAAAAAGCTGGACATTTTTAGGGATCTCAACGACACCTTGTAAGCTGGGGTAAAAAATAGCAGACTCGGTTTCAACCACTGCATCATGCCCAAGCCCCGAACAACATTGGCTTGGTCTGCCATCAAGCTGCCTATCGAATGGGCTTATTACTTGTTCAACTTGCAAACTCTCTATAACGTGACCAAATTGCGCAACGGGCATGCGATATACCCCTTTCATTGTGCTCACCCAGATGAGCTGATTGCTCTTGTCATAATGCAGCGAAAATATCGATCCGTAAGGCAATCCATTTGAAGCATCAAGCTGATACCAATCACCCTCTGAGGTACGATAGAATAACCCATCGTTGAGTGAGCCAACTAAAGTCGTCACGGTATCCAAATGCAAAATACTGGTGATATAAGCGGTATCCAATGACGTTTGAGAACCGATTTTTTCGATCCCCTTATCATTGTAACGATAAGCCCCTTTGTTTGTACCAATGAAGCCGTATCTAGGGAAGTCTTCAACAAAAGTGACGAATTGGCTACCGAGAAAGGCATTATAGGCAAACGGCGTTATCCCCTTGTAATCAAGGCGATACAAGCCCCTGCCAGTACCAAACCACATCCCCCCACGATTTGAAGGGCTGAGAGAAAATACCGGATTTTGCCTGAGCTCCCGCTCATTTAACTTTTGCAGTGTGCCATCTTCGTAAATAAGCGCACCACGGTCAGTACCAAGAATGAGCTTTTCACCGATAAATTCTAAGTCGTGTATTACAGAGCGATTTAACTGAGCACTTGTGAGCACAGGTTGATAACTATCATTTAACCCAATAATTCCAAGACCTTCTCTGCTAGCTACCCACAATTGACCATTGGGGCCTTGAGTAATTGCTGAGATAGCTTGATTTGTCCGTTGGCCGATATGATGACGCTCAACCTTACCTGAGTGAGCAAGCCAAAGTCCCTCATTTAAACTAGCAAGCCAGATATTATTATCGTTATCCATAAAAATATCGGCAAACCAGATGCTCTGATCTAGTTGAATTGGCTCAACAGCTTGCCAAATGCCATTATTTTGTCGGTATAACAATCGCCCATAAGTGGAAACCCACAGGCCACCTTCCTTATCGTTAAGAAACTTATATACCGCATTGTTACCCACTTCTTGGTAACGACGTAGTACTTCATCAATATCTAGAAAATAGGCGCCCAGCTCTGATGCTAAGAACAACTTACCATCGACCCAAGCTAAGTCATGTATGATGGTTTGTGCTAACTGTTCAGGTAATGACACTTTACTTGCCAATTCAAGCCGAACCCCATCGCCAGTGCGATTGCTTGATTCGCTGATTTTAAGTAAGTGACGCTCATTTACCAACCAAATACCATCTGGCACCAGCGCCATTTTAGTCACGGAACCTACAATTTGATTGATTTGGGTAACATCTAACGTACTTTGTTCGATGTTATTGGCGGCTAACGTCAGCTTTTTCGCAGAAACATAATACAGACCATTTGCAGCAATCCAGATCCCGCCATCTTCATCTTGCAAGATATCCCGTACGGGCCCCTGCAGGTCGAAACGCCGAGCTTCTAAGGTTTGGGGATTAAGTCTTAGCAATCCTCGACGCGTGCCAACCCAGAGCATGCCAAATCGGTCTACCACCAATTTATTAATGGCATTGCTATTTAAAAATTCGGTATTTTGGGTGTTGAAGTTTTGGAATTGATGACCATCAAACCGACTTAAGCCAAACTGAGTTCCGAGCCAAATGTAGCCCTGATTGTCTTGAACGACACTCTTAACGCTTTGTGACGGTAATCCACTTTGGATATTCCACTGTTTAACTACGTAATCATCTATCGCCGCAAAACTCGTAATTGGTAGCAGCAAAGTGAAAATGAAAAACAATAGCCTTGCCATCTCGATTCCATCACATCAGCACAGTTAGACTAAAATGCCAGTTTTAAACAAAGCTTGCACGCAAATCAATGAAAAAAATGCCAGCTAATACATCATCTAGCATAATCCCCGAGCCACCGTGCAAACGTTTATCGAGCCATCTAATCGGACCCGGTTTCAAAATATCGAAAAAGCGGAACAAAATAAAGCCAACGATTAATGACTGCCAGCTAAGTGCCGCCCCTATCATGGTAATATAAAAGCCTGCCACTTCATCCCAGACAATGGCTGGATGGTCATGAACATTAACATCGTCTGCTGTTTTACCACACACCCAGATCCCAAATAACGTCATGACAATCGCAACAAGACATTGCAGCCACATTGGTGCACCTTGGGTTGCAAAAATAAACGGTAATGCAGCGAAGGTACCAAAAGTACCAGGTGCTTTTTTCGCTAAACCAAGACCAAACCCGAGTGCAAAGAGTTGATGCGGCTTCTTTAAATTAAATACATACTGCTTAGCCAAACCAACTCCTAGCTAAAATGCTCAAAACCAAGCCCTGCGAGCTGGTAAGGTTGACCTTTTTTGAGCAATTGAATTTCGCCATTATTAGCCGTAATTTGGCCAATGCAAACTGGCTCAACACCATACTGCTTCAATCTGGTTTCCACGGCATTTTTGTTATTATCATTGACCGTGAAGAGTAACTCGTAGTCATCACCAAAACCGAGCGCGAGCCGCATGCGTGCATCTTCATCAAGACTTGAGCGCAACGCATCAGACTGTGGGACTTTATCGGCATTTATCTTAGCGCCAACTAACGAGCTACGTAAAATATGCTTAAGATCCGCAAGTAAACCGTCTGAGATATCGATTGCAGAGGTAGCAAGGCCTCTGAGTACTTGACCCGCAGCAACTCGTGGCGCAGGATAGTGAAACTTTTCAAGCGCTGCTTTGTAGTGTTTTGGCTCAAGCGTCCAGCCTTGCTTTCGCGCTTCAATAGCAAGCCCTGCGTCACCAAGCGGACCTGTTACATAAATCCAATCACCCACTCGCGCACCTGAGCGCTTGAGTGCTTTACCAGTTGGTACAATACCTTTTGCACATACAGTGATAGTCAATGGACCTTGCGTTGTATCGCCACCTATTACTTGTACGTTATAGTACTCAGCGATTTCATGCATGCCTTCGGTGAAGGCCTCTAACCACTCTAAATCAGCGCTAGGTAACGTTAAACCAAGCGACACCCAAGTAGGTTCCGCCCCCATTGCAGCTAAGTCGCTAAGGTTTACCGCGATCACACGGTGACCAAGTGCCCGAGGTGGAATATCTTCAAAAAAATGCACACCCGCAACTAGCGTATCCGTTGTTACCGCAAGCTGATTGCCAGCAGGAACTGAAACTAAGGCGCAGTCATCACCGATCCCAAGCTCTACATCTCGACGAATAATGCCACGGCCTTTAAAGTAGTGATTGATTAGCTCAAATTCTTTCATACACAAAAAAGCCGGCCAAGGCCGGCTATTCCTATAGTAAAGCTTATTTGCGAATAAACTTAACCGCTTTGTCTAGTACACCGTTAACGAATTTGTGGCTTTCTTCAGCGCCAAACATTTTCGCTAACTCAATACCTTCGTTGATAGCCACTTTGTATGGCACATCTTCACGGAATTTAAGCTCATAAGCACTAACACGTAACACGGCAAGCTCAACCATATCCAATTCTTCAAGTGGACGAGCTAAATGCGGACGAATTGCTTCGTCTAGCTGCTTTTGGTTAACAACAACACCACGCGCTAAGTCTTTGAAGTATTCCACATCGACTTTCGTTACGTCGTTTTCGATCAGCATTTGCTGTTCGATATCGGCAATTGGGTTACCACTTAGCTGCCAAGAATAAATAGCTTGTAAAGCAAGTACACGTGCTTTGCGTCTAGCTGCTGGTTTCACTGAGATTCCTCTTAAATTTGCTCTAGCACGTTCACCATTTCTAGAGCTCCAAGGGCGGCTTCTCCCCCTTTGTTGCCCATTTTAGTGCCCGCGCGCTCGATAGCTTGCTCAATGCTTTCAGTAGTAAGTACACCAAAAGCAACAGGGATGTCATAATCTAATGAAACGCTAGCTAAGCCTTTGTTAGACTCGTTAGCAACTAAATCGAAGTGTGGTGTACCACCACGAATAATCACACCTAGCGCAATAATCGCGTCGTGCTCTTTTTTCATCGCAACGCGTTTTGCTGCTAGTGGTAGTTCAACCGCTCCCGGTACATATACAACCGTGATGTCTTCATCGCTAACACCACCGGTACGTTTTAATTCATCTACAGCGCCTTCAAGTAAGCTGCTACCGATAAAATCGTTAAAACGTGAAATGACAATGGCAAATTTTTTGCCAGGAGCGTATTTATTACCTTCGATTACTTTCATTAGATGTTCCTAATCTGTATGAGCAATTGCCAAATTGAGGCGCATGATAGCACAGTAATGTGGCAATCGCCTACTATCAGAATATAGGCGATTGCGATCAATTTGGCATTTTGGAATTATTTTGGTTCGACGTATTCAACCACTTCTAAGTGGAAACCAGACAGTGCATGATATTTTTTCGGTAGACTCATTAGGCGCATTTTCTGAATGCCTAAATCAGCCAAAATTTGCGACCCCACACCTACGGTGCGCGAAGTACCTTGGAATTTACGGTAGTTCACCTGTTCGCCCGCATCTTCCGCAGCAAACGCCTTAACTAGCGCTTCCATTTCTTCGCTGTGTTCTTGCTTACCAAGAATGACTAATACACCTTCGTTGTCAGCGATGTGCTTCATGGCACTTTGCAGCGTCCAGCTTCTATCCGCACTGCGATCTGAATGAAGAATATCGTTAAACGTGCTTTGCAAATGCACACGCACTAAATTGGCTTCTTCCGATTTGATCTCGCCCTTAACCATCGCATAGTGAAGTTGATTATCAATGGTGTCTTTGTACGTCACCAGATTAAACTCACCGAACTCAGTAGGCAGTTTACACTCTGCTACTTTTTCGATAGTAGTTTCGTTTAAGTTACGATACTCAATTAAATCAGCAATGGTGCCGATTTTAATATCGTGTTCTTTTGCAAATACTTCTAGTTGTGGGCGACGTGCCATAGTGCCGTCTGGATTGAGAATTTCAACAATCACAGATGCAGGCTCCAATCCCGCCAAACGTGCTAAATCACATCCAGCTTCAGTATGACCTGCACGCGTTAAAACGCCGCCTGGTTGCGCCATGATTGGGAAGATATGACCAGGTTGTACGATATCTTCAGGCACTGCACCTTTGGCAACTGCAGCTTGCACTGTACGAGCACGATCTGCCGCTGAAATCCCAGTAGTTACGCCTTTCGCAGCTTCAATAGACAAAGTAAAGTTGGTAGAGAACTGAGCGCCATTGGTTTTCACCATTAGTGGCAAGTTCAGCTGCTCACAGCGCTCCTGTGTCATGGTTAAACAGATTAACCCGCGACCATATGTTGCCATGAAATTAATTGCATCTGGTGTAATGTGCTCTGCTGCAATGATCAGATCACCTTCATTTTCTCGGTCTTCATCATCCATCAAAATAACCATTTTACCGGCTTTAATGTCCGCGATGATTTCCTCAGCACTATTTAAACTCATAGTTTTCCCATTTTTACTTTGTCTGTGGCTACTTTATAAAGCCAGCTTTCGCCAATAGACTGGTTGTGAGAGTGGACTCGCTGGCAGCGCTTGGCTCACCCTGAATTAGTCTTTCGAGGTAGCGGGCGATTTGATCAACCTCTAAGTTTAGTTTTGACCCGACTTGAAAACCTGCAATCGTCGTTTCTTGCGCCGTGTGAGGCACAATGGTCAGTTTAAAGCGGTTTTGTTCCACGGCATTGACCGTCAAACTGATACCATCAATGGCAACCGAGCCTTTATACGGAATATACTTCATTAGCGATGACGGCGCAGCTAGCCAATAATCAGTCGCTCTGGCATTAGCGGTTATCTCTACCACTTCAGCAATACCATCCACATGGCCAGAAACCAAATGACCACCTAGGCGTGAAATCGGCTGCAGTGCCTTTTCAAGATTGACCTTTTGGCCTTGTTGGTACTCGGCAAAACGCGTCAAACTTAAGGTTTCGTTAGAAACATCGGCTTTGAAGCCATCATGAAACTTCTCAGTTACGGTCAGGCAGACCCCGTTAGTGGCAATGCTATCACCCAAGTTTACATCGCTCATATCAAGAGATGTCGTGGTCACACGAACAATTAAATCGCCGCCCTTGAGCTGCAATTGAGTTAATGTTCCTGTTGCTTCGATAATACCTGTAAACATTTTACTTCTCTTTAGTCGCGATAAGTTTGAGATCAGGTCCCACTTGGCAAACGTCGCCAAACACTAACTCTGGTATTTGCGACATGGCACTCAGTGGTGTGGTGTTAAACAGCCCTTTTCCAGCGCCAATTATTTTCGGTGCCAAATAGATGATATATTCATCAATTAGCCCTTGTTCATGCATTACCCCCGCAAGGGTGGCGCCAGCCTCAAGCCAAACATAATTACAGTGCTTTTCAGCCAGCTTGTTGAGCACGGCTTTTAGGTCAAGCTTACCGTTGATTTCAGGCACGACAATTTGCTCTACGAAATGAGGCCATTGCGCTGAATTATCAATAGTACGGCGAAAAATAATCACTGGAGATGCAATTTTAAATAGCGCAAGATCTGGTGTCAGACGATTTTGTGAGTCAATAATCGCACGTATCGGCTGGCGTAGCTCAGGTTGAGGATAATCGGTGTCTTGCAAAAACTCTTCACGAACATTGAGTCTTGCATTGTCTACCATAACCGTATCCGCTCCGGTCAAGACCACGCAGCTTTGCGCGCGGTGGCGCTGTACGTCTAAGCGCGCTGCCGCTGAGGTAATCCACTTGCTCTGGCCATTGGTTAATGTAGTTTTGCCATCAAGAGAAGCAGCAAGCTTACAGGTCACGAACGGCAACCCATACTCCATTCGCTTCAAGAAACCAGTATTTAGCGCCCTTGCTTGTGGCTCTAGCAAACCAAAAGCCGTTTCAATTCCCGCGGCCTCTAACATTGCCAATCCACGCCCAGCAACTTGTGGGTTTGGATCAACCATAGCTGCAACCACTCTGCTGACGCCTGCGTCAATCAGACCTTTAGCACACGGCGGCGTTCTGCCATAGTGACTACATGGCTCAAGTGTTACATAGGCAGTTGCATCAGCGGCTTTAGCTCCAGCTTGCTTAAGCGCATGCACTTCAGCATGGCCTTCACCTGCTTTTAAGTGCGCGCCTTCGCCGACGATTTCACCGTCTTTTACGATCACACAGCCGACGTTTGGATTGGGTGTTGTGGTGTATTTACCGCGCTTTGCTAGCGTGATGGCACGGCTCATGAAATCATGATCTTGCGCTGTGAATTGGCTCAATCCCCCAACCTCGCAATTTCTTCACCAAACTCACGAATATCTTCGAAAGAGCGATATACCGAAGCAAATCGCACATAAGCCACTTTATCGAGCTTTTTGAGGGCTTCCATAATACATTCGCCAATCATGTCGCTTGGTACTTCACGTTCGCCCGTACCACGAATTTGAGATTTAATCTGGTGTACCACTTCTTCTATTTGTTCTGTGCTGACGGGGCGCTTTTCCAGCGCTCGGTGCATGCCATTAAGTAACTTATCTTCATTGAAAGGCTCTCTGGTTCCATCTTGCTTTATTACGCGCGGCATTAAGAGCTCTGCACCTTCAAAAGTGGTAAAGCGTTCGTGGCATAAAATACACTCACGACGGCGACGGACTTGGTGGCCGGAAGCAACCAAACGTGAATCTATCACTTTGGTATCTTTGGCTGTACAGAATGGACAATGCATAGACGCTCTCGTTGACTCAAAAACAAAAAAGGCCGCTTGAATGCGGCCTTAATCATAACAAAAAACTGCTTTTTTGTGAGCGAAATTATGCGTAAACAGGTAATTTAGCGCAAATTGCTTTTACTTTTTCTTTCACTTGTGCCTGTACAGACTCATCATTGATGTTGTCTAGTACGTCACAGATCCAGCCAGCAAGCTCTTTCGACTCAGCTTCTTTGAAGCCACGACGAGTGATCGCAGGAGAACCGATACGCAGACCAGAAGTAACGAACGGTGAACGTGGATCGTTTGGTACAGAGTTTTTGTTTACTGTGATGTTTGCACGGCCAAGCGCTGCATCTGCATCTTTACCTGTGATGTCTTTATCAATCAGATCAAGTAGGAACAGGTGGTTTTCAGTTTTGCCAGAAACCACTTTATAACCACGCTCCTGAAGTACCGCAACCATAGCTTGTGCATTTTTAACCACTTGCTCTTGGTATGACTTGAACTCTGGCTGTAGTGCTTCTTTGAACGCAACCGCTTTTGCAGCGATAACGTGACATAGAGGACCACCTTGACCACCAGGGAATACGGCAGAGTTTAGCTTTTTATAGATTTCTTCATCATCACAAGCAGAGATGATAAGACCACCACGAGGACCCGCCAGCGTTTTGTGCGTTGTTGTTGTTACAACGTGTGCATGAGGCACTGGGCTTGGGTAAATACCAGCGGCAACAAGACCTGCAACGTGCGCCATATCAACAAGTAGGTAAGCACCTACTTTATCAGCGATTTCGCGGAACTTAGCCCAGTCAACGATACCTGAGTACGCAGAGAAACCACCGATGATCATTTTTGGCTTGTGCTCAAGTGCTAACGCTTCAACTTGCGCGTAATCGATTTCGCCAGTTTCTTCGTTTAAACCGTACTGAATAGCATTGTACGTTTTACCAGAGAAGTTTACGTGTGAACCGTGCGTTAAGTGACCACCGTGAGCAAGGCTCATACCTAGCACAGTGTCATGTGGCTGAAGTAGCGCTTGGAATACCGCCGCGTTTGCTTGTGAGCCTGCGTGAGGCTGAACGTTTGCGTAAGTCGAACCAAATAGCGCATTGGCACGGTCAATCGCGAGTTGCTCAACCACATCAACGTGCTCACAACCACCGTAATAACGCTTACCTGGGTAACCTTCAGCATACTTGTTTGTTAGCTGAGAACCCTGCGCTTCAAGTACACGTGGGCTACAGTAGTTCTCAGAAGCGATAAGCTCGATGTGCTCTTCTTGACGTGAAGTTTCTGCTTCAATCGCTGCAAATAGTTCTGGGTCAAAATCTGCAATATTCATGTTACGTTCTAACATGGTTTCTCCTAGGTAAACGTAAGGGTATTTTTAAAGACAATCTAGCATCACAAGATAACCAGTTTGCCTATGAAATCAGCATGGGCATATTTAAGCAGGGATTGAATTTATTTCACACCCCTATCGCGATGATATTTTTTTATTTAAACATTAATATTTTAAATAAGACAACCTAAGTTGTATTTGAAAAGCTAATATAGTCTTGAAATTGACCTTATCTGAGTGGGCGTTCTACCCACTCAGACAGGCTCTCTGATTTAGTTGAGTTTTGCTAACATTGCTGCCTTCAAAGCATCATAATCTGCACTAAGCGGCTCTGCCAAACATGGTTTTTGCAATGCATCGACCAACGGTTTTGGCATGTCAAGCTTCTGATTTAAAACACCTTCTACAGATTCCTTAAACTTCGCAGGATGCGCAGTGGCAAGGAAAATTCCGGTTTCATCCGCTTGAGAGTCCAGCGCTAATCCTTCGTAGGCTATCGCAGTATGTGGCTCAGCCAAGTAACCTTTATCATGTAATTCTTGCATTACTGTCTGAGTTCGCGCTTCCGTCACCGAACGTGAATAAAAGTCATGTTTGTTAAAATCCCCTCTTTCTAGCATGATTTCAACTCGAGGCCAGTTATTAGGTTTACTCACGTCCATCGCATTAGAGAGTGACTCCAAAGTGTCGTTTGGTTGCCACTCACCCGAGGCAATATAACGGGGTACAGTATCATTTTGGTTTGTCGTGGCACTTAACTTGGCAATCGGCAGTCCAATCGCGGCCGCAATCATCGCCGCACAGACATTACCGAAGTTACCACTTGGCACTGAAACATGCACTTTATCACGCTGCGACTTAGGTAATTGCGCTAGCGCTTCAAAGTAATAACACACTTGCGCCACTAAACGACTGATGTTGATGGAGTTTGCCGAATTAAGACCAAGCTTTTGCTTTACTTCGTCATCAAGGAATGCAGACTTTACCATCGCTTGGCAGTCATCAAAGCTGCCATCTACAGCATAACAATGAATGTTTTTCCCAAGTGTTGTAAACAGCTTTTGTTGGGCAAGCGAAATTTTGCCATGAGGGTAAAGGATCACCACATCGACATTTTCTTTTTCGTAAAAGGCATGGGCAACGGCGGCGCCAGTATCGCCACTTGTTGCCGTGAGGATAGTCACGCGCTCACCTTGATTAAACATGCTAATGCATTCAGCCATAAAGCGGCCGCCAAAGTCCTTAAACGCCAGTGTTGGTCCATGAAAAAGCTCTAAACAATGCTGATTTTTAGCAACTTCGACTAACTTAGCTGGGAAATTAAAGGCGCGTTTTACCATTGCATCGAGCGTATCTTGTGGTAGTTCATCACCAATAAGGTGATGTAATACCTTGGCACTACGCTCAGCAAAAGGTAATTCAAGTAGTGCATCAACATCCGCAATACGCTCAAATGTAGGAGGAAAAAAAACCCCTTGGTTACGACCTAAACCGATTTTTACCGCTTCAACGAATGAGACTATCTGCTGTTCGTCTTTTAAATTCACTAATTTCATTACTTTTGATCCTTTAATTCTCTTGTGCCAAGCATATCTAATCGGCAAACATGGCTAAACCCTGCTTCATTAATGTAATTTTGTTGCAACCATTGCTGCACTGCATTTGCCTGTTGCTCTGACTTACAAATAGCAAATAATGTGGGCCCTGCCCCTGAAATACTCACCAGCTCAGCACCTAGGGCTGGTAGCGCGTCTTTTGCCTCACTAAAGCCGGCAATGAGTGGCGCTCTCGCTTCCTCGGCAATGCTGTCTTTCATCATCGACAGTGCTTTGTCAAATTGACCTGACTGCATCAATAAACAAAAGCCCGACAATCGCTGGGCAAATTCCACCGTATCATGCAAAGAAAATTGCTGTGGTAGTGCTTGCCTTGCTTTCGCTGTATTCAAGGCAAAGCCAGGATATGCAATAACATAAAACCAGCTCTCATCATGCGCAACACTGATTGCTTTACTTGGGATGCAGTCTGCCGTCAGTTGTAGTCCACCAAGGTAGCATGGCGTGATGTTGTCATAGTGACGACCGCCACTGACCTTTGCTTCAAAGTCGGCCATCAATTCAATGAGCGCCTCTTGGCTCAATTGCGTATTGGCAAAATCATTAAGTGCAGCAAAAGCGGCAACCACAGAGCATGCACTTGAACCTAAACCTGAACCAACAGGAAGGCCCTTATATAAGGTCATAGCAACTGCTGGCATGTTTGGTGCCACATGCAGTTTGAAGTGCTGTAAACACTGAAACGCCAAATTGTCTTTAGGATCGGCGGAGAGCTTTTCTGCATATGGACCAATACAATTGAACGTATCACGCTCTGCGGCTTCAACACTGACCTGATCGCCCAATAAACTGCCATCAATAGGCTGGATTGCGGCGCCAAGGGCGTCAAAGCCAACACAAAAATTGCCCATTGACGCTGGTGCATAAAACGTTTTCATAACTCCTACCTCGACAGCGTTTTTAGGATATCAGCAAATACGCCTGCAGAGGTTACTTCTGCGCCCGCACCATAACCTCTGATCACAAAAGGCTTTGGTTGATAATACTGACTTAAAATAGCCAGTGCGTTTTCACCGTCACGAATATCGTACAGAGCGTGCTCTTTATCTACCGCTTCAATGCCAACGCGGCATTTACCGTCAACGATTGAACCGACATAGCGCAGCACTTGCCCTTGTGCTTTTGCTGCCGCAATACGCGCTGCGAAAGCATCATCTAATTGTGGTAATTGCGCCATAAATTCATCAACACTGGCGCCCTCAGCAAACCCTTCAGGTAATACTGATTCAACTTCAATATCACTGAGTTCCAACGGCAGCCCCGATTCACGGGCAATGATAAGCAGCTTACGCGCGACATCCGTACCGGATAAGTCATCGCGCGGATCTGGCTCTGTAAAACCACTTTGTTTGGCTTTCTCTGTCGCTTCCGATAGCGATAAACCATCCGACAATACGCCAAAGATATACGATAGCGAGCCAGACAAAATACCACTGAATGAAAGCAATTCATCTCCTGCGCCAAACAGCAATTTAAGGTTGTCTAATACAGGGAGTCCGGCGCCAACGTTGGTTTCGTATAGAAAGTGACGGCGCTTGGCTAGCGCAGCCTGCTGTAGTGACTGATAATACTCAAAGCTGCCAGTGTTGGCTTTTTTGTTAGCCGCAACAACATGAAAGCCCGCATTAAGAAAGTCTAAATAGCCATCGGCAACGAACTGAGCTGCACTACAATCAACAATCACAGGGTTAATTAAATGATTTTGTCTAACAAACTGGCTAACCTGTTGTAAATCAAAGCCCGACTCAGCTTTCTCTAGTGCCAGTTCCCAGTTATCAAACGGTACGCCTTCTGGGTCTAAATAACACTTACTTGAGTTTGCAATTCCATAGAGGTTCAAGCGTATATTACGTTTTTCAAGCCATGCTTGTTGCTTATGAAACTGCTTCATTAATTCTTGACCCACTAGACCACAGCCAATCAGGAAAACATCGATGGACGGTACATGCGTGAAGAAGTTTTCATGACATACTTTTACTGCATCTTGGCAAAGTTCACCGTCAACCACCGCCGAAATCGAACTCTCTGTTGAGTCCTGTGCGATGGCGACAATATTCACCTGAGCCTGTGCAAGTGACGCAAAGAATTTGGCCGCAAGACCTTTGTGCGCTTTCATGTTATCGCCAACCAAAGTAACGATAGCAAGGTTACGTTGCACTTCAATTGGGTCAATTAATCCTGCTTGCGTTTCAAGCTCAAATGCCTGTTCAAGCGCAACCAGCGCAAGTGTTAAGTCTTGCTCATGGACACAGAAACTGATGCTGAATTCACAAGAAGATTGCGTAATAAGTACGATGGATACATTATCTGCTGCCAGTGCGGAAAAGACCCGAGCAGCCATGCCAACCTTGCCTTTCATCCCAGGTCCTGCCACGGTCAACATAGCCAGTTTATCAAGACTCGAAAGCGCTTTTACTGGAGCCTCGCCACCGCCTTGAGCACAAATCAGTGAACCCGGCACTTCTGGATCATGAGTATTTTTAATTTCACAAGGCACATCTGCTTTGGCGCAAGGTAAAATGGTTTTTGGGTGCAGCACTTTAGCGCCAAAATAAGATAGCTCCATGGCTTCTTTATAAGATAGCACGTCGACCTTAGTCGCTTTCTTTATCAGGCGAGGATCTGCACTGTAGACACCATCAACGTCAGTCCAGATTTGGCAGATTTCGGCTTCTAGGCATGCAGCAGCGACTGCCGCAGAGTAGTCAGAACCATTGCGACCAAGCGTTGTCAGCTCGCCCGCTTCATTGCTTCCCGTAAATCCTGCCATGATATAAAAACGCGACGCTTGGGCACGCAC
The DNA here is from genome assembly GCF_000238315.3 of Pseudoalteromonas piscicida. Lineage (NCBI taxonomy): Bacteria > Pseudomonadati > Pseudomonadota > Gammaproteobacteria > Alteromonadales > Pseudoalteromonadaceae > Pseudoalteromonas > Pseudoalteromonas piscicida. The sequence continues at coordinate 2,193,990 of NZ_CP011924.1, forward strand.
CAACTCTGCAAAACATAATTTACTTAGCTTAAGGTCAACCTCGGCATCAAGATACCCGCCCTGCGTTTTTACGCACGCGTCAGCACTAAGCGCTACTGAATCTGATTGCAGCATGGTGTCCATCAACGCAACGCTAATACGTTCGCCAAAACTAATGACATAGGCTCTTGCTTGATCTGGGCAATGTCCTAGTAACTTGGCGCCATCTAATTTATTCTTAAGTAATTCAAAGTCAGGCCAGCCCACAACACCGCCGTACACCGCTTGCACTTCATTGTGTAAGCCTTGGCTGCGGGAAGTAAATGACTGCCACTGGGAGTCAAACGCTTCCCCTCGTCCAGCCAAATCAGCAAGCTCAACAAGCTGATCTGTCATGCCACCGGGAGCCGACAGCACGACAAGCGCTTGCTGCTGGCCGTGGTCTTTAACTAGCTCACTGACTCTTTGTAAACAGGCAAAATCTTTGAGGGAAGACCCTCCAAACTTTAGTACTCGCATCATTTTTCCTCATTCCAAAAACAAAAAAGGCCTGTGTTCTTAGTGAACACAGGCCTTTTCAAACTCGCACTGACCTATGCCACTATCCCGTTAGGATGGTGGTTGTAATAATGGTCGTAGTGATAATATTCGTTTTCATAATTTTAGAGTGCCTGAAGTTTAGCCGCGCTGTCAATACGAAAGAGCAAAATAGATTATGCAAATTTTTAATAGTGACATTTGTAATTTGCATATATAAGTTATCGGATACCAAACTGGTGCAGTAATCCTAATAACTGCTCTGCTTTAACCGGTTTTTCTAAAAACCCTAACGCTCCCAAATTCGCTACCCTTTCTTTCATCTTGGCCTGAACATCTGCCGAAATAACCACCACGAAACATTCAATTCGGTGTGCTTTTATTGCCTCTAACACAGCAATCCCATCAAGTATTGGCATGGTTAAATCCAGGCACAATAAATCTATTTGCTGAGTTTTCAGTAAATCAATCGCCTGCTGGCCATTCTGTGCTTGGTGCAAGGTCAGGTCTAATTTGCTCTGTAAGTTTTTAATGACTTGTTTACGGGCGACAGCCGAATCATCGCAAACTAAGACGGAATAACTCATAAAGTGGTCAGTCTTGTACTATCGTTAATAAAACGGTCACTGGATATCGCTATCTTATAACACATTAAACTTTCCTAGGTAAGGCGCTAAAAAGCATAATTAATGAAGATAATTATTTATTTTTAACCATTTATTGGCTAACTTTAAAAACAGATTATACAAAGGCGATGAACTTACCGTAGGAGCTCAGCTTAATTCATGCTGCAAAAAAGCCTCTCAAAAAAATTGCTCACCAATGTGCTGTCGGTTTACTTCCTTCTAACCTTTGTCGTCACATGTGGTCAAATCGTTGCTGAATACGTCAATACCAAAGACTATATTCGCAATGAACTTACCATGCTGCAAAAAACCTTTAGCCGCAGTTTGACCCGTGCCATTTGGGAGCTCAATACGAAGCAGACCGTTACTACGGCAGAAGGCCTACTTGCGATCCCCATGATCGAAGGAATTATTGTACGTGATGACAGTGGCGAGATTATTTCACAGCTTGGCCGCTCACTAGATATTCACGAGCTGTATAGTCAACAGCTTGTTCAAGAAGAAGCAATAATCGAAGATACACCATCCGGTTTATTTGGTTACACATTTCCGTTGATTTTTGAATTCTCGGGACGTGCAACACAAGTCGGTGATGTTACATTGTTTTCTAGCCGGGAGGTGGTCTTTAGTCGCATCATGATCTCTATCTACTTTTTGATAGGTAATGCGATGATCAAGACGACTTTCTTGATTATTCTATTTTTAATTGCCTTCAGAAAGCTACTTACCGAGCCATTAAGCGACCTCACCGAGCAAATTGAAGACTTTGAGGTCGACAACGTTGATGGCCATAAAATAGATATCGGCGCAAAAGAGCGCAATGAACTAAAGATCATGGAAGAGGCATTCAATAAGCTAATTGATAAGGTCTCTGAATATCGTAAAAAGCTCGATCAAACTCAAAAAGAGCTTTTGATCAGCAATGAAAAGCTCGACCAACATAATATTCAATTGGAACAAGAAGTCGCACGTAAGACTTCGAACCTTAGCCAAGCGATGATGGATCTTCAACAACAAAAATATGAATTAGAAAAGCAGAAGTTAACGCTCACAGAAGAGATTGATTTAAGAAAACAAACAGAAGAAGAACTACTAACGAAACAAAAAGAACTTGAGAAATACGTAGACGAGCTAAATATGGCTCAAGAGCGCTTAGTGGGCTCTGAAAAAATGGCAGCACTTGGTGGTCTCGTTGCTGGTATTACGCACGATATTAATACACCCGTTGGTATTGGCGTGACTGCGACCTCGTTCTTACAGGAACGTTTAGATCAGCTTGAGGCGGCTTACAACGGAAAAACCTTGTCACCAAAAGCGTTAGAAGAATTCATTAGCGAAGCAAAGCAAAGTGCCAGTCTACTTACCACCAATTTAGACCGCGCATCGGAGCTTGTCGCAAGCTTTAAACAAATTGCAGTCGATCAGGCCAGTGAGGCGGTTCGTACTATTAACCTGAAACAATACCTTGGTGAAGTGATCCGCTCATTGCATCCAAAATTGAAGAAAACTCATCATCAAGTGAATGTTGAATGTCCTGAAGACATGACGCTAAATTTACCAGCTGGGGCAATTAGCCAAATATTCACTAACCTTATCATGAACTCTTTGATCCATGGTTTTGAAAATCAAGACCAAGGACAAATAGATATTAAGATTAAAGAAGACAATGGTATGGTAAATATTGTCTACAAAGACAACGGCAAAGGCGTGAGTAAAGCCCAACTAGACAGGTTGTTTGACCCCTTCTTTACAACCAAACGCGATCAGGGTGGTAGTGGGCTTGGTACCCATATTACCCTAAACCTCGTAAAACAAACCTTGAATGGGGATATCGAAGTAAATAGCGAAGAAGGCAAAGGCCTCACCTACTACATCAGCTTCCCAAAAGACTTACAAAAACCAATGGCGATGTTTAGCTAACCAAGTTTAGAACACAACAACCATCCAATACGCCATACTGCAAAGTGGCGTATTGGAGCAAGTATCCCCCCACCATCAAACATCATCTAGTGGAATACAAGCTGTGACCTTTTTGCTATGATGACCGCAATTTTATTCCAGACGGGCATATTTCTATGTGGTTCAGTAACTTAATCTGCTACAAATTCAAACAAGATGTAACTTACGCACAAGAAGGTTTCGAAAAAGCACTCGAGCAGGATATTTTTCGTCCTTGTGGTAGCCAAGACATGACCACTTTTGGCTGGACTAAAGCTTTTGGCAAACATGGCCAAATGCTTTCTCATTTTTCTCAAGACAGTATCTTAGTTTGTGCTAAGCGCGAAGAAAAGGTGCTTCCTGCAGCCGTAGTCAATGAAATGGTCGCCGAAAAAATTGAGCAAATAGAGCAGCAAGAAAATCGTCCAGTAAAGAAAAAAGAAAAAGACGATATTAAAGAAAATATCCTAGCCACTTTATTGCCTCAGGCGTTCAAAAAATCGAGCCTACAATTTGCTTTTATCGACCAAAAGTCAGGTTGGGTGATTGTAAATAGCGCCAGCTTCAATAAAGCGGAAGAACTACTTGCACTACTGCGTAAGTCTCTGGGCACACTTCCTGTTGTACCTGCGTTTGCAAACTATGATTTAGACTTACAGCTAACACACTGGCTCACCGAGTTTAGTGCACCTGAAGGCTTTGCAATAGGCACCGACGCTGAGTTGCAAGAGCCAGACGACAACGGTGCTCAGGTAAAGTTAAAACAACATGACCTTTCATCAGACGAAATCAAAACGCACCTAGAAAACGGTAAACGTGTGACTAAACTCGCGTTAGATTGGCGTGAGCGCGTGAAGTTCGTTTTACAAAACGATGGCACATTAAAACGTTTAAGCTATGCAGAAGCACTTAAAGACCAAAATGCAGATATTCCAAAAGAAGATCTAGCCGTTAAACTTGATGCTGACTTTATTTTAGTATCGGAAGAAATCAAAGAATTGTTAGAAGATCTAACCAAAGGTCTTGGTGACGACGAAGGCTTAGCGTCTTAATTTTACCATCTAGAATCTGTTGAGCTTTGAGTACGAAAAATTGATAGCGGATATGGCTATCAATTTTTCTTTATCCAGTTCAATATTCTATCTTCACAAGGTCACTTTGCGCCAATAGCGAACGGACTGCACGCACTCAAGTGCGAGCGTTTAGTTACTGGCTCGCCACTTTATTTACACTAACCAACGCATTTGTCGCGCTTTATTTACTCTTCAATGGCATGATAGGAATTCGGCTTTGGCAGTAACGCTTTACTAACCTGAATTTCAGGCATCGAAGACTATTTACTCCAGTAGTCCGATACCCAACAACGGTAACTCGTACAATTAAACGGAGTTTGACGCGCGTGAATGTAAAAAGCATTTCATTGGCTTTAATAGTCGTGATAATTTGGGGGCTTAACTTTTCGGTCATTAAATTTGGCCTAGCAGAGTTGCCTCCTATTTTATTCTCAGGCTTGCGTTTTTTGGTAGTCGCGATCCCTGCAGTATTCTTCATTCCTTTTCCTAAAACATCGGTATGGAACGTACTCGGGGTTGGTCTATTTTTAGGTGTGCTTAAGTTTAGCTTGCTGTTTATTGCGATGGAATCGAATGCATCAGCCGGCATTGCTTCTTTGCTGCTACAAGCCCAAGTCATTTTCACGATTTTGCTAAGTGTTTTATTGTTAAAGGAAACCATGAATCGCTTTCAAGTGGTGGGAATTAGCATCGCAACGTTTGGCTTTAGCTTGTTTTTTATCAACTCGTCTGGGTCAACGACAATATTGGGCGCGGTGCTCATTCTATTCGCAGCATTATTTTGGTCGTTTTCAAATCTCATTATGAAGCGCCTGCAAGACGTTAATTTACTCCATTTTATTGTTTGGGTAAGCCTAGTGCCGCCATTGCCACTTTTTACACTATCTTATTTTATTGAAACTGACGCACCATTGACCTTACTACTAAACACCACAACACAGTCTTGGCTATCCATTGCCTATGTGGGTTATATCTCGACACTGATTGCATTCACAATATGGGGTTGGCTACTTAAAAATCACAAGGCCGCGGCAGTCACGCCTTTTGCTTTATTAATCCCTATTGTCGGCATTGTAGGTTCAGCCTTATTACTTAATGAGCAATTGATGTTAATGGAAGCCGTTGGGGGCAGTTTTATCTTATGTGGCTTAACGATTTCTGTTACAGGTGCTCGGATAAGCAAAATATTTAGAAAACCCCAGGCCGAGGCTATACCCTAAACGATAAAGACCTCAACAGAGGTCTTTATATTCACGGGAAACAAAGGCGCTGAAACTGCATATTGAGTACAAGGATTAAGCAAACATTGTTTTAACGTCTTCGAGTACATTCAAGTAAGTGTCATCAGCAAACATATTTACCTCTCTTATTACCCCTTTTTCTTCATACTGTTTTAGCGCTGCAGACTTATCCGATACCTGCAAAATACCTTCTACAATTGCACCAACACGAATAAAGTCGACATAACAAACATGTTCAGGCCGATAATTTGGATTTGCCCAGCTTTCTGCGACTTCAACAAACTCATCGGTGAATTCCCACTCTCGCATTATTGCCCCTCCAATTTTGCCGCCTAATTTCTGGATGGCATGGGCCAAAAAGCTCGGATTAGCAAACACTTCAGGATGGCGTTCGGCCTCCGTCAAAATAGGCAAAACACCGATATTAAACACCAAAGAAGCCAACGTGATTGTATCTTTGTTAAGCGAAGTGTGCTTATTGACGCGAAGATAAAAATCCATCGTTGTTATCGCTTGGCAAGCGACTTTTAGCGTTTTCTGCCAAGCTTTGTCCATGTATGTCTTGATGAGTTTGTTATTAGAAACAAATAACTGCTCCATTGCCATTGCAGTCGCTATATTCTTGATTTGTCTGAGGTCGATACGAGTTACTGCTTGGTTTAAGGTGTTTACCTTCACCGAACGGCCCATAAAAGCGCTGTTGGCAACTTTGATCATACGTGCTGCAAGGGCTGGATCGTGAGAAATAACGTCCGCCATCTGCATCAAGTTAATTTCAGGGTCATCTGCCGCCTGCCTAACCCGCACTGCGATTTCAGGTAATGTCGGCAATACCAAGGTGTCGTTATTAATTCTGTCAGTTAGAATTGTGAGCAAAGCATTTTCTGTAGACATGAAACCAAATCCCTTAATAACTGAATAAAAGACCCGACTACAAGCGTAAGCTTATGGCAAAAGTAAGCACTTGCTTGCTAGAGGTCACACTGCTGATTTTTAGTATCTATGACGTAAGTATTGTCTAACTTTCGGATAAAGTTAAGAAAATCTAAAAAAATAATATTTTATTTATATACCCTAAATAATTAGCAAGTTAGAATTCAAGACATATAGTACTTTGTGGCAAACTTTGCCGCAAAAATACTGAAAATGACCCACAGCTGGACACAAATGATGACCTTTCACGTTAACAGCGGCTTGCATACCACATGCTAATCTAAGTTAACTAAGTATTGTGATACAAAATCGTGTAAGGTGATCACCACAGAATTAAGACAACAAGGGAGCATTATGAAACACTCAATGATTTCGGTTGCAATCGCGCTTGCAACAGGCCTCACTCTAACAGGCTGCTCTGAGCCATCAACCTCTTCAGAGAAACCTAGTGCACAAACTGAGCAAGCACAAGCTGATACTAAACAATCAGGCTATAAGCTCGTTAATGCATCTCAAGACCGGCTAGATATTTATACCCCAGTAACGCTAGAAACAGACTTAAGTCACTTAAACGATAACCAGAAAAAGATGTTAGCTTTACTCATCGACGCTTCGGTTATTATGGATGATTTATTTTGGCAGCAAGCATTCGGCGAAGACAAAGCAACATTCCTAAGCAAAATCTCAGACGAAAAAGTACGCCAATTCGCGGACATTAACTATGGCCCTTGGGATCGTTTAAATGGCGACCAAGTTTTTCTTTCTGGCTTTGAAGAAAAAGCACTGGGTGCAGAATTTTATCCAAGCGACATCACCAAAGACGAGCTAAATAACGCCGATGTAAAAGATAAAACAGGACTGTATTCTGTTATCCGCCGCGATGAAAACGGCAAGTTATACAGCACTTCTTACTCATCCGCGTATAAAGCAGAATTGGATAAAGCCGCAGAGCTTTTACGCCAAGCAAGTAAACTGGCACAAGACAAAGAGTTTGCAAACTACTTAAACTTGCGCGCAGATGCATTAGTCAATAATAGCTACCAAGCGTCTGATTTCGCTTGGATGGACATGAAGAATAACCCAATTGATGTGGTGATTGGTCCAATTGAAACCTATGAAGACCAGCTATTTGGCTATCGCGCCGCTTTTGAGTCTTACGTTCTGGTTAAAGACTTAGCGTGGAGTGAGCGTCTCGCTAAATTTGCCGCTTTCTTACCTGAGCTACAAACCGGCTTGCCTGTTGATGATAAATATAAGCAAGAAGTACCAGGCTCTGATGCCGACCTAAACGCATATGACGTCATTTATTATGCAGGCCACTCAAACGCTGGTAGTAAAACCATTGCGATTAACCTGCCAAATGACGAAGAGGTGCAACTCCAAAAAGGTACACGTCGCCTACAGCTTAAAAACGCCATGCGCGCAAAATTCGATAAGATCTTAGTACCAATTGCTGACCAACTTATCGTCCCTGAGCAACGTAAGCACATCACCTTTGATGCTTTCTTTGCTAATACCATGTTCCATGAGGTGGCCCATGGTCTAGGCATTAAAAATACCATTACAGGTAAAGGCACTGTGCGCCAGTCACTACAGGAACACGCCAGTGCACTTGAAGAAGGTAAAGCCGATATCCTAGGTCTATACATGGTCGAGCAACTACTTAAAAAAGGCGAGATTACCGAAGGTACACTTGAGGATTACTACATCACCTTTATGGCTGGTATCTTCCGCTCAGTACGTTTTGGCGCATCCAGTGCACATGGTAAAGCGAACATGATCCGCTTTAACTTCTTTAAAGAAGAAGGCGCGTTTTCTAAGAACACGGACGGTCTATATCAAGTGAATATGGAAAAGATGGGCGCAGCGATGGAGAAACTGTCTAACCTTATCCTAACGCTACAAGGTGACGGCGACTATCAAAAAGTAGACCAACTGATCGCTACACACGGCGATATCAAAGCGGAACTACAAAAAGATCTAGATAAGCTTTCCAAAGCGAACATTCCTGTTGATGTTACCTTTAAGCAAGGTAAGCAGGTGCTAGGACTGTAATTACCGAGCACACCATGGTAGTGCTTACTACCATGGTGTAATTAATCCTAGATACAATAATCTTTGATTTCTCTTTGGTGTTTTTTGATGGCTTTTGTGGCTTTGTCAGATTTAGCAATCGCTAAATTTACTTTCGCATCATCGCATTTGTCTTGTAGCTCTTTGCGCATCAAATAGTTTTGATCTTGCTGTTGCTGCACCAACCCTTCCACACCACTATATTCAGTTCTGGATTCTGGTTCACGATCTTTTTGATAAGGCTCTGGCACAGTCGCCTTACAGGCGGATAATAATGATACTGCCAAAATAACAACTAAACTTTTATTCATATCGCGTACTCCTTGATTTAAAACGGCAAAAGTCAATTTCAGTTATAACAGTCCCAGATATAAACACAAAACACGTAGAGCTAAAAAGTTTGTAAAGCGCTTGATGTGTTTACAGTCTTATGGCCTTTTTGAGGCTTTAAGCAAAACTCGCTTTTAGCTGCTCAACTTCCTCATCACTATAAGGTTTTGCTGGATAGAGTCCCCATACGGGTTTTGGCCATGCAATATCAGTTTTAAATCGTGCGATGTGGTGCACATGTAGTTGCGGCACCATATTACCAAGCGCAGCCACATTTAATTTATCTGGGGTAAAGGTGTCTTGTAACAAACGACTCAGCTTGGCTGATTCTTGCCAAAATTGAACTTGCTGCGACTCAGGTAAATCAATAATTTCTTTCGCGCCCACAACCCTAGGTACTAAGATAAACCAAGGGTATTGTGAGTCATTCATTAACAATACGCTACACAGCGGCCACTCGGTAATTAAGATACAGTCTCGTTGTAATTCTTTAGCTAATTCAAATGACATAGTGAAACTCTTTAAATCCTATTTACTCGGCACTCTATCCGAATTTGTTGCTATTGCAAAGCGGCTTCATTACCATCCGATCAGACTTTAAAAATATAACAAGGTGGCTACCGTGCACTCTCGCATTAAACACTACACCATCGCCCTTCCGTTAGCGCTTGCCTCTGTCACCGTTAGCGCAGAGCAACTAACGCTAGAGCGACTTTTTGACGACCCGTCCCTTTCAGGTAAAGCGCCTGTAAAACTGCAATTTTCTCCTGACGGTTCTCGTGTTACTTATCTTCAAGGTAAAAAAGAAGACTATAACCGTTACGACCTTTGGGAATACAATCTAAAAGACAATACCAACCGCTTGTTGGTAGATTCTGCGGCGCTATTTTCTGGCCCAGAGAACCTCTCAGATGAAGAAAAAGCACGTCGTGAGCGTCAACGTATTTTTGGCCGTGGTATTTTAGAATACAAATGGTCAAAAGATGGCAAAGCGCTACTTTTCCCACTCAATGGCGACTTGTACTACTATGAAATCGCTTCTGGTAAGAGCAAGAAACTAACGGAAACGGAAGCATTCGAAACCGACGCTCGCTTCTCACCAAAAGGTAACTTTGTTTCTTTTATTCGTGAGCAAAACCTCTATGCCATTGACCTTAAATCGGGTAAAGAAACGCAATTAACTAAAGACGGCGGTGGCGTAATTAAAAACGGCATGGCTGAGTTCGTTGCTCAAGAAGAGATGAGCCGTATGACGGGCTATTGGTGGTCGGGTGATGAGCAACAAATCGCCTTCACACGCATTGATGAAAGCCCTGTTCAAGAAGCCATTCGTAACGAAATCTATGCCGAAGAGGTCAAGTTATTCAATCAACGCTATCCATATACGGGTACTGCTAACGTTGAAATTGAACTGGGTGTTGTAAAGATCAATGACCAAAAGGTGGATTGGATTGATTTAGGCGACGATAAAGATATCTATATTGCCCGTGCAAATTGGTTAAAAGACAACAAAACATTGTCCTACCAGTGGCAAAATCGCTCACAGCAAAAACTGGAACTGCGCTTTTACGATACTAAAAGCAAAAAGCAGCAGGTTGCCCTGACCGAAACCAGTGATACTTGGATTAACCTACACTTTGACCTTGAATTCTTAAAGGACAAAAAGCATTTCGTTTGGGCATCTGAGCGCGATGGCTTTAAACACCTTTACCTGTACAGAACCAATGGCCAACTTGTGCGCCAAATCACTAAAGGCGATTGGATTGTTGAAAGTCTTCAGGGCATTGATGAGAAAAAAGGTATCGTATACTTCTCCGGCCGCAAAGACACGCCGCTCGAAAGCCACCTATACAGCGTACCACTTTTTAAAGATGGCGATGCAAAACGTATTACCGAAAAAGGCAGCTATCACAGTGTTGTACTGGCAAAAGATAACCGTACCTTTATCGATAAAAGCTCTTCTGTAAACCGTCCACCAGCCGTTGCGCTACGCAAAGTGAATGGTGACTTTGTGACTTGGCTTGAAGAAAATGCGCTGAATAACGAACATCCGTTAACGCCTTATTTGAGCAATCTAGCCACGCCAGAATATGGCACGCTTAAAGCGGAAGATGGTCAAACCATGTATTACCGCTTATTTAAGCCAGCAAAGCTTGAAACCGGTAAGAAATATCCGGTTATTGTGAACGTGTATGGCGGACCTCATGCACAACGCGTGACCAACAGCTGGCGTAGCAAAAACTTGTATTTCCAATATCTTGCACAACAAGGTTATGTGATTTTCCAATTAGATAACCGAGGTTCATACAACCGTGGTAAAAAGTTTGAAGATCCAATCTACAAGCACTTAGGTGTAGTGGAAGTGGCTGACCAAATTAAAGGCGTTGAGTTCTTACGTACACTAGAGTACGTCGACCCTGAGCGTATCGGTATTTATGGTCACAGCTATGGTGGTTATATGGCGCTGATGACAATGTTTAAAGCAGGCGACTACTTTAAAGCTGGTGTCTCTGGTGCGCCAGTAACAGATTGGGCTCTATATGACACGCATTATACTGAGCGTTACTTAGGTCACCCAGATACAAATGCTAAGGGCTATGAGCAAAGCGCGGTATTCCCTTATGCTGATGGACTAAAAGGCCCGCTGATGATTTATCACGGTATGGCGGACGATAACGTACTATTTACCCATGCAACGAAACTATTTAAGCAGTTGCAGGACGAGGTTAAGCCATTTGAAATGATGACTTATCCAGGCTCGAAGCACAGCTTACGTGGCAAAAAAGTACAAACCCACTTGCATCAAACTATTACTGACTTCTTTAATCGTCATTTTGACGTTGAAGCTAAGTAAGCACTTAATAGCGCCCAGCTTCCTATGAGCTGGGCGCTTCTTCTTTTCTCTACATTTTGTTCTAGTCCATTGGTCTAATTGTTTATTCTTCAAGACTAAGAAAAACTGAAATTATTGTTCTATCCAAGTTATATATCAATTGCATTAAGTAAATGAGCTATTTGAAGCGGAGAAATAGCTTTAGTAGCAAGGCAAAAATTTTGCTATTTAGTTGTTCTAAATGAGAAATTTTAACGAAGCTAATATGGTATTTCACCCTTCAAATTGGTTGGAGAATGAACGCAATTGGTATTACTACTAAGATTAATTAGTATGAATTGATGAGGCGTTTTCGCTTCTACTTTCAATAATAAAAACGACATAAGGATTGCGTTATGTCCAAACAGTTTTTTCGAAATCTCACCATTTTCCAGCGCCTCGCGTTACTTATCATTGTCGTTATTATCGGCGTTATCCTTCAAAGCGCAGTAAGCTTATCGCAACAGTATGATGCTCTCGAAAAGCAGCAATATCATAAAACTCAAAACCTTGTTGAAAATACCTATAGTTTAGTGGCTTACTTTCATCAACAATATGTATCTGGGAAACTCCCAGAGGCGCAAGCGAAATCCGCAGCCCTTGATGCCGTTGCCGCTTTACGATACGAAGGTAATAATTACTTCTGGATCAACGACTATCATCCTAAAATGGTGATGCACCCATTTAAAAGCGAGCTCAACGGCAAAGATCTCAGCCAATCAAAAGATCCCAGCGGCAAACGCTTATTCGTTGAAATGGTGCAAGTGGCAGAAAAAAGTGGTGCGGGATTTGTTCCCTACCTTTGGCCAAAGCCCGGTAAAGAAGCTCCTGTCGAAAAAATATCTTACGTCAAAGCGTTTACACCTTGGGGCTGGATCATCGGCTCCGGTGTGTACCTCGACACTATCGAAGCTGAGTTTGCACATATTCGAAATTTGCTATTAATAGAGATGGCGGTGCTTATTATTTTGCTATTCCCATTTAGTGCAATCATAGGTAAGAGCATCATCACCCCCATTCAACAAGCCAAAGACATGATGAAAGATATCGCTCAAGGCGAAGGCGATTTGACTCGACAACTCGACGAAAGCGGTAAAGATGAGATAACCGCGCTTGCCAAGTACTTTAACTTATATACTGAAAAGATGCGTCATTCCATCGCGACAGTGGCCCATAACGCCAAGGAAGTGGAAACACTGGCCAATCAGGTAAAAGCGGCTGGTGAAGAGAATCTTGCATTTATTGAGTCACAAAATGACAATAGTCGCCAAGTAGCTACTGCTGCTGAACAAATGACCATGCAAGTTCGTGAGATCAGTAGCAATGCAGACACTGCAGAGCATTCCGCCGCAGACGCACGTAATTACAGTGAAAAAGGCAAACAAACTATTTCTCAAACCATCGCCGCCATTAAAAAGCTGTCGGAGCAAATTCAATCTGTGAGCGTGACCACAACGAGCCTTGCGCAAGAGAGTCAACATATAGGATCGGTGCTCGATGTTATTCGAGGTATTGCCGAACAAACTAATTTACTTGCATTAAACGCGGCAATAGAAGCCGCTCGAGCAGGTGAACAAGGACGAGGCTTTGCTGTTGTTGCAGATGAAGTACGCACCCTTGCAAGTCGTACAGGTCAAAGCACAGATGAAATCCACAACATGATCGAGCGACTGCAAAAAGAAGCGCAGCAGGCCGTAGCAGCAGTTAAAATTAGCCAACAAATCTCGGAGCAAACGGTTGAACAGGTACAGCTTGCCGATAACGCATTAACCGAAATTGAGCGCCTTATTGATGCGATCTCGGATATGAGTACCCACATCGCCAAAGCCACCGACGAGCAGAGTCTTGCAGCACAAGAAGTTAATGAGCGAATAGCTCAGCTTTCTGACTCCACCCATCACTCTTTGGATACCACACATTCACTCAACAACACCAGTGAGCAACTCACACGAGCAAGTCACGAATTGAGTGACATAGTTAATCGCTTTAGAGTATGATATCCACCTTGCAGAGCACCTGTCAGTGCTCTGCTTCTTGCCCAATAGATGATTGATATTCCTTATCTTGTCGATAAAAATAATCCGTGAGCGTCTAAGCTATTTTACCGCTATATTGCCAATTTATTTGCTGAGCAAAAATAGCCCGTGAAAATCTGTTTTATTATGTACCCTTGGGAGCGTGTAGAAGCTGAAAACGACAGCACGCTAAGACTTATCCACGAAGCCGTATCGCGCGGTCACGTCGTTGCCATCACCACCGTAAACAACCTCACTATTCGCGAAAGTGTTGCTAGTGCCTTCTGTGATGTATTTGTTGCGGGCCAAAAAGTATCTGACAACTTCGTGAGCTTTTACAACAAAGCTGAGTTTAAAAAAGTACAGCTTCCTTTGGCAGGTTTTGACGCAATATTTATGCGCGCTAATCCGCCGCTTGATACCTTAGCGATGAACTTTTTAGACTCTGTTCGTGATGATACTTTCATCATCAACGACATTGATGGCCTGCGTATCGCAAATAACAAGCTATACACGGCATCTTTCCAAGGTATTGCGAGAGAGTTTATTCCAAATACGCATGTATCTAAAAACAAAGAGTATTTAGAGCGTATATTCTCTGAGTCAGAGCAAGAGAAAATGATCTTAAAGCCGCTTGATGGCTTTGGTGGTCGCGGTGTTATCGTCGTTGAGAAACGCGCGAAACAAAGCTTTAGCTCACTCCTTGAATTTTATATTGGTGGCGACGAGGCAGGTAAAGGCAGCAACTACGTCATTTTACAAGACTATGTTGAAGGTGCCGACGAAGGTGATGTTCGCATCCTAATGCTTAACGGTGAACCGATTGGCGCCATGAAGCGTGTGCCTGCAGCAAATGAAGTGCGTGCCAACGTACATGCCGGTGGCAAAGTGGTGAAACACAAACTCACCAACCAAGAAAAAGCGTTATGTAAGCACATCGGCCCTAAGCTTGTGCGTGATGGTTTGTATTTTGTTGGCATTGACGTGATAGGCGGCAAGCTTATCGAAGTTAACGTACTCTCGCCTGGCGGGATAACCCGTATTAACCGTTTAAACCGCTGTAAGCTGCAAGTGCAAGTTATCGATTTTGTAGAAAGTGTGGTGCACGCCAAAGAGCTAGTAACGCATCGCAAAAACCAATTCCGTCAAGTAATAGAAGATGCTCATGCTATCTGAACAAGCCATCATTGCCGCGCTTGAAGCCGGCAAACCCATCAGTGGACAATTTGCTGAAGGTGCTTTTCACCTTGAAGTGAGAGAATACGTGCCTTATGTCGCCACTGCTGTACACGCAGGCCACCGTACCCGGGCTAGCCTAAAAGGCTGGTTCGCCATTAGTGATGCTGAGCGTTTACAAGAGGAAGATCCGTTTACCGACGGCATGATTGAATCATTACCCATCACGCTTATCGCGCGTGACTCACGTTACGAATACGATCTTAACCGTGCGCCAGAGCTTGCGATATACAAAGAAGCATGGGGTAAACAAGTGTGGAGCCAAGCGCTACCAAATGCAGACATAGATGTTAGCTTGTCAAAGCATGCAGCCTATTACCGTGTGCTCAGTGCGCTGTTAACCACGCTTGAGCGTAAGTTTGGTGCCTGCTTGCTATTTGATGTGCACAGCTATAACTATCAAATTCGTAGCTACCCTTATGCACCAACCTTTAATATTGGCACTGCACAACTTGATACCTTGCGTTTTCGCGCCGTATTAGATGAGCTGAAAAAGCAGCTAGGACTGAAAAAACTGGCAGGCCAGCTGGTGGATTGTGCAGAAAATACCGTCTTTCAGGGCCATGGTTATCAAGCGCAATATATTACCAGCCACTTTGATAACACCTTAGTGGTACCGCTGGAAGTGAAAAAAGTCTTTATGGACGAAAACAGTGGTGAATTGTTCCCTGTGGTGTTTGAAAAACTACAGCGCAACATGCATGTTGCTTTGAGTAAAACGGCAAAAACATTTGCTAAAAATCACTGCTATAAGCCACTTCGCAAAGCAAAATCCACGTCGCAGCTTGACCCTGCGCTGATCAACGTGGACTCTGCGCTATACCGCATAGCCAGAAACCTTGAAACGCTGCATTACGTTAACCCAAGTAATATCGCACAAGAGAAACGTCGCTTTTTCTCGAAACGTCATTATCAGCCTGCGTTTAAATATCGCCCGCTGAAAATTGACCCGTATGAGTTCAAAGAGCAACTCTATCGCTTGCCCGTTGGAAAAATCCAAGATCCGATCGTAAAAGATTTATATCGTAAAGTGATCGACAGCTACGCCACAAAAATCGAACTGATCACCCAAATTGGTCGCGAAGCCTTTTTGTATAACTCGCTACGCTATTATGGTGAGCCGGATTACAACGATATAAATAATGCGACCTTCTTGCTGCACGCGCGCGAAACCGAAACCTTGCCAAAAAAAGACATTACAGCCGAGCAGGCCCTAGTACGTTTTAATCAAGCGATTGAGACCATGGGCTTACCTTGTAAGGTCGCCATATCAAGCAAACTTGTTGCCAAAGCAATGGTCGACAATAGTAAACGTCTTCTGCTTGTAAATAGCAGTGCGATGCTATCTGAGCTTGATATCAATGCCTTGATAGAGCATGAAATTGGCGTGCACTTACTCACGACCTTAAATGCTGACGCTCAGCAACTTAAAGTGCTGCACTTAGGTTTACCTGGCAACACCTACACCCAAGAAGGCCTTGCCATCTATCGCGAGTATCAATCTGGGCAAATAAATCTGACACGATTAAAAGTATTAGCGCTTAGGGTGATTGCGGTTAACATGCTGCTTAAAGGCGATAAATTCTATCAAGTGTATGAGTTTTTAGCTGACTCGGGTGTATTAAATGTCAATGAAGCCTTTGCGCTGACCACGCGAATTTTCCGTGGTGGTGGCTTTACTAAAGATCATCTCTACTTAAAAGGCTTTAAAGACATAGTGCAGCTTGCCAATACTCGCAGCTTAGATAATTTATATCTCGGTAAAACGGGCATTGCGCACTTAGATGCGCTGGACGCGTTAGTAGAGCAAGGTATATTCACGAGGCCTAAATATCTGCCGGATACGAGCCGAGATCCTAAGCCTGATGCAATCCTAAGTTATTTAATTTCTTCAATTAAATAGGCCAAATTCGCCACTGTGGTTATACTAGTGCCATCTAGTATCTACCCAGTGGCTTTGTTTTGACACAACAGGAAATAGATTTACTCGCTTTTGAGCTGGCAAACCTTCGTCTCAAAGCCGATCTTACACTTGCACCGAAGTACAGTTACTTTTCAGATAAACCCTACCCGCTTGGTCGCTGCCTAGAAATTCGCGATGAAATGTTTAAACTCGTCACCACAGAGCTCAAGCAAAATTCAGAACGTTTATCTGTGCTCAGAAATTACATGCTTAAAGAAAGTGCCGAGCTCAAAAAAGTATGGGGTTCGCTACGCGATGAGTACTTTCAAAATGCGATGTTGGTGGGAGATTGGTATATAGATACCGCAAACGATACGGTCAATGCAAACAAACCCAGAGTTGAAATCAAACCCATCGCACAATCAGGCTTTTCCACCATCACTAATTTCGAGCAGTTTGTGAAGATTGCTCGCGCTTACTGGCAAGTGGAGGTGTTTAAAAACACCGCCTTTCCAGCCATCGCGCCTTATCTACCGTTAATTTGTGTCAATGCAACAGGCGCTACTTGGTTAGCTGCGGCCAATGACGATATGATCAAGGTCGCTACCAACAGTGAGTTTAGGTTATCTGAGCAAATCCTCTGTCAGCTGCCAGAGCCTGACACTAACCTAGTATCTCGCTGGCAGCAGACCCTAACTGGCGTCGATGCTTTAGATGACATCTTATTGCAAACAGGAAAGCCCGAGGGGTTTTGCCAACTATACAGAGCTGCCGAAAAAGCAGCGGATTTAGCATTTAGAGATAGAGTCGTACGCGCCTATATGAGCTTACCCAAAGGCGCGTAGCGTAGTGAATTAGAAAGAAGCGGGATAAGTCGGTTTTTCGTCCGTAATTTCCCATTTATCTTCTGTTGGTCTATCCACTCGACATTGATTTTGCTGTTGGAAACACCTGTCCTCACAGTTTTGTACTTGCATCGGATCTGAGTAATCTTTGCGACAGCTCATAGAACACGAACGTGAATCACCTTCGCAATCGACCGGCACATTGCTGACTCTAGTTGTAAAATGTCCACTACAGCCACTCACAAACACAGCGGCGAACACTGCTGCTACCCATAATTTTGTTGTCATTGTTCTGCTCTCAAAAACACCGGTTCTTGGGCCTTTTGCGTTGCTTCTTCACTAAAGCGGTATCCTGCAATATCAAACGCTTTCAGGCTTTCCAAATCCGATACTTGGTTCTCAATGATATACCTTGCCATTATACCGCGCGCTTTTTTCGCGTAAAAACTGACGACTTTGTATTGACCATTTTTACAATCTTTAAAGATAGGAGTGATAATGTCGCCTTTCAACGCTTTCTTATCTACCGCTTTAAAGTACTCATTTGAAGCTAAGTTTACCAAGTATTGTGTTTGTGCCCCTTCCATGACCTTATTCAGTTTTTCAGCGATAATCGTGCCCCAAAACTCATACAGGTTTTTGCCACGCGGGTTACTTAACTTTGTACCCATTTCTAAACGATAGGCCTGCATTAAGTCAAGTGGTTTTAGGATGCCATACAGCCCAGATAAGATACGTAAATGATTTTGCGCATAATTTAAATTAGCCTCAGTTAGGCTTTGCGCTTCTAAACCAACATACACATCGCCATTAAAAGCAAAAATAGCTTGTTTAGCATTGTCTTGTGTAAAAGGCTCTGACCACTCGGCAAACCTTGCCGCATTTAAGCCCGCGAGCTTGTCGCTTATCTTCATTAAGCTACCGATCTGCTGTGGTGATAAATCGCGACAAACTTGAATAAGTGACTCGCTATGCTCCAGCAGCTCTGGCTGTGTGTGCATCTTGGTTGGTGCGGGTGTTTCATAGTCTAGGTTTTTCGCTGGAGAGATAACTGTGATCATGGTTTGCCTATTGACTTAGCTAGTAATTAATGTCAATTTCAACACTATCCCCAAGTAACTTCAAGTGTTTGTCCGCTTTCACTTGGGTTTAAGCAATTCGCTGTTACAGTACAGCTTCGCTTTACAACTCGACCTTATATAACAATAACCCTAAATAACGAGTGTGATATGTCGCCCGATACGGACATATGACCTATTCAGCTATTTAATGGTGTTGCAACATAAGGCGTCTAATATCACTTCGCTGTTATCAATATTGGAATGAGGAACACATGACTTCAGCATTAGATAGGCTAAAACAACATTCATCAATCGTCGCTGACACCGGTGACATTGAAGCCATCCGCAAGCTACAACCTGAGGATGCAACAACTAATCCTTCTCTTTTACTTAAAGCGGCAGAGACGCCTGCTTATCAGCCTTATCTAACAGAAGCTTGGGATTATGCCAAAGCCAATGAAAGTGACGCTGAAAAGCAATTAGCGCTTGCTTGTGACTATTTTGCCGTTGTGATTGGTAAAGAAATCGCAAACTCTGTGCCGGGATATATCTCAACCGAAGTAGACGCACGTTTATCTTTTAATACCGAAGCGACTATCGCAAAAGCAAAAACGCTATTAAATTTATATGAAGCGCAAGGCGTAAGCAAAGACAAAATCTTGATTAAGATTGCATCGACTTGGGAAGGTATTAAAGCCGCTGAAGCACTGGAAAAAGAAGGTGTAAAGTGTAACCTAACGTTGCTATTTAGCGAAGCGCAAGCACGAGCATGTGCCGATGCAAACGTATTTTTAATCTCACCATTTGTTGGGCGTATTCTAGATTGGCACGTTGCCAACGGCCTAGAAAAACCAACTGATCCACTACAAGATCCGGGTGTACAATCTGTTCGTAGTATTTTTGAGTTCTATAAGCAGCACGGTTATAAAACCGTTGTAATGGGCGCCAGCTTCAGAAATACAGGTGAAATTCTAGCCCTAACGGGTTGCGATAAGCTCACGATTAGCCCTTCTCTATTAGAAGAGCTTGCTGCAATGCCTGCAAACGAAGATTACCTACTTGAGGCTGACTTTGAGCCTAAAGCAAAACCTGCTGCGCTTAGCGAAAGTGAGTTCCGTTGGTTACATAACCAAGACGCAATGGCCACAGAAAAGCTTGCTGAAGGTATTCGCTCATTTTCTGATGCACAAGAAACACTAGTCGCACGCTTCAAAGCACTGTAAGTGCCTTAAACATTCGATTTCGAAACGCCGCATATTGCGGCGTTTTTGTTATCGCTCTCAATACAAACCTTTCTGAACACCTCCTAGATATCACCCGAATTGACCTTCATCAAACTGTCACTTGGTTTTAACCCAAAAGACACAATTGTGTTTTATTTTTATCCCGTCTGTGGTATACCAATATCACTTGAAGTGAAAATTGATGCCGCTACTTTCTGGTTTTGGTACAAAAAGCAAGCAACGCGGGGTTGTTTGTAGCGTACTTTAGCTATCAGACTTTTATCGGTTCCTCATATCGAGGTTTGCCAAATAGTATGAAGAAATCAACGGTGTCATTGCAGTTGTAGTGCTAACAACAGCCAAAGCAAATGCCACTTTAGGTTGTTTTTATCAATAGGAGATTTTCATGGATACCCTAGACGAGTTATTAGAATTATTAGAAAGTCCGGATACTAGGAAAAAAACTTCATCTAAGGGCAAAAAAAGAAAATGGCGTGAAATTGAAGCGCTAAAAGATAAACAGCGACTACGCAAAGAACTACAGGAATTGGATATTTTCGCAGACAGTGTTGATTTAGACGAATTTGATTTTAACTAAAAAGAGCGCCCTTCACGGCGCTCTTTTTTGTTGTTATACCAATTCGCTTAATTAAGTGGTCTATTTTGAGGCGAGAAAATCTTGTCGATAACAAGGCAAAAATGTTGCTATTTAGTTGTTCTAAATAATAAATTTTTAACGCAGTTAGCGTCAGATTTACTCCTTCAAATTGAGCAAGTATTAAGACTAATTGGTATTATAGCTCGGCCAATCGCCAGTCGATTGGCTGCTTATCCATTTGGGTGAGCAGCTGATTGGTTTTACTGAAATGGCCACTACCAAAAAAGCCGCGATGTGCTGAGAGCGGCGAAGGGTGTGGTGCGTGTAAAACATGGTGACGGTTTGTGTCTATGCTCTTACCCTTTTTCTGGGCGTGTGAGCCCCAGAGTAAGAAAATCACACCTTCACTGTGGGCATTCAGCCTTTCAATCACTACATCTGTAAAGCGCTCCCAGCCCAAATGCTTGTGTGAGTGTGCTTGGCCTTGCTCTACTGTCAACACCGTATTTAACAGCAGTACGCCCTGTTTAGCCCAGTCAATTAGGTAGCCATGATTAGGTATGCGAAAGCCATCAATATCCTGCACTAATTCTTTATACATATTATTTAACGACGGCGGCGGCTTAATCCCTGGTAACACAGAGAAACATAGACCATGAGCCTGATTGGGGCCGTGATAGGGGTCTTGCCCTAAAATCACCACTTTAACCTGATCGAAAGGTGTGACTTTGAACGCTTCAAATACCTGTTCATGGGGCGGAAACACATTTATACCTTGAGCGCGACGCTCTGCCACGTAATCCATGGTTTGTTTAAAGTAATCTTGTTGTTTTTCCTGACCTAACACGTCACTCCACGTTGTCATGCTTCACCTTTTTTCATCATATTATAATGGCTTCGAGAAACGTCGAGTTTACCACATAAATCCGATATTCCCTCGAGCATACGATAGCTATAACGATGGAGCAGATCGGCATCTACCGAAATAGTTTGTTGGTACTTTACTGCAGGGATCGAAGGCCATTGCTGCCATGCAATTGCTTTGACCTCTTGTTTGGTCTTTTCTTCTGGGATTACAATCACTTGTGGTGATTTCAACAGAACATTCTCAATGCTAATTTGCGGATAGTCCGTGGTGGCGTCGGCAAAAACATTTTTCACATTACACACAGTAAATACTTGCTGTAACCAACTTTCGCCTCCCACAGTCATCAGCGGTGATGGCCACAATTGATAAAATACAGCTAAGCTAGCGCTTTGTTTATACTGGGCTTTTAGTTCATTTAAACGTTTAGTAAATAAATCAGCCTGTTGCTGTGCTTGAGCTCCAAGGCCAGTAATTTTACCTAGGCGTAGCAACTCATCGGGTAGTTTATCTAGATATTTCGCTTCACTATAAATCACGTCAACACCAAAGCTTTCGAGCTTTTCAAGCATAGGAACGTGACTTGCATTTTTCCACGCAATGATAAGATCAGGCTTAAGTGCCAAAATTTTCTCAACCGAAATACCTTGATAGTCACCAACTTGAGGCAGTTGCTTGGCTGATTCTGGATAATCGGCATAGGCGACCGTGCCTACAATCCGCTCCCCAGCTCCTATTGCATAAAGATTTTCGACAATATGAGGCGCAAGCGCGATGATCCGCTCTGCGGGCTTAGCACTAACGCTAAAGGCAAAACCTAGAACAATAAATAAGGCGAATTTTAGCATCAGTAGTCAAACCCTTTTTGCGCCTTAATGCCGGCCTCAAACGCATGCTTCACATTACGCACTTCACTCACGGTATCTGCAAGCTCGGTCAGGCGTCGATGTGCACCGCGCCCAGTTACAATCACTGATTGCATGGTAGGACGGTTTTCTAGCGCCGTTATGACTTCGTCCAAATCTAGATAGTCATAGCTCAACATATACGTAATTTCGTCAAGCAATACCAAATCGATGCGTTCATCTTGTAGCCATACTTTCGCTTGCTGCCACGTCGCCTGGGCAGCGGCAGTATCGGTTTCACGGTTTTGCGTTTCCCACGTAAAGCCTGTTTTCATTACCGCAAATGGCACGCCGACTTTTTCGAGCAAATTGCGTTCACCGCAATCCCAGGTTCCTTTAATAAACTGTACAACTGCAGCGTTCATACCATGACCGACACAACGCGCAACGGTGCCAAAACCAGATGTTGACTTACCTTTACCGTTACCTGTGATCACTTGTAAAATGCCCTGCTCTTGCTGCGCCGCGGCAATTTTTTCATCGACTTGTTGTTTTACTTTTTGCTGTCGTTGCTGATGCTTCTCTTGTTGTTCGCTCATGTTATTCCTCAATTATTTTCATCAATTTTTGCCAATCTAAATGTGCTTCACAGCTGTCGGCAAGACGCGTAATTTGCTGCTCTCTGTGCTTCGCTAAATCAATCGCGGCTGTTCCCGCTTGCTTACAACCAGCCCAAGACAAGATAGCCTGTGTCGCGGTGACCGTATCAAATAAACCATGTAAATAGGTGGCTGCAATTTGATTATCTCGAGAGATAAAACCATCTTTCACACTGTTATTTGGATGTGTGCTAAATCGCAAGAATGGCAGCTCTAGTGCCGCTCCAGAAGAAATCCCTGCATGGATCTCGTAACCACAAATTTCAGCACTTTGCTCATCCAATTGGCAAATGCCAGATACTTGCGTCAGTACTTTTTGCTCTGAAAGTGTAGTATCAAAGTCAGCCAGACCAAGCCCAGCGACTTCACCGAGAGTTGATTCCACCGCATTTGGATCTCTGATGAACTTACCTAACATTTGCAAACCGCCACACACACCTAGTACCTTACCACCGTACCTCAGGTGCCGTTTGATTTCTTCTGCCCAACCCTGTTTGCGTAAGAAGGTTAAATCGCTCAACACATTTTTGCTGCCAGGCAGAATGATTAAGTCACAAGGACCGATAGATTCTTGATAGCGTACATAACGCAAATCCACTTCAGGGTTTAAGCGCAAGGTGTCAAAGTCGGTGTGATTGCTAATATGAGGAAATAGTAAAACCCTGACGCTTAACGATCCCCGTTCACAGATATTGTCCACCGTCACCGCATCTTCTGCATCGAGCGCTAAGCCATGCAAATAGGGCAATACCCCAAGTACAGGCTTACCCGTTTTTTGCTCGAGCCAGTCAAGTCCAGATTGCAATAACGCAATATCACCACGGAAGCGATTGATCACAAACCCTTTAACCAAGCTTTGTTCATAGTCACTTAATAACGCAAGTGTGCCAACCAAGTGTGCGAACACCCCGCCTTTGTCGATATCAGCGATAACGATCACGGGGCATGCAACTTCACAGGCAAACCCCATATTGGCAATGTCATTTTCACGCAGATTGATCTCAGCAGGGCTCCCTGCCCCTTCCACTATGCACAGCTCAAATTGTTCGCCGAGGCGTTGATGTGAGGAAAGTACAACCTCCATCGCTACCTTTTTGTAATCATGATAAGCGGCTGCTTCCATATTGCTAATGGCTTTGCCGTGAATGATCACTTGTGCGCCAGTGTCAGAGTTTGGCTTAAGCAAAATAGGATTAAAGTCTGTGGATAGTGGGACTTTTGCGGCCTCGGCTTGGAGTGCTTGCGCCCGACCAATTTCACCGCCGCACGGTGTGACGGCACTATTTAGTGCCATATTTTGCGGCTTAAAAGGCGCAACCGATAAGCCTTTTTGTTGCAGCACCCGGCAAAGTCCCGCAACCAGTGTACTTTTACCGGCATCAGACGTGGTGCCCTGCACCATTAAGGTTTTCATACGTCTTGACCTTTTAAACATTGTGGCAAGCCTGCAATAACAAAATCGACTCTGTCGGCCACTTTAGCAATGTCTTGATGGAGCCAACCAGACTCATCAACAAACTCACGGCTTAGCTCGCCAAGCGGAATTATCCCATGCCCCACTTCGTTACTCACCAAAATAACAGTGGCAGCACAGCTTTCTAGTGCCGCCAGCAAATGTTCTTTTTTGTCTATGGTCGCGGCTTTGCCCATTTCGCATAAGCCAAAACTCAGCCATAAAGTCAAACAATCGATAAGTAACAGCGCATCTTCGCGTGCAGTAGCAATAAGCTTATCAATATGCCATGGCTCTTCCACTAGCTGCCAGCGGCTATCGCGCTGCATCTGGTGAGCAAACACTCGGCTTTTCATTTCTTCATCTTGAGCTTTTGCAGTTGCAACATAGTAAAGTTCGTTCACCGCACCTTGCTCTAACATTAGAATAGCGCGCTGCTCTGCCAAGCGACTCTTGCCTGAGCGAGCACCGCCCAGTATTAACTGTATTTGTGCCATTAGAGATGACCCACAATAAAAAGCAAAATAACAAGCTCAGCAAGTTGCTGCGCAGCCCCTAAACAGTCTCCGGTGTAACCACCGAGCTGCGCGTTAAACCATTTAATGCACACAAGTCTTAACACAAATAAGCAAGTACACAGCATCAGCAAGTCGAACAGTGAAAGCGCAAGCCATGGCCAACAGAAAATTAAAATCGCGATGGTAGTAAGCGTAAGGCGAGTCGCCGCGGCACTCGATAGATATTTAGCTACAGGCTTAACTTTGCTCAGCTTATCAGCTTGTACATAGTCAAGTGCACCGATTAAAGACACCGCAAAGGCACGGCTTAGGCTATGGGCCAAAATAAGTGCAGCGAGTGTCACAGAAAAGTCATTAAAGAGCATGAGCAAAAGCGAAAATTTGGCCAATAACAGCAATATCAGCGCACAACTACCGTATGTACCAAGACGGCTATCTTTCATGATCTCAAGCTTTTGTTCACGGCTCCAGCCACCGCCAAAACCGTCAAAAACATCGGCAAAACCATCTTCGTGAAAAGCACCGGTAAGTAAAATACTTGCAGCCAGTGCAACGGCGGCGCCGAACATTGGCGACACACCTCCACTGGCAACATAGCCAAGCATGGCCGAGAAACTACCAACAAATAAACCGACTAAAGAAAAGTAACCACTCACTTCGTTAAGTTCATCGGATGAAGGGGCAGGATCCAAACGAATTGGCACTCGCGTTAAAAACACCACGGCAAGCTTAAACAGTCGCCACTCTTGTTGCCACTGCATTATGCGTCTACCACTTGCGTAACATGGGCATCGGCAAAGCTTGCCATTTCGCAAAAAAAGCCTAGCGCAGCTTGTAATAATGGAAGCGCTAGAGCGGCGCCCGTTCCTTCACCCAAGCGCATATCTAAATGTAGTAATGGCTCGGCATTTAACTGCTCTAACATTAACTTATGGCCTTGCTCCATAGAGCCGTGAGCAAACACCATATATTGCTTACTATGCGGTGCTATTCTACTTGCCAACATAGCCGCTGCGGTGGAGATAAAGCCATCCACTATGATTACTTTTTGTGCCCGTGCAACCGCCAGCATGGCACCAACCATTTGCACAATTTCAAAGCCACCTAGGCGCTGCAAAATTTGTTCTGGTGTCGCAAGCTTATCTTGATGATATTCTAGAGCCTGTTTGATAAGTGCCCGTTTTTTGCAAAGCGTTTCATCGTCAATGCCTGTACCGCGCCCCACACATAATTCCACACTCGCCCCGCTGAGCGCCGCTAAAATTGCAGCTGCGGAACTGGTATTGCCAATCCCCATTTCACCAAAAGCAATCACGTTACTACCCGCTTCAATAGCGGGCATCACCACTTGCTCTCCATATTCAAGTCCTTGCTTGAGCTGCATTTCGCTCATCGCGGGTTGTTTATGGAAGGCATGAGTAATATCGCCAAGTCGCTGTGAGCGCAAATGCGGCGCAGGCTCGCATGGCACTAATGTGCCACAGTCTACTACGGTTAACTGCCAACCAAGTTGCCGACAAAAGACGTTGATCGCGGCCCCCCCTGCACAAAGTTTGCAACCATTTGCCCAGTCACTTCGCTTGGCGCAATAGAAACCCCATGGCTTGCAATACCATGGTCACCCGCAAAAACAAACATTGCAGGGCGTGTTATTGCTAACTGCTCGATGTTTAATTGCGTCTGCCTTTGTGAGAAGATCTGTACTAGCTGCGCAGCCAAGGCTTCAAGCTTACCTAGCGCACCTAGCGGTTTGGTTTTTAAGTCAATGCGCTGTTGAATAAGCGTGTTTAAGCGAGTATCTAACGGTTTAACCATGGGTAACTCCGACGCCTCCAGAGCGGCGATTTTTGAAAATAAGCAATGCTAAGAAGAACACGCTGCCAATGGCGGCGGTGATCACACCCACGGGAAGTTCCTGATTATCGATAAGTGTGCGCGACAATACATCCACCCATAGCATCAAAAGCGAACCGCAAAGCGCGGTGGCCACAAGCCCAATGACCTTTGCTTGCGAGATAAAAAAGCGCACGATATGCGGGATCATCAAACCTACAAATCCGACTCCACCGCACGCAGCCACAAGTACTGCGGTGAGTAAGGAGCTCAATAACAACATACCTATTCGCACTCGTCCTACATTCACGCCAAGCGTGGTGGCACTCTCATCTCCGAGCAACAAGGCGTTGAGTGGCCGACGCATCACTAAAAGCGTGATAAAACTCAGCAACACGACCAAACAAGGAAGCCATAGCCATTGCCAGCTCGCCCTTGCAAACGAGCCTAGATTCCAAAAGAAGATTGCACTGATGGCTTGAGGGTCACTCCAATAGAGCAACAAGCTAGTAAAGGCACTGAACAGAAAAGAAAGTGCAACGCCCGCCAAGAGCATAGTTTCCACCTGCTGCATTGCATTGCGCTTTGCCACAAATAAAAGCAACAAAATAGACAGCAAACTTCCGACAAATGCAGCCCCAGACATCATTAGGCTAGACTGTGCACCAAATAGCGCAATAAGCACCACCACACCGAATGAAGCACCTGAAGAAATACCAAATAAATAAGGATCAGCTAGAGGGTTACGCGTCACGGTTTGCAAAATAAGACCCGCTATCGCCAGTCCTGCTCCCGCGCTCATCGCCAGTAACGTCCGTGGCAGACGAAGTTCAACTACCACCCGCTGTTGAAGTACGTTTGGATCGAAATTAATAATCGCTTGTATAACCGTATGCCAAGATAAATCAATCACACCGATCTTAAGTGCCATCAGCATGCTAAAACAGCACAAGCTCAATAGCAGTATCGATATCAACGCGATCCGCTTTGCGGCAATCATAATTGATACCCGTAATGAAAGCGTATATGTGGGATCTCACTGTTATTTGGCGGATGGCGGACAGTAGAAACCTCTGCGCATACCCCAAAAACTTGGCTTAATAGGCTTTCGGTAATGACTTCAAGTGGCGACCCATCTGCAACAAGCTCACCGTTATTTAATATTAATAAGCGGTCGCACAAGGCGCTAGCCAAATTTAAGTCGTGAAAAGACGCAATGATAGTAACACCAAGCTGTTTGGCCAGCTCCATAATTTGGATTTGATATTTAATGTCCAAATGGCTGGTGGGCTCATCCATTATCAATACTTGAGGCGCTTGCACCATGGCACGTGCGATCATTGCTCTTTGCTTCTCCCCACCAGACAAGGAGCTAAAACATTGCTCTAACTTATGGCTCAATCCAACTTGCTCAATGGCATGTAAGATTGCCTGTTTTTCAGCAGCCGTCGTTGTCGCGAGCAGTGATTTGTTCGGTGTTAGCCCCATCAATACCATATCAAATAATGGCAGAGTAAACTCAGCGGGGATCTCTTGTAGCACCACAGCAACATGTCTCGCGTAGGCTTTACGTCCATAACTAGCTAGCGGCTTATCATTGAAAAGTAGCGCCCCAGAACTTGGTGCTGTGTATTGATATAAAGTGCGCAGCAAAGTCGACTTTCCAGCACCATTCGGTCCGAGCAAACCAATAAATTCACCCGAATTAATAGCAAAGCTGAGTGCCTTTAAGATGGCTTTACCACCAAGCTGTACGCTAAGTTTATCGACTTGAAATTGTGGAGTGACTGCCATAGCACCTCTGATTGGGCACGGCAAAGTAGTAGCTTATAGAGAAGCGACAACTTTGACTTAAGTCTGCCCGCTTAAGTATATGGATAGGCCTTGGTATCTGACTTATGCAAGAGACAAGGCTCATACACTTACAGTTGCGGGGACAGTTGAGGACTCACACCTCATTCCCAATATCTGCCTATCACGAAATTTGCAATATTATGAAGTCTAGACGTCTAAAATACAACTTTTGGCCAAGCAGTTTGGCAGCTGTCGTAAAACACCTCAACTTTTACTATACCCGCATAAGGAATATCTATCTTCGATTGGTATGCAGTAAGCTCAGGCGATAGGTCAAGAATAAGTGCTACAAGCGCTTTTATTACTCCAGCATGTGCTACCACGGCGGTACACTCTTCACTTGGCGACGCCAAAATGCTGTGCCACCATGTGGCAACCCGATGATGAAAATCATACATAGACTCGCCCTCAGGAGGCGTGTGCAGCCAAGGGTTGTGCCAAAAATCGCCAATACTTGGAGATTGGGTTTCTCGCCAAAGCGTATCATATGGTTGTCCATCCCATAACCCAAAATCAAATTCGGCGAGATTTGGCTCCACGTCAACGGGGAGTTGATACTGCTTTGCAAAGGCTGTGGCTGTATTCAGGCAGCGCTTCCTTGGAGAGCTAATAATACGCCGCAGGCCACTTAGACTCGTTAACGATTGCAGCAATTGCTGAGCGCCTATGGTACTGAGTTCGGGATCTGTCACTCCAAGTAAATGGCCTGATAGGGTCGTTTCACCATGACGAACAAAATATAGCTGCCGCTGCATTTTTACTTAACCTAAGGTTTGTTACCCAAAAAGCAAAAACGCAAGCTAAGCTTGCGTTTTCAATTAATATTATTCTACGGTTACAGGATCTGGTTTTCTTTCCACATCTCTTCTTTTGCTAACCGCTTTTTGCGTTTATCGCATGGATCGTCGCAATCACAAATTTTGTCAATGCCCATTGAGCCCAAACCACCACAGCTACTTGCCATGGATTTCTTTTGTACGATAACGCCTACTGCCATCGCAACAGCGATAAGCATAAGTAAACCGAAAGTAAGGAGGAATAAAGACATTATCTAGCCCCTTTTATTGCTACATTGAATTGAGTGACGACGCGCAAATTATACGCTTTCATGACGTCACTCACAATTAAATTATGGGGTGTTGTAGAGCTTAATTCAAGTACGGCTGAAATGCTTCACTCGCGTAACTCTTGATCCCTTCAGGACTTTTATACATTAAATACACGGGGAGTTGATGCTCAGTGGCATACGCCTTTGCACGCTCCGTGCCCATCACAGTCAATGCTGTTGCTAAGCCATCAGCCGTCATCGCAGATGGATGCAGTACCGTTACTGATACTAGCTCATGTTTAACCGGGCGACCTGTTGTTGGGTCAATAAGGTGTGTAAAGGTTTCACCATCCATTTCATAGAAAATACGGTAGTCACCTGAGGTCGCAATGCCATTTTTGCCAGGCTCTATCACACGGTGAATTTGGCGTTGACCAACAGGCGCATCAGGTTTCTCGATAGCAATACGCCACTCACCATCCGGCTTCTTACCTGAAACTCGCAGCTCGCCGCCAATTTCAACCATATAGTCATGAATATCATGACTCTCAATCACCTCAGCGACCTTATCTATACCATAACCTTTAGCGGTTGCAGAAAATGATAATTCAAGTCCAGCAATTGTTTTAGCGAGGCCAGTGTCATTTAAAATGAGCTTATCGACACCGATACGAGTGCGCATATCGTCTAACTCAGCCTGTGACGGACGCATTGTTGGTCTTTTGTCAGGACCAAATCCCCACAAATCGATAAGCGGTCCCATCGTAACATCAAGCGTTTTTGTCGACTTCCCAAGGCGGATAGATTCAGCAACTACCAAGCGAAAGTCTTCACTGATAGGCATAACGGTATTTGCCGCTAAACGGTTGAACTGGTTAATCTCAGAATCTGGGATATAGGTGGACATAGATTGATTAACAGTCTTTAATGCTTGCTCAACCTCATCGTGCAGCTGCGCTTGTGAGAGCGACTTTTCGCCAGGGAATACTTTGATGTTGTAGGTTGTGCCCATGGTTTTACCAGACAGCACGATTTCCTTGGCTTCAGGTTTGGCGTCTTGGCACCCTGTTAAAAAAACGAATAAAAACGAAATAATAAAAAATCTAGATAAAAAAGCGTAACTTGCTTGCATCAGAATTCCCTGAATTTAGTACCAACGGGTATAAAAAAGCCCTCGAGCAAAGTATTTTGCTGGAGGGCTTATATTCTAACTTAAGTTCATTGTTAGACCGAAACCTAATTAACCACCGAAGTCATCAAGTAGGATGTTTTCGTCTTCCACACCTAAGTCTTTAAGCATGTTAATAACTGCCGCGTTCATCATTGGAGGACCACACATGTAGAACTCACAATCTTCTGGCGCTTCATGGTCTTTAAGATAGTTTTCAAAAAGTACGTTATGAATGAAGCCCGTGTAACCTTCCCAGTTATCCTCTGGTTGAGGATCTGAAAGGGCAACATGCCATTGGAAGTTATCATTTTCTTCAGCTAGACCGTCAAAGTCTTCCACGTAGAACATTTCACGCTTAGAACGTGCACCGTACCAGAAAGACATCTTACGCTTAGAGTTAAGACGCTTAAGCTGATCGAAAATGTGTGAACGCATTGGCGCCATACCAGCACCACCACCAACAAATACCATTTCTGCATCAGTGTCTTTCGCGAAGAATTCACCAAATGGACCAGAAATAGTAACCTTATCACCTTCTTTAAGTGACCAGATGTATGATGACATCTTACCACAAGGTAATGTTAGGTTATTTGGCGGCGGAGTTGCGATACGTACGTTTAGCATGATGATGCCAAACTCTTCTGGGTAGTTAGCCATTGAGTACGCACGGATCGTTTCGTCGTCAACTTTAGACTCTAGCTTAAAGAAACCAAAACGTTCCCAGTCAGCACGATATTCTTCAGGAATATCATAGTCTGCATATTTAACATGGTGAGCTGGTGCTTCAATCTGAATGTAACCACCGGCACGGAAAGGTACAACTTCACCTTCAGGGATGCCTAGTTTTAGCTCCTTGATGAAAGTTGCTTTGTTATCGTTAGAGATAACAGTACATTCCCACTTTTTAACACCGAAGATTGATTCTTCAACTTCGATTTCCATGTCGTTTTTAACGTTAACCTGACACGCTAGACGACAGCCTTCACGTGCTTCACCTTTAGAGATGTGGTCAAGTTCGGTTGGTAGAATATCACCACCACCCTCTTTAATATGTACGCGACACTGACCACACGAGCCACCGCCACCACATGCAGACGATACGAAAATACCCGCGTTTGCAAGTGCACCTAGTAGCTTACCGCCAGCAGGAGTCTTGATCGCTTTTTCAGGATCGCCGTTAATATCAATTGTCACGTCACCGCTTGCTACAAGCTTCGATTTCGCTGCAATGATGATAAGCACTAACATCACAACGATAGCGATGAACATGCTTACGCCTAATACAATAGTTTCCATCGTATAGTTTCCTCGCTACCTTACAGTGAAATACCAGAGAATGACATGAAGCCAAAGCCCATTAGACCTACAGTAACAAAGGTAATACCTAAGCCACGTAAACCATCAGGAACGTCTGCATACTTCATCTTCTCACGAATACCTGCTAACAATACGATAGCAAGTGCCCAGCCCACACCTGAACCTAGACCATAAACTACAGATTCACCGAAGTTTAAGTTACGCTCAACCATGAATGATACCGCACCGAAAATCGCACAGTTAACTGTGATTAGCGGTAGGAAGATACCTAGTGCGTTATATAGCGCAGGGAAGAACTTGTCCAATGTCATTTCTAGAATTTGCACAAGCGCTGCGATTACACCGATAAACGTCAAGAAGCGTAGGAAGCTAAGATCCACTTCAGGGAAGCCTAACCATTCCAATGCGCCCGGCGCTAGCACTGCATGATAAACCAAGTTGTTTACTGGTACAGAGATACCAAGAACTACAACTACCGCAATACCTAGACCTAGCGACGTTGTTACTTTCTTAGATACCGCCAAGAAAGTACACATACCTAAGAAGAAAGACAAAGCTAAGTTTTCAATGAAAACTGCTTTTATAAATAAATTGATATATTGTTCCATCTCTCTCCCCTTATGCCTTCGCTTCTACTTGCTCTTTCTTCCAAGTACGTAGTGCCCAAATAAATGCACCTACGATGAAGAACGAACTGAATGGCATAACTAGTAGACCCATAGGCTGATACCAACCACCTTCAGAGATAAGTGGTAAGATTTCAACGCCAAACAATGTACCCGCACCGAATAGCTCACGGATAAAGCCAACTGTTAGAAGTACAACAGAGTAACCTAAGCCGTTACCAATACCGTCAAGGAACGACATTGTTGGTGGTGACTTCATTGCGTATGCTTCTGCACGACCCATTACGATACAGTTAGTAATGATAAGGCCGATGAACGTTGATAGTTCTTTTGCTGTTGAGTAAACAACCGCTTGAAGCACTTGGTCTACAACGATTACTAATGATGCAATAATCGTCATTTGTACAATGATACGCACACTTGAAGGAATGTGGTTACGGATCATTGAGATAAATAAACTTGAAAACGCAGTAACCAATGTCAACGCGATTGACATGATAAGTGCATTTTTAAGGCTTGAAGTTACCGCTAGTGCAGAACAGATCCCCAACACTTGCAGTGCAATCGGGTTGTTTGCAAAAACAGGACCAAACAAGACTTCCTTCATTTCTTTTGCATTAGCCATTAGTTCAATGCTCCTTTACGTACTTTCGCAAGGAATGGACCAAACGCTTTGTCGCTTGTCCAAAAATCAACTGTGTGATCAACACCGTTAGAAGTAAGTGTTGCACCAGATAGACCGTCTACCTTGTGTTCGTTACCGCCAGCACTACCTTTAACTACATCGATAGGAAGCTCTTTACCTTCCCAAAGTGCAGTCCACTTAGGGTTTTGGATTTCGCCACCAAGACCTGGAGTTTCGCTGTGCTTATAAAAGTTGATTGACTTAATCGTCTCACCATCAGCTTCTAGCGCAAGGAAGCCATACATCACACCCCAAAGGCCATAACCTTGGATTGGTAGAATGATAGTAGACACTTTACCTTGGTCATCTTTTGCAAAATAAACTGGAGAGTTATTTGTGATACGTTGAATACCCGCTTTGTCTTCTGCTTTTGAAAGCTTGTAGCTACGTTTGGCATCAAACTTAGTCGCTTCAAAGTCAAAAGTTTCCGCTTTAACGTCTTCTACAAACTCACCTGTTTTAAGACTAACAACACGTGATTCGATATTTTGGTTAAAAACTTCAGATACGTTTTTAACTTTATCGTAGCCAGCAACGGCTAAAATGTTACGTTGAATATCTTCGTTTTTGTTTGCTTGTTGCATAGGGCGAAGCTGAACCGAAGCAAAAGATACTACGATTGCACACACTAAACATAAGCCAACAACTACGCCAAGCGTTTTGCCCATTGATTCATTATTAGTTGACACGTGCCAATCTCCTCTTCACATTAGACTGCACTACGAAGTGGTCGAATAGTGGAGCAAAAAGGTTAGCGAATAGGATTGCCAACATCATGCCCTCTGGGTATGCCGGGTTAACAACACGGATAAGCACAACCATTACACCGATTAGCGCACCGTATAACCACTTACCTTTGTCTGTGAAAGACGCAGATACAGGGTCTGTTGCCATAAAGAACATACCAAATGCAAAACCACCAAGTACTAAGTGCCAATGCCAAGGCATAGCAAACGCAGCATTTGTTTCAGAGCCAATTGCATTTAGAACGAATGACATTACAACCATACCAATGAATGTACCTAGTACGATGCGCCATGAAGCGATACGAACATAAACCAGGAACAAACCACCAAGTAAGATTGCTAGTGTTGATGTCTCACCTACAGAGCCTTGGATAAAGCCATAAAACGCATTAAACCAAAGGTCCATATTGCTGTAGTCTAGTGAACCTGCAGTTGCTTGACCTAGGTAAGTTGCACCAGAGAACGAATCAACAGCTGTCCACACTGTGTCACCAGAAATGTCAGCAGGGTATGCGAAGAATAAGAACGCACGGCCTGCAAGTGCTGGGTTTAAGAAGTTACGACCAGTACCGCCGAAGATTTCCTTCGCGATTACAACACCAAACGTAATACCTAAAGCAGCTTGCCATAAAGGAATTGTCGCAGGCAGGATAAGCGCAAATAATACCGAAGTTACGAAGAAACCTTCATTTACTTCATGCTTACGAACTGATGCGAATAACACTTCCCAGAAGCCACCAACCGCGAACACGGTAGCGTAAATAGGCAAGAAGAAACACGCACCGTAGAACGTTTTGGCGCCCCAACCTGCATCAGCAGTTAATTCACCACCAAGCGCTTGGAAGATAGCTACCTGCCAAGTATTAGCAAGCTCAAAACCGTTACCTAGTGCAAGCGCAGCTTGGTGACCGATGTTGAACATACCAAAGAACATTGCTGGGAACGTCGCCATCCACACTAAAATCATAATACGTTTTAGGTCGATATTATCGCGAACGTGCGTTGCACCTTTGTTTACATAACCAGGAGTATAGAAGATAGTTGCTACGGCTTCGTAAAGCGCGTACCACTTCTCGTGTTTACCACCAGGTTCAAAGTGAGGTTCAATGTCTTCTAAAAATTTCTTTAAGGCCATTTTTAACCTTCCTTCTCGATAGTAGTCAGGCAATCGCGTAGGATTGAACCGTACTCATATTTGCCCGGACATACGTAAGTACATAGTGCTAAATCTTCTTCATCTAGCTCTAGTGCACCCAACGAAATCGCAGAATCTAGATCACGTGAAATAAGATCACGTAATAATAGCGTTGGCAAAATATCGAGTGGCATAACACGCTCATAGTTACCGATTGGTACCATCGCACGCTTAGAACCACCAGTAGACGTTGTCATCTTGAACAAACGGCTAGGTGTTAAGTGTGAAATGAATGTACGTGTTACGGAGAATTTGTCACTACCAGGAGCGATCCAGCCAAATAGCTCTTTCTCGCGACCTTCAAGTAAAACTGATACTTGAGTATGGTAACGACCAAGGTAAGCGTGAGGGCCAGTTGCTGTTTTACCAGCTAACACAGAGCCAGAAATGACTCGGTTATCACCGTCTTCAAGCTCGCCTGCAACTAAATCTGTTAGCGACGCACCGACATGAGTTTTTACTAAGCGAGGGTTCTTAACTCGAGGACCTGCTAGAGCAATAACTCTGTCTGAGTAGATTTCACCTGTCAGGAACAACTTACCAAACGCGATGACATCTTGGTAACCAATGTGCCAAACTTGCTTGTTTGTACCTACAGAATCTAGGAAGTGAATGTGAGTACCCACGTTACCTGCTGGGTGCACACCTGCAAACTCATGAACTTCTACTTGTGAGATAGAAGAACTAGGTACGTTAGCACCCGCTTTCTTACACACAAATACTTTGCCTTCAGTCAAACGAGATACAACCGCTAGACCCGCTTCAAACGCTTCCACGTTTTCTGCGATGATAACAGCAGGATCTGCTGCTAACGGATTAGTATCTGTTGCTGTCACAAAGATTGAGCTAGGTGTTGCACTCGGCACAGCGACACGGCTGAATGGACGTGCACGAAGCGCTGGCCACTGACCAGACTCGATTAGCACTTCCTTCACTTTTTCAGAGTCTAAGTTGCTTAAATCAGCAGCTGAAAACTTCTCGAAAGTGATTTGCTCGTCGCCTTGAACTTCGATCACAACGGATTGAAGTACACGCTTAGCACCACGGTTAATTTCTTTAACTACACCAGAAGCTGGCGCAGTAAACTTGACGCCTGGGTTCTTTTTATCTTCAAAAAGAACTTGGCCTTTTTTGACTTGGTCATCCACACGAATATGCATGGTAGGACGCATACCGATGAATTCTTCACCTAGCACAGCTACTCGTTTGACGGCAGAACCATCATGAATAACTTGCTGAGGTGCGCCCTCTATTGGTAAGTCCAGACCTTTTTTTATGTTGATCATACGCACTTGCATTACATTAACGGAAAGAAACTGAAAATATCTTTAGTCACCACAGCGCCACCTCGTTTGTACTAAGTATTAGGTATAAAGAGCAGAAAGTTATGAGTCCGGATAGGGTTCCCAAACAAGCCCCTTTAAAATAC
The DNA here is from genome assembly GCF_000238315.3 of Pseudoalteromonas piscicida. NCBI lineage: Bacteria > Pseudomonadati > Pseudomonadota > Gammaproteobacteria > Alteromonadales > Pseudoalteromonadaceae > Pseudoalteromonas > Pseudoalteromonas piscicida. The sequence continues at coordinate 2,230,717 of NZ_CP011924.1, forward strand.
CCCTCAACGCGCACAAAAAAGCAGCGTCGTGATAAAAGTCCTCACATATTTCTCTGATTTTAACATTAATCGTACTGAGTATGCGAGTGGAATTATGAAATTAATACGACTTTAACGTGGATTTAGATTAGTTGAAAAATCCATCACTGGAGGGAGTATAGACCAAAGTTGCATAGATAAAATTTTTCTTACCCTAATCTACAAAATAAGTAAAAATTCACGGTCAAACAAAAACGGGCAAAGTACCAAGTAGCACTTTGCCCGCAAAATCAAAAACAGTGAGATCAAAAACCGTGAAATTAAACTAGGTGACTAATTTCTACCGTTGCATCCACATCAGCTTCGTAATCTACGCCGTCAACTCCGAAGCCGAATAGCTTCAAGAATTCGTTGTGATAACCAACATAATCCGTCAATTCATCAATTGTATCAGTATCAACAGTATCCCAAATAGTTTGCACACGAGCTTGAACGCCGTCTTCTAGTTCCTTATAGTTTTGGAACAAGTGACCGCCATCATCAAAGCGTGGCGATTGACCATATAGATTTTCAGTAAACAGCCCATGAATTTGCTCGATTGTCCCTTCATAAGTTCCATCACCTTTCATCACTTTAAATAGTGCAGAGATATAAAGAGGCATAATTGGAATAGCAGAGCTTGCCTGCGTCACTACTGCATTCAGTGAAGACACATAAGCTTCGCCTTTAATATCAGCAGTGGTTTCGCGAATTGCCAGCGTCGCACGATCCAAGTCTTCTTTTGCTTTACCAATCGTTGCGTGGCCGTATATTGGCCAAGTCAACTCTTTACCAATATAAGTGTATGCCGTTGTTTTGAAACCATCAGCCAGTACATCTGCTTGCTTAAGCGCATCAATCCAAAGTTCCCAGTCTTCACCACCCATCACTTTCACCGTATTGGCGATTTCGTCTTCGTTAGCAGCTTCAACTGTCATTTCATCAATGACGCGCTTAGAAGTATTCAGGTTTTTAGTTGTGATAGCTGAGCCAATTGGCTTAAGTGTTGAAGAATAAACTTCATCAGATTTAGGGTCTTTACGACGAGGAGACGCAAGGCTATATACCACTAAATCTACTTTACCCAATTCAGCTTTGATGGTGTCGATGGTTTTTTGCTTCAACTCATCAGAAAATGCATCGCCATTGATATTTTTCGACCACAAACCCGCTTCTTCTGCAGCTTGTTGGAAGGCAGCCGTATTATACCAACCCGCTGACGCGGTTTTCTTCTCTGAGCCTTCTTTTTCAAAGAAGATACCTAACGTTTTCGCACCGGCACCAAATGCAGCCGTGATACGCGATGCCAAGCCATAACCTGTCGATGCACCAATTACTAATACATTTTTAGGACCATTTTCGATTTGGCCTTGTTGTTTTACGTATTCAATCTGTTCTTGAACGTGTGCAGCACAGCCTACTGGATGCGCATTAGTACAAATAAATCCGCGAATTTTTGGTTTGATGACCATAAGAGATCCTATCCATTGATTTGATACAAAATAAAAGTGAGATTGGTCTCACTTTATTAAAATTACTGCGTAGTGTACTGGCAGATATGTAAAACACACATCTGATCAGCTATCAAACTTAGAACCACCCAAACATTTTGGTGACTCTGGCGTCTGACCTTCTTTGTCTGAAAACTCTTCTGGTGTATAGGCATGAATGGCCAAAGCGTGAATATGGTTTTGCAGCTCATCTTTTAGCACTTCATTGATCTTTCGATGACGCTGCAGCAGCCGCTGACCGATAAATTGTTCGCTTACAACAATGACTTTAAAATGAGACTCTTCGCCACGGCTGTGCATATGGCTTTCATTGATAACGTTCAGATGCTTGCACGCAACGGCTTCAGCTATTTTGTCATAAATCTGTGATTGCATTGACATTATACTTTGTCTCCTAGAGCAATTCGTGACGCTACTATACGCCGTTCAGCGCGTATTTCCAACACTTCGAAAAGTGAGATTAATACGCCCCTGAGTCACCTTGGCCTGCTTTGGCAAAGCATGTTGATAGTCGCGCTGGCTATCACCTTGCATTACCAATAAGCTGCCTGTTTCCAATAGAATATCAGTTACAGAGTGACTTACTTTGTGGCGTATTTTAAATTTACGGGTCGCGCCAAGCGACAGTGAAGCAATTATGGGCGTCAAACCGAGTTCAGGTTCATCATCACTGTGCCAGCCCATACTGTCTTGACCGTCACGATAAAAATTAGCCAATACTGCATTAAAAGGCATATTAAATCTGCGTTCTAGCGTTTGTCTGATCCCCAGCAATACCGAAGGCCAAGGAGCATTTTCAAGTCGCTTTCCAGAATAACTGTAATGCACGTCAGGGTCGGCAATAAATCGTTCAAGTCGAGGCGTTTGATGGGTCTTACCAAATAAGGTGATGGTATTTTGCTGCCACGCAAGGCTATTCAGTAGTACATTATATAGCGCTAGACTTTTATCGAAGCTAATAGCCTGTGCTTGATAGCTAAAACCGCACGGCAAGTTCCGTGCTTTGTCTACTGCTCTCATGTTAAACTACCCGCTGCTTTTATTTATAGAACATTCACATGACGACTGATGCAATTCTAGCCGGAAACCCTTTTACGCTACATAGGTTTCCACTCGATCAAAAAAATCGTAGCTTACAAGCTTGGGATTCAGCCGACGAATACCTGTTAGATTATGTCTTTGAACATCACCGCGATGCAAATCGTATTCTCATTCTCAACGATAGTTTTGGCGCATTATGCTGTGCACTTGCTGACAAGCACTGTACGGTAGTGACCGACTCTTATGTGAGTACCCTCGCCTATGAGTATAATTTAGAGGCCAACGAACTTGCGGACGCTAAGGTTGATGTACTCACTAGCATGGATGAGCTGCCAAAGGATATCGATCTGATATTAATAAAAATTCCCAAAAACTCAGGGCTATTGCAAGCGCAACTTGCACAGTTAAGTAAATTGACTATAGACATTCCCGTCATTGCGGCTGGCAAAGCAAAAGAAATTCACACCTCAACATTAAAAAGCTTTAGCCACTTTTTGACGGAGCCAACGACTAGCTTAGCGGTAAAAAAATCGCGTTTGGTGTTCAGCAAGACGTCAGCCAAAGCCATTGATAGTAAATTCCCTGTGTCTTGGCCGCTGGAAAAAACCGATTTTACCTTGTCGAATGAAGCAAATGTTTTCTCACGAGATTCTCTTGATATAGGCGCACGCTTTTTTATCAATTACCTCCCTATGGGGAAAAAGCCATTGAAGGTCATTGATCTTGGCTGCGGTAATGGTGTCATCGGATTGATGACGCTCGCAAAAATGCCAAATGCCACCGTCACCTTTATCGACGAGTCCGCGATGGCGGTGCATAGCGCGGAGCAAAATGTCGTGGATAACCTACCCGAGCGTGTCGCTGATTGTCAGTTCGTTCAAAACGACTGCCTTACGGGTTTTGAAAATTACGGTGCGGATCTGATACTGTGTAACCCACCATTCCATCAGGCCAACGCAATCACCGATCACATTGCTTGGCAGATGTTTTTACAAGCTAAGGCTGCGCTTCGCCAAGGGGGAGAGTTAAGAATTATCGGTAACCGCCACTTGGAATACGACGACAAACTCAAGCGTTTGTTCGGTAACAGCAAGACACTAGGCAACAACAAAAAATTCACTGTTTTAAGTGCAATAAAGAGGAGCTAACTTCATGCGTTTTTCATTGCTGATTATTTTGCTAACCTTGATACTCGTGGGCTGTGAAAGCTCACCACGCAGTGTCATTCTTCATCCGGAGTATCAAGGACCTTCGTCAAACGCGCTTGCCGCCAACGTGGCGGTCAAAGTAAACGATCTACGAACCACAAAATACACCATTCGCGTGAAAAACCAAGAGCCCGCACTTTACGTACCTGATGCTAATTTACCAGTTAATTTCAATCAGGTATTAACGCAAGCACTCACCGCACATGGCGCGCAAATAACACCGGTCGCTGCTGCGCAAATCACTGTGAATATCAATCGCTTTAAAGCCATTATTGATGAATCTTTCTCGACTCATCAAAGTGATGCTGAAGCTGACGTCACCGTACTGATAAAGCAAGGCGCTCGCAGTTTCGAAAAGCAATATAAAGGTAGTGCTAATTTAAATGGCCCACTAAAACACGACCAAGCCAAAGTCGAAGAGCAGCTCAACAACCTAGCTCAACAGGTTGTTACTCGAATCGTTCAAGATCCTGAATTTATTCAATTTGTGAGAGGAAGTTAATGAAAAAAATAATTCTAAGCTTAACCGTCCTATTATTAAGTATGAATGTATTTGCCGAAATGAACGGTAAATTCGTACAAAAGAATAATCTATTCCCTCGAGTTCAGATCAATACCAGTAAAGGGCCGATTATTGTCGAACTAGACAGATCGAGAGCGCCTATCACAGTAAATAACTTTTTAACTTACGTTATCAATAAAGACTATAACGGCTCTGTCTTTCATCGAGTTGAGCGTGATGAAGCCAACGAAAAAGACTTTGTTATCCAAGGTGGAGGTTACGACAAAGAGTACGATGGTATGTTTGAGCGCGAAGCTATCTTCAATGAAAGCGGTAATGGTTTGAAAAATGATATGTATACCATTGCCATGGCCTACCAAGACAACAAACCACACTCAGGTACCAGACAGTTTTTCTTTAATATGGATGACAACGATCACTTGAACCCGGGTAGAGGCTGGGGTTTTGCCGTGTTCGGAAACGTCTCTGAAGGCTATGAAACACTGGACGCAATTATGAAGGTGGAAACCGGCTACAATGAAAAGCTTGGCTATACCTTTATACCCAAAGAGCCCGTCATTATTCTTTCAGTCGAAGTATTAAAGCAGCCAGAGTAATACCCTTTTATGTTGATATCATCTAGCTTTTCGCAATATCTTGGTTATTACAAAGACAAACATCTATTAACTGTCTTTGCTTTTGGAATAAGTAGCGGTTTTCCTTGGGTATTGATTGGCTCGGTGATGTCAGCTTGGCTTAAAGATGAAGGGTTAAGCCGTAGCACCATTGGCCTATTTGGCTTAGTATATGGCGCCTATACAATTAACTTTTTGTGGTCCCCACTCGTTGACCGCATAAAAATTCCCCTGCTGTATAATCGCTTAGGGCAAAGACGAAGCTGGATAGCAAGTTGCCAGTTTATTATTATTGTTGCCACCTTTGCATTAGCCACTATTTCAATTAAAGACCATCTTTCGCATGCTGCATTATTGTGCTTTATTATTGCGTTATTTTCAGCTACCCAAGATATTGCAATAGATGCTTATCGCATCGACATTTTACCAGAAGACGAAAGTGAAAAGGCAACAGCAGCGGCAGCGATGGCGACTTCAGGTTGGTGGTCTGGCTATGCCTTACTCGGTGCAATTCCGTTCTTTATGGCTGATTTACCCGGCTTTAGTTGGCCCATTATCTATCAGATGCTAAGCGTCATCGTAGTGTGTTTATTAGTTGTCACTTTGTTGGCAAAAGAACCAAAGTCTCATCGCGAGCAAGTACAGGCACAGCTACAGAAGAGTTACGAGCAAAAACTTAACCACAGCGCTTCATCAAATGCTTCTAAAAAGATCTATGCCTGGCTTGCCGTGACTCTGGTTGAACCCTTTAAGCGATTTTTTGAAAAAAATGGGGTTAAAACGGCATGCGCCCTACTCGCCTTTATTTTCCTATTTAAGATAGGAGAGGCCTTTTTAGCCCGTATGTCCATCGTATTTTATAAAGAAGTCGGTTTTACAAACACCCAAATTGGGCAATATTCAAAGCTTGGTACCGGTGTGATCACTATCGTATTTGCTTTTCTTGGCAGTATCTTTAACCATAAATACGGTATCGTGAAGGGCCTATTTGTTAGTGGTGTTGCAATGGCCGCATCAAATTTAATGTTTTCTTGGATTGCGATTGCAGGCCCTAAAGAACATCTATACGCGCTAGCAATTGTGGTGGACGGCTTTACCCAAGCTTGGTCACTGGTAGCAATGGTGGCGTTTATTTCTATGCTTTGTGATAGAGCGTTTAGCGCAACCCACTATGCCTTACTTGCATCACTTGGTAGCTTAGGCCGTACCGTGCTATCAGGCTATAGTGGTTTTGTGATAGATGATTTGCTTGGAGGTAATTGGGCACTCTTCTTCGCGCTAACTGCGCTTATGGTGCTTCCGTCATTATTGTTTTTATATTTAATTCGGCACAAGCTTTATGCTATTGAAAAGGCGTATCATGCTAACAAAAGCTAGAGGTGCAGGTCCTTGCACCTTTTACGTTCTTGCTAACTAAACACTTATTGATCTTCTTTGATTAGCTGTAAGCCTTCATAAGGATCAACTTCTAACACTTCGCAGTAACGTAAAAACTCAATGACATCCAATCGACGCTCTTGGTTTTCAATTTTACCGATGAATGAATGAGGCGTACCTAACACCTGCGCAAGACTACGCATTGTGTGACCTTTCTCGTGGCGCTTTGATTTTAGCCACTTCGTTAGTTTGCCGTTTTCTTCAGAAGAAACCGTTTTACCCATCATAATTAAACATCTCCTACTAGATGAAAGACTAAATTATCTAAATGAAATATGCCCGTCTCATTTAGTTATTATCTAAATATTACAGTTGTAGCTTATCGAGGAACTCTACAATGCAAAATGTTAAGCCTGTATGAACTCAGCATTTTGTCTTTAGAACTCGATCAAGCTTACAGTTTACCCCGAATGCGGTACAACTTACCAGCTAGCTGCGATAAGTTATACCAAACCAGTAACACGTAGACAAAATGTTAACTTGTCCCTATGTACCCAATTAGGTATAGACTAAAACACGAGTAACACCTAATTAATTTTTTACTTTTTCTTAATTCATTAAGGGTTGTAATATCCAGTAACACTTTAACAAATTTTTTAAAAAATGTACCAGTATTTGAAATAAATTATTTTTCTTTAAAAAATAAAAACTTACAGCTAACATTTACTAAGTGGTTAAAAAAGAGGCTATTACTAGATGATTCGATTACTGTTTTTACTGCCAATTCTATTGTGCTTAGGCTGGATTTACTTCCTTCGTTCTAACGGCGTGCCGCTTAAGCAAGGGAAAAAAGGCTTTATCTACATCTTAGTATTTTCATCTTTTGTTTTAGGCTTTTTTGTCTTAATGATGTATTTAACAGGTAGTTTGTGACGAATAAAGCAAATTGAGTTGTGATGGGTAGAAACAAAAAGAGCCATGACAAACGCATGACTCTTTAGTGGAACGTAGTGCGAATAAAGTCTAGACGCTGAAACTTGCGCCACAGCCACAAGTGGTTGTTGCATTGGGATTGTTCACAAAGAAACGTGCGCCCTCAAGCCCTTCAGTATAATCCACGATGCCGTCGATTAAATACTGAATACTCATAGGATCGACAACCATAGTGACACCGTTTTTTACGATTTCCAAATCACCTGGATTTACTTTTTCATCGAAAGTGAAACCATATTGAAAGCCTGAGCAACCGCCACCCGTTACATACACGCGTAGCTTAAGATTGGCATTCTCTTCTTCTTCAATAAGTTCCTTTACGCGGCTTGCGGCAGCGTCAGAAAACTGAATTGGTAATTGTTCAGACATAGATTTAGACCCCTAATCCTGTAATCTGCAAATTATCTAATACCTGAGTATTTTAATCAAGTATAGCGTTTGTACCAATTATCTTTGATAAATGATCTATTTTTGGAGGAAAGAACTCGCCGTTCACCTGTCAAAAGGTTTCTATTTATTTTTTGTCATAGAGAGATTTTTAACTCTGCACCTAACCTGCTATTGAATGTATATTGATATAAATTGGTATCTATATGCTAAACCAAAGGAAATAAGACTATTGCCTCAGTTAAGTTGCGTTAGCACAAGGACTTAGTGTAAAAAATTTGATATTCTTAAACGGTTTACTATTGTGGAATGACGTTCATGTCGTTGGATACATTAAGACGAAGCCTTGCAAAACCTAAAACTTCAGCGCAACTGTGCCTACTTGGTGCCGGTGCTGGCCTGCTTGCGGCGATACTTATCATTGCTTTTCGTCTTACTATTGAATTAATCCAAGGCACATTTCTCGATAAACCTGATGACTTTACCGAGCTTTCTGAGCTACATCGGCTATTTTTGCCTGTGCTTGCTGCGCTACTCATCGCGGTCTTTGCCGCCTTAACCGGGTTTAAGCATTACCGTTTGGGCATTCCATATGTGATCAACCGGATCAAACACCACTACGGTCATATGCCAATTTGGAATTCTGCGAACCAGTTTTTTGGTGGTGCCGTTGCTTTGATCAGTGGTTTCTCTGTTGGTCGAGAAGGACCATCTGTACACATGGGGGCAACAGCAGCGAGCATTCTATCAGAGCGTTTACATCTACCACTCAATGCCG